>NZ_FXUY01000001.1:0-301607 GCF_900182985.1 Pseudomonas helmanticensis | reverse complement strand
GTGATCACCAAGGTCTACGACAAGGCTTCGCCTCTGCTGCAAGCCGCTCTGACCTCCGGCGAGCGCATGAGCGAAATCGTTATCCAGTGGTTCCGTACTTCTGCTCAAGGTACCCAAGAGCACTACTACACCACCAAACTGGAAGACGCGATCATCGTCGCCATCAACAACAAAATGCACAACTGCCAGGATCCAGGCAACTCGCACTTCACCCACCTGGAAGAAGTGCAGTTCACCTACCGCAAAATCACCTGGACCCACGAAGTATCCGGTACTTCGGGTTCCGATGACTGGCGTGCTCCAGTCGTTTAATTACGGCTGATCGTTACAAGCATCGGCCAGCTCTGCTGGTCGATGTTGTTTTCGCAACTCCAGATTTTTGTGACAGCACGAGGAACAACGGATGTTCGCGCCGGCCAATGAAACCCACTTTGCCCTGACCATCGAAGGTCTTTCTGCTGACTTTCAGGTGTTTACCCTGCAAGGCCGGGAAGCCATCAGCCAGCCTTTTGTCTTTGAGGTGGAGCTGGTCAGTGAGCAGCCGTCGCTGGACCTCGAAACCCTGCTGCACAAACCGGCCTTCCTGCAACTGTCGCCCGACGGCAGCGGCATCCACGGCCAGATCTATCGCGCCGCTCAAGGCGATTCGGGCAAACGCCTGACGCGCTATTCGCTGACCCTGCGCCCGCAACTGGCGTACCTCGCGCACCGCATCAACCAACGCATCTTCCAAAACCTCACGGTGCCGAAAATCATCGGCAAGGTCCTCGAAGAACACGGCATTCAAAGCAACGCCTACGAATTCAAGACCGGTTCGATTTATCCCGAGCGCGTTTACTGCGTGCAATACGATGAGTCGGACCTGCATTTCATCCAGCGCCTGTGCGAAGAAGAAGGTATCCACTACCACTTCGAACACACCGCCACGGCGCACAAACTGATTTTCGGCGATGACCAGACGGTGTTCCCGAAGCTGACGCCCGTGGCCTATCAACAAGACTCCGGCATGGTCGCCAGCGACCCGGTGATCAAGCGCTTCGACCTGCGCCTGGAAACCCGCACCAGCCGCACCACCCGCCGCGATTACGACTTCGAAAAACCGCGCATCACCCTCGAAAGCGAAAACCGTGGCGACGCTCTGCCCGACCTTGAGGATTACGATTACCCAGGTCGTTTCATCGACCGCGAGCGCGGCAAACACCTGGCCAAGCGCGCCCTCGAACGCCATCGCAGCGACTTCCAGCTCGCCGAAGGCAAGAGCGATCAGCCACTGCTGGTCAGCGGCCATTTCCTCGCCCTCACCGCGCACCCGAAAGCCAAATGGAACGACCTCTGGTTGCTGACCGAAGTCCACCATGAAGGCAAGCAGCCGCAAGTGCTGGAAGAGTCGGTGACCAGCGACACCACCGCGCTGAAAGACGATTTCCATCAGGGCTACCGCAACCGTTTCCAGGCCACGCCATGGGACGTGCCAAACCGCCCGCCCCTGCGCCACCCGAAACCGCGCATCCTCGGCAGCCAGAGCGCCGTGGTCACCGGCCCCAAAGGCGAAGAAATCCACTGCGACGAATACGGCCGCGTCAAAGTCCAGTTTCACTGGGACCGCGAAGGCCAGGCCGACGACAAGACCAGTTGCTGGCTACGCGTCTCCAGCGCCTGGGCCGGCGCCCAGTACGGCGGCATCGCCATCCCGCGCATCGGCATGGAAGTGCTCGTCACCTTCCTTGAAGGCGACCCCGACCAGCCATTGATCAGCGGCTGCCTGTACCACAAGGAAAACACCGTCCCCTATCCACTGCCGGCGAACAAGACCCGCAGCACCTTCAAGACCCTCAGCTCCATGGGCGGTGGCGGCTACAACGAACTGCGCATCGAAGATAAAAAAGGTCAGGAGCAGATCTACCTGCACGCCCAGCGCGACTGGGACGAAAACATCGAGCACGACCAGAAGATCCGCGTCGGCAACGAACGCCACGACACCGTCGAAAAAAACAGCTACAGCGAATTCAAAGCCGAAGAACACCACACCGTCTACGAAGACCGCAAAGTCGAAGCCCGCGCCAACGACCACCTGACTGTGGGCGTGAACCAGCACGTCAAGATCGGCACTGGGCAGTTCATCGACGCGGGGCAGGAAATCCATCTCAGCAGCGGCATGAAAGTGGTGATGGAGGCTGGCGCCGAACTGACGCTGATCGGCGGCGGCAGCTTCATCAAGATCGATGCCGGTGGCGTGACCATGAGCGGGCCGGTGATCAACATGAACTCCGGCGGTGGGCCGGGCAGCGGCACCGGTGCGGCGCCATTGATACCCGGCGTGCTGAAACAGGCCGACGCTGACAAAGCCGGCCAGGTCCTCACCCCGGCCCAGATCAACACCCTCAAACGTAACGCGCCATTCTGCGAAGAATGCGAAAAATGCAAGGCAGGTGCCTGTGCCATCTGATCGAATTACGCCCAAGGATTGGCTGGCGCAACAGCCGTTGCAGACTGGCGAGCGCCTGTACTTGATCATCAGCGCGGCGAGTGATTCCGACGCGCTGAAAAACCTCTACCTCACCGAACCCACCGCCCAACTCTTGCCGATCTGGGGCGACACGCCCTACTCCACTTGGCAACCGGTGATGCCCTACGTCACCGAACTGAAGGGCAACTCGGCATTCTTGCCATGGATCGCCGAAACGGACGCCCTCGATTGGGGTTGGCTGGCGGTATCGCGCTCGGAACCGAACGAAGTGTTCGAGCATCTGCGCAGCCTGACACAGGTGAAGATGCCGGACGGGACCGAGGTGTTTTTCCGGTTTTGGGATGGACGGCATATCTACCCGATTCTTGAAGGGTTGGGTGAGACGGCTGGGGAAGTGTTGCCGGTGTTTCAGCGTTACCTGATCAACGGGCGGAGCCTGGAGGTCGGGCCGCGGGTGGTGCCGAAGGCGAAGGATTGGCCGTGGTGGGAGGTGCCGAAAGATCTGCTAGACAGCTTGATGGCCGAGAACCCGTCGACCGTGATCGGCAACATGATGCAGTGGCTATTGGACGAACATGCCGATCTGTACTTCTCGTTCCCAGAATCAAACTTGAAACAAAAAGTGGCGCGCTTCGTAAAGCGCACGCCGCTCACGGAAGAAAATTTTGCCGGTCTGTTGAAGGCCTATTTGGAAAATGAGGTGGTTGTATGAGCGTTTTGATGGGTGGGATCGTTGGTGGCCTCACGGCAAAACAACCTGATGCTCAGGCGATCATTGCCGACTTCAAGAAGTGTCTGAAAGACTACCGTGAGCATGCCGAAGCCTGGTATGGCGGCATTCTGGATGCCGAGCAGCAGTTCAAGGTCGGGGACGAAGTCGGCACGGCAGACAAGGACATCAAAAAGGAAAACACCCTTTATGCCAACTGCCCCGCTAACGGCAAACTCGTGCTCGTTCACAGCTTCGAATCCGCGCGCTTCGTGCCAATTGGCAATACGCCGGTTCGACTGACTCCGGTAGTCGATGGCCGCTTCATCGGCAAGAACGAAGTCGGTCCGACGATTAACAAAACCATCGATTCGACCGGAATTCTGGAAGTCTCCGGCCTCACACCCAATCAGCAGTACAAAATTACATTTTTCCCTAATCCAACTCCTGCCCAGATCGATAGCCTGTTCAACTCCTACCAAGGCGTGATCGGTGAACTCGGTGGCTGGTTGCAAACCGAATGGAGCACAAGTTTCCTGCCGTTGTGGCAGGCACACACTGATGCATCACTGGGCGGTCGTGCCCTGCAGGAGCTGGAAGCTGCGTGGGAAGGCTTCATGAAGGCGATCATGGGCTTGTGGGGCGATATCAAGAGCCTCTACGACCTCGTCGCTCACCCTCGCGAAAACTACGAAAAACTGAAAAAGTTTTTCACCGAAGAGCAGATCAAGAAGATTTACGACGCTTCAGCCGAAGCCATTCACACAGCTTTGCTAATTGCCAGCGATGAGCCGCTGATGTGGATCTATGTCGCGGCAATCATGGCCTGGGTGCAAATGCTGCCTCCGCAGACCTGCACGGAAGTGCTGGCCCAAATGTCCACAGAGTTCCTGCTGAACATTCTGGTGGGCGTCGTCCTGACTGGAGGCCTCGGCTTGGCCGTTCGCGTGGGGACAAAGGCAATCAAGGGAGTCCAGAGTAGCGGCAAGGTCATAAAACTGATCGAAGATTTCACTGGCATGCTGATGAAGGTCAGCAAATCCAAGGCCACGCCACACACCGAAGCGTCGAAGCCTTTGTTGCTAAATGGCGATTCGAAGTTCAATCCGGCACGTAAAGCGGATGTGCAGATTGCGGCACCCAAACCTGCCGAAACCGCGACAGCACCGAAAAACAAGCCACCGGTCAGCGGCGGAAAAGTGGAGTCCGATGCGCAGATTCAAGCACGTAAAAAAGATGAGCCCGCCTCGCGTGTCGAACAGGTAGAACACGTCGACAACGCGCCAGATCAATCGAAAAACCCGGCCGACAAACCCGCACAGTGTGTTGACGATACATGCTCTGGTGGCGACCCCGTGTCGATGGTGACCGGTGAGGAATTACTCACGCTGACCGATGGTGAAATGGGTGGTTTGCTGCCCTTCGAGTGGACCCGCCTATACCGAAGCAGTGCGGTTGATTTCGACAGCCGTCTCGGCCATGGCTGGAGCCATTCACTGTCCCATCGCTTGCAAATCGACGATGAAGGTGTGCTGTGGACAGACAACGAGAATCGGCAGACCCGATTCCCGATGCCGACCGACCAGCGCCCCGCCATCACCAATAGTCTGGCACAGGCCGCAATTTATCTAGGTGATGCTCCCGGTGAACTTGTCCTGACTCAGGCCGGGGCAAAAACACGCTTCTACCATTTCCGAGCCGGTCGCCTAACCACGATTAGCGACGCCTACGAAAACCGGTTACATATCAGTTATGACTTCGTTGACCGTATCCAGCGCATCGATAACGGTGCAGGCCGTGCCCTGCTAATGCGTTACGACGACCGACACATTGTGGCCGTCGATCAGCAGCAACAACGCCAGGAATACAATGACCGCGGTGAACGTCAGGATCCATGGCTGACCATTCAAACGCTCGTCACCTACCAATACAACGCACGCAATCAACTGATTTCTTCTACCAATGCGGCAGGCGAAACCGAGCATTACCGTTACAACGATCAGCATGTCATCCTCGAACGACAGATGGCCGGCGGCGCCAGTTTCTTCTGGGAATGGGAACGTGAAGGCAAACACTCCCGCTGCATACGCCACTGGGCCAACTACGTGCAAATGGAAGCGCGTTACGAGTGGGATGACAAAGGCTCGGTCACCGTCCATAACGCTGACGGCAGCCAACTTGTCTATGTGCATGACGAAAATGCGCGGCTGGTCAGCGAGACCGCGCCCGACGGCGGTGAAACGCAGAACGCGTACGACGATCAGGGACGTCTGGTCGCCGTAAAAGATCCGATGGGCGCGATCACTGAGTATCAGTACAGCGAAGCTGGGCGCTTGATCGTCGTTATCCCGCCAGAGGGTATTCCGACCCGCTACAACTACTTTAATGGTCAACTCATTGATGTCCAGCGCGGCAAAGCCCGCTGGAAATACGAGCGCAATCGTCAGGGTGACATTACCCAACAAAGCGATCCGGATGGCAACGAAACCCATTACAGCTATGACCGTCAGGGCCGACTGCTGGAAATTCGTCATCCCGATGGTAGTCGTCATCAACTCGGCTGGAACAACCTAGGTCAGTTGCTGGAAGAGCGCCTGCCAGATGGCGGTCAGCGCAAATACCGCTATGACGCGCTAGGTCGACAAATTACCCGTCAGGACGAATTCGGTGCTATCACCCAATACCAATGGGATGCAGTTGATCGTCTGACCCAAGTAACCCTGCCCGGCGGCGCCACTCGCGCGTTCACCTACAACCCATATGGCCGCGTCACCGCCGAACGCGACGAGCTTGGGCGTATCACTCGTTACGAGTACGCCGACAACCTGCACTTGGTCAGCCGCCGCATCAATCCTGACGGCAGCCAACTGCGTTATCGCTACGATAACTCGCAACTTAACCTCACCGAGATCGAGAACGAGCGCGGCGAACGCTACCAACTCGACTACTACTCGAATGGCCTGATCCAACAGGAAACTGGTTTTGACGGTCGCCGCACTGCCTACGAGTACGACCTCAACGGTCAGTTGCTTAAGAAAATCGAGTTCGGCGATGACGGCAGCGAACTGGTCAGCGAATACCAACGTGATGCGTCCGGACGTCTGCTGGTCAAAACCTTGCCAGACGGCGAAGAAATCCACTACAGCTACGACGCATTGGGGCGTCTGGTAAACGTCGACGACGGTAACTGGCCGCTCGCCTACGAATACGACGTGCAGGATCGGCTTGTCACCGAGCATCAGGGTTGGGGCACCACACGTTATGAGTACGACAGCGTTGGCCAACTGAGCCACTGCCGTCTTCCAGATGGCAGCACGCTCGATTACCGTCATCTACCCGGCGGACGCCTGAGCAACATCGACCTGAACGGCTCACGCCTGACCTCTCACCAGTTCAGTGCCGGTCGCGAGCAACAGCGACAACAGGGTTTGCTCCTAAGCCAATACCAGTACGACGAACAAGGTCGCCTGCAAGCGCATAGCGTCAGCCAACGCGACAAAAACCTGTTCCAGCGACGCTATAACTACGACGCGAATGGCAACCTAGCCGGCGTAGATGACACCCGCAAAGGTAATCGCAGCTATCACTACGATCCATTGGATCGACTGATCAGTGTGCGTGGTGCAACACCGGAAAGCTTCGCCCACGATCCAGCAGGCAACCTCCTCGGTCAGAATGACCTGCCCGTAGCCAATTTGGCTAACGTCAAAGGCAACCGCCTACTGATGCAGGGCGACCGCCATTATGACTACGACGCTTACGGTAATTTGAGCCGTGAACGTCGTGGCGCCGGCCAGAAACTCGTCACCGAATATCGCTACGACTGCCAGCATCGTCTGATCGGCGTCAGCCTGCCGGGCGGCAGCACTGCAACTTACAAATACGACGCCTTCGGCCGTCGTATAGAAAAAACCGTCGACGGCCACACCACTGAATTCCTGTGGCAAGGCGAGCGCTTGATCGCTGAAAGCGCCGAAAATCGCTATCGCAGTTACATCTACGAACCGGGCAGCTTCCGTCCGTTGGCTATGCTCGACGGCGAAGGCCCACGTAAAGCCACGCCGTTCTATTACCAACTCGATCACTTGGGCACACCGCAGGAACTCACCGATTACAGCGGCGAGATTATGTGGTCGGCCAGATACCGAGCTTATGGCAACCTGGCGGCACTCGATGTCAGCGAAATCGATAACCCGTTGCGGTTCCAGGGTCAGTATTTCGATGCCGAGACGGGGTTACATTACAACCGACACCGCTACTACAATCCGGGGACTGGACGGTTTTTGACGCCGGATCCGATCAAGCTTGCTGGGGGGTTGAATAACTACCAGTACGTGCCTAATCCTACGGGATGGGTGGATCCGTTGGGGTTGAATGGGTGTCCGGGACAAAAGAAATTTACCCGAAATGATAAATTTTATGGCTCTCGCAGAGCTGCCTTTCAAGATGCAAAACGTGATGCAAGAATACCCAAGTCAGCTGAACCATTGGAAGTAAACCAAGTTGCCCTCACAAAAGCGGGTGAGCATGGAGTAGGAAAACAAAACGTTCTCGATGCGGATGGCAACATTGTCTACACTAGAGAATACCACTACAAAAACATTGACAATGAGCGCGTAGTAATTCAAGAGCACTCATATGGGCATGAAGACTTCCCAAGCGACCATGCTTCGCACAAACCGCATTTCAATGTAAGAGAGTATGATCCGGAAACAGGCAATGCTGACCGCAATAGAACTTTCCACCTTAAAAGTGTTTCTACCCATTATGTTTTCGAGTGAAAAATAAAATGTGGACAAACTACATTTCAGACAAAAAACAATGGCTAGCCATTTTTGGAAATGGCTACGCGCCAACGGACTTAAACATCTCCCACGCCATACTTAGAGACAATGCGATAACTTTAAAACTATTCAGCCGCATGAAAGACAACAGCTACCCAGATAAGTGGATAAAAAATGAATATAATGAGTTTTCCTTTGACCTAATCATTAACAATGCAACAACATTAGAGGTTAAAAACTTCAACCTCTGCGGCCCACTAGAACTAAATATCAACAAAAACAACAGTGAATTCGAAATAAAGGCGACAATCAACTCTCTATGCAATATTACGTGCAAAGCCAGTGGCATATTTATAAACAACATCAAAGCATACAACAATGATGGCGCAATCTAAGAAAAACATAAAACATAAAACATAAAACATAAAAAGTGGGACAAATTTATTTTCTACAAACCGAAAATAAACCTGCCCCCCTTTTCTCGAAGAATAGTCTCGCAAACAAAAGTCGACCCAAAAGGTTTTAAAACCATTGATGGCAATCAAATAGAATCAAAACAACTTGATCAATTTATAATCGAGAGAGCAAAATGAATTTTTTAATTGACATTACAAAATCCTTTGGCGCTATCGATTTCGACAATGCCGGCGGAGTCATATCCTATATAAATATTCCTCCAACTGAAAACATTCATAATAGCTTTCAACTCGAAATTTTTAATGTCGTTCTTAACCTAATAGACGAACCAGTAGTCTCTTCAATAAAACTTCAGAATTCAAAATTCCTAGACAACATGGACGAGGACGGTTTCCTAATACTCAAGAAAGCAATCATTACATTTGAGAAGATGAAGGGTCATGAAAAACTAATACGCCTATTAAATCAAGATGAAGGTTACTTGACGCACGAGTCTTACGGCCCCAAATTAGCGAACGAAGATAAAATCTACGACGTCGGAGGGAGATCATTCTCAACACCACAGTTATTGATCAATCTTGCCATAATCTCACCAAAAAAAGTAACTATCGAGTTCACCCCTTCGAACCTTACTTATATAGCAACATACGAAGAACTCCAAAATTCAGTAAAACTCTTAAATTTACAAGCAAATCGTGTCCAACCTCCAATCCAGGGAATATTCGACACAACCTACAGCAATATGCACACCGTTAGCGATTTTGATGCGGGTTATCGAGTATACAAACAATAGAACAACGGTAAGTGGGGACAGTCCATATCTACCCTGAACAGCCAACAAAAAGGGGACAGATTTATTTTCTAAACACTGAAAATAAATTTGTCCCCTTTTCTTTTTTGTCGCTCGAAGAAACTAAAATCGCGCCTGGCAACAGAACTGCATCCATTGAAGAAATAAAATCTCCAGAAGAATTTTTCCAACGCTCAGGTAAACGTTCAGAGCAGGATCAGAAAGCAGGTGAAGCGTACAGACCATCAGGTTCAATAACGCTTAAAGAGGATGGTACGATCACGCTCATACCACCGGGAGAACTTCCATGATATTTAGATCAGCCGGCACGGAAATCAATCTAAACACGGTCACCTACAGGAGCCTTGGCTTCGGAGAAAAGTCAATTCTTGAAACAAAAAAATACGAAATGACGATAAACAACGATGAGTTTCCGGAACAATTTATCAGCCATGCAAATTCATTTATTGCCGAATGCAAAATTGATGACTCTGAGCAAGGCTATGCGGACATTCCCGAACTAGAAAAAATAGAATACCCAACCTTTGATGAAATTTTAAACAACTATCACAATTTGGCTGCAAGCCTTATAAAAGACTATCTTTATTTCGAGCTTTTTTACTTTCTATTCCCAAACTCAAAAGAACTCAAGATAGTTATAAACAGCATCGAAAACATAAAATCAGATGGAACATCAATTACAATCACGGGCGAAACGTATCCAGTTCAGAAAACATAGAAAACAAAGTAGGTAAAAAGTGGCAAAACCGGGGAAGGATTTATTTTCCACGGAGGGTGGATATGAATTTTTGAATGGAGTTCCTTTGGGATTGAACAGAGATTCTCAGTGGAAACCAATAAAACTTCTCAAGTAGAAAAACTATTTAGCGTAAGTATTCCAGAGTTATACTTGGACTTTGGCAAATTTTCCGACTAGGCCTCTCCAGAGCAATCTTCATTTCCATATGCTAATGAAGGGATTTTCAGTTTTATTTTCTACGCATTGAAAATAAATCTTTTCCCTTTTCTCCACTCTATGACAACTCGCGCCTGCTGCTGACTGAAATCGAAAAGGAGCGCGGCGAGCAATACCACCTCGACTACTACGCCAACGGCCTGCTCCAGCAGGAAACCGGCTTCGACGGTCGTCGTACGGCCTATGAATATGACCTCAACGGCCAACTGCTGAAGAAAACCGAGTTCGGCGACGACGGCAGCGAACGGGTCACTGAATATCAGCGTGACGCTGCTGGCCGACTACTGGTGAAAACCCTGGCCGATGGCGAAGAAATCCACTACGGCTACGACGCCCTCGGTCGCCTCGTCAACGTCGACGACGGTCATTGGCCGCTCGCCTACAAATACGACCTGCAAGACCGCCTCATCGAAGAACACCAAGGTTGGGGCACCCTGCGATACGAGTACGACAGCGTCGGCCAACTAAAACACTGCCGCCTGCCTGACGGCAGCAAACTCGATTACCGTCACCAACCGGGCGGGCAACTGAGCAGCATCGACCTCAACGGCTCACGCCTGACCTCTCACCAGTTCAGTGCTGGGCGCGAACAAAAACGTCAGCAAGGTTTGCTGCTCAGCCAATACCAGTACGACGAACAAGGCCGCCTGCAAGCCCACACTGTTGGCTAGCGAGACAAGAACCTGTTCCAGCGTAGTTATAATTACGATGCCAACGGCAACCTCGCTGGCATTGATGACAGCCGCAAAGGCAATCGCAGCTACCACTATGACCCGCTCGATCGATTGATCAGCGTGCGTGGCGCTATCCCAGAAAGCTTCGCCCACGATCCGGCCGGCAACCTGCTGGGCCAAAGTAACGAAGGCACTGCCAACCTCGCCAACGTCAAAGGTAACCGCCTGCTGATGCAGGGTGATCGTCACTACGAGTACGACGCGTACGGCAACCTGAGTCGCGAACGCCGTGGTACCAGGCAGAAACTCGTCA
Source organism: Pseudomonas helmanticensis (assembly GCF_900182985.1). Classification (NCBI taxonomy): domain Bacteria; kingdom Pseudomonadati; phylum Pseudomonadota; class Gammaproteobacteria; order Pseudomonadales; family Pseudomonadaceae; genus Pseudomonas; species Pseudomonas helmanticensis. The sequence continues at coordinate 290,477 of NZ_FXUY01000001.1, read as the reverse complement.
CCGAATATCGCTACGACTGCCAACACCGCTTGATCGGCGTAAGCCTGCCGGGTGGCAGCACCGCAACCTACAAGTACGATGCATTCGGTCGACGTTTTGAAAAAACCGTCGACGGCCACATCACCGAATTCCTTTGGCAAGGCGAACGCCTGATTGCGGAAAGCGCCGAAAACCGCTACCGCAGCTACATCTACGAACCGGGCAGCTTCCGCCCATTGGCGATGCTAGATGGCGAAGGCCCACGTAAAGCAACGCCGTTCTATTACCAACTCGACCACCTCGGCACACCGCAGGAGCTCACCGACTACAGCGGTGAAATCATGTGGTCGGCGAAGTACCGAGCCTACGGTAATCTCGCCGAGCTGGACGTCAGCGAGATCGATAACCCGTTGCGGTTTCAGGGTCAATATTTCGATGCCGAGACAGGGTTTCATTACAACCGACACCGCTACTACAATCCGAGTACTGGACGGTTTTTGACGCCGGATCCGATCAAGCTTGCGGGTGGGTTGAATAGCTACCAGTATGTGCCTAACCCTACGGGGTGGGTGGATCCGCTTGGTCTAAACACTTGCCCTGGTGGGGATAAATGCATTCCTGGCCAAGGTGCCGAACCTCCAGAGCAAAAAGCCAAGGTTAGCGATGGATCCCCGCCTCCTCCAGACGTTCAGTGGACAAACCATGGAAATAAACATGTGGCCCCTAAGGCTCCTTGGCCTTCTGTCGTAAAATCCACTGCCAATGGAGGTGCAGCGAAATATGTGCCGGGCACAGATATAGAAGCATTAGAACGGCACGCTTTTGCAAACGGACAAGATGTCAATAATGGAAAACCATGGAAAGTCATTGATATGGGAAAAACTATCGGCGCTAACGACGGAAAAGAAACCCGGTACATGAGGGTGGAATTGAGTGCGAACACCATACATGGACATCCGATATCTGAAGAAGCCTTCAAAAAACTAACCAAGAAGAAAAAATAAGCGATGAACATTAATAAAATAATAACGCTCGGCGGAACAATTACTTTCGATGAACTCTCCACATTAGTTGGAAGCGACATCAAACTTATTACCGACGATTTAAAAGAAGATCTATTACAGGCATCACTGCCACTCGAACAAATAATTGATATTGGATGGTACCCAGAATTCAGCGAAAAAGGCTCCTTTAGAATCTCGCTAATTACAGATCAAAACTGGGAGTCGCCCACACACAGCGAAAGCGCGAAAACTTGGACTGAACTTGAAATAGCGTTAGATCACACTCTGAATAAAATAAAAAAACCTTAATCTTTACGCAGGCGTAAAATAGACCCTTCGTAAAAAACACCACTCCCGAAAACGTTAGGCTAAAAAGCAGACTAAAAAGAACTAAAAAAACTAAAAAAACTAAAAAAACTAAAAAGGGACAGATTTATTTTCTACGGGGTAACGATCCAAGCGTTCCACCTGGAGACAAAAAGTGAAAGTCACATGCAAAACAAACAAGATAGGCGAAAACTTCTCGACAGAAACAGCATCAAGACTAAAGTGCTACATTTCAATTGGCGACGATGAACTGGAAATCGAAATTGGAAAAGAATATGTAGTTTATGGCATTGAGCTTTGGGATAACTGCCCTTGGCTTTACATTTGCACAGAGCCTTATGACGAGTACCCAAAACCGTTTGCCCTTGATTTTTTTGAAATTTCTGAAAAGAAGCTTTCATCTCACTGGATTTTGAAATCCAAAGAAACTCACAACAACAAAAACAAGACTCAATTTGTTTTTCCAGAATGGGCTGAAGACGACAGTTTTTATGAGAACCTAGTTAACGAAGATCGAGCCTGCATAACTATATTCAACCGATACAAAAAACTCATTGATACAGAATAAAATCAAAAACGATATATGAGCAACTTTTTCACTTGCGAGCTCCGCGCAATAGGAGACAGGCTATATTTTTCCGTTTCGCACTTTAAACGTGGTCCGTCCCTGATTAATTTTACGGCAGCCAACTGCGTTATCGCTACGACAACTCGCAACTCAACCTCACCGAGATCGAGAACGAGCGTGGCGAACGCTACCAACTCGACTACTACTCGAATAGCCTGATCCAGCAGGAAACTGGTTTTGACGGTCGACGCACTGCCTACGAGTACGACCTCAACGGCCAGTTGCTGAAGAAAATCGAGTTCGGCGATGACGGCTGCTGGTTTTGCGGATCGGGATTAAGAGCTTCAGTGAGCCGGGGTTGAGATAGAAGTTGATGGCGCGGTCGGTCGCCTCTTTTATCTTTTGGGGTTCTAGCGATGGGTCGTACGGGATCGGATCGGCGTCCGGTGGGTTTGGCGTTGGTTTGAACATTGATGAAGCTCCGTATCAAGAAAATAGAAGCCATCACTCTCGCTACCAAACGATGGGTGGCGGCCATGCGCGGGTTGGTAGACCGGTCGATACGGAACCCGGCGCTCACGAATGAGCCCCACGCATGCCCACCATTAAAACGCAGCCGCAAAAAAGAGGCTGAATAAGGTGGCACCATACGGCCATACCGAAGCGGGCTACCAAACCCGTTCACTGTTTTGCAGTGACAGGAAAACGATATAGCCCGCCCTATAGGCGCGTATGCCGGCGGATTCTGGAGTACGCGTAGGCAACGGCGCAAGGCGTTGTAGCCTTTGTGGCGTAACGGTTTGTGTAATTTAAACGAGCTTGCAAACGTCCGTTAATACCGCCAGCGACGAAGCTGTTTGTGCGCCCTACCCGATCAACTCTTCCATCACCTCGTACTTAACCACCACCCGATTCCGATACAACCTCACCCGCTCCACCAATTCCCCAACCTGCCCCTTCTCCCTCACCTCCCGCCAGATCTCATTCTCCCGATACACCCGCTCCCCCTCTCGCACAAACCGGTGCCCTTCCTGAAACACGTGATACCGATACGCCCTCACCCGATCACACAACAACTCCCCTTCGAGTTGTGTCTCGCCGACGTTCAACTTCAGCTGAAAAATCCGATCCGTCGGGTTATGCAGCACCAAATCAACGTAGTTGTAGAAAATCGCCGCCCCGGACCCGAACGGCAGCACCCGTCCTTCATCCGGGAATGGATCGAAACTGTGGTTGGAGCGCTCGACCACCACCAGCGGTGAGTGAATCGCCATCCAGTGAATTAGGTTGCTCAGTTGGCAAATACCACCGCCTACCCCGCGTCGTGCCTCGCCGAAAGACAGTTCCATGCCTTCAACGTAGCCGCGCTTCAACGTCGGGCGGCCGACCAGGCGGCAGAAGGAGAAGTGTTCGCCGGGGGCGATGATCACACCGTCGATCGCGGCGACGGCGAGTTTGAGGTTGATGACTTTGTTGTGTTGCAGGGCGAGGTCGGAGTCGCCGAGTTTGCGGATGAGTTTCGAGGTGTGTTTGAGGTAGCGAAATGGCAGGCGCTCGGCCATAGCAACGGGGCGTGCGTAGCGTTTGCTGGAACAGCGCCAGGCAATTTGGCGGAACAGTCTTTTTTGCCACACGCGCAGCCAATACAAGGCTGGGTGGTAGAGGGAGAGTGGTTTCATCCGTGACACAACGGCGTGCGCCGTTTCTTCCTTGAACAGTGAGAGTTGCGCGCATTTTATCCGGTAATGACCGGCAGCACCGCAGGCATTTCATACCACCAGCGGTCTCAATTCGACACACTCTGCCGGCCACCCAATCCGCAAATTAAGGTTCGCCTAAGGTTGCCTCGCTACGATCACGGCCACGAAACCCTGTCGCCCTTGAATCGCAGATGAGTCCTTCTGACATGAAATCGTTTGATTTACCAACCCAGCCAGCGTCGAACTTCAGCCTTGTCTTGGTAAATTACAAAACTGCGGATCTCACCCGAATGTGCCTGGAGCTTTTGCGCGAGCACGTTCAGGAGCGGCAAATTCCCGTGTGGGTGGTGGACAACGATTCGGCGGATGCCAGTCTCGATTACTTGCGCTCGCTGGACTGGATCAACTTGATCGAACGGCCTTCGCCGGGCAAAGAGGCCGGGCATATTGCCCACGGCAAAGCGCTGGATCTGGCGCTGGACCAAGTTGCCACCGATTACCTGTTTCTGCTGCACACCGACACTTTTGTCTACGACAAGGAAGTGTTTGCCATGATGATGCGCGAGTGCACGAAAACGCCGGATATCGCTGCGGTCGGTTGTGTCGAGCAAATCAATCGTGGGGTTGTGCGAGATACCTGGCGTTTAACTTCGCGCTTCTGCAAACACTATGTTCGCCGGGCAAAGACGCAGTTGGGACTAAAAACCAAAGAGCCGAAACCGTATAGGGAAACCCATCTGAAGAGTTTCTGTACGTTGTGGAATGCGCGGTTGATGAAGTCGCAAGGACTGCACTTTTGTATGGATGATCGAGTGCCGGGTTATACGCTGCAGGACCGGATGTCGGCGTTGGGCTACGGCATCAAGTTCCTTTCTCCGCGCAAGATCTTTCATTATCTGGATCACATCCAGTCCGGCACGGTCGCGGCGGCAGGCACGTACGGCAAGGATCACCGCCGCACGAAAATGTATCAGGCGACGCTCAAGCGCATTCAGGCACAGCAAGCGTAGCCGGGCACTGCTTAAATCAAGGGTGAACAAAAAAGGGCGACTCTAGAGTCGCCCTTTTTGTTTTCAAATATTGTATACAACCTCCAAAGAGGTGTTCGCCCAGTGTAATGGCCTGGCAATCCATGCACCGGTAAAGAGCCCTGACACTGGGCGAACGAGAGGGATTTTAATAGAAGTTGGCGGTTATGTCGTCATTGATAATGATGAATTTTATGTACTAGAAAGTTAAAAAGTGTGTATCGCCGATATTTACCGAGAAACTTCCGACAACACACTTTTATATGATTGTTCTCATACCTAAACCTGTACAAGAACAATCACCCTGTAGAGTTAATGCTCAACTTTCGTGTTGACTGGTCACTTTCAAGATATCGGTGTAAGTGACGATGACGCTCTGCCCTTCTTTCAAATCTTTCAATTTGGCTTGAATTTCAGGCTTTTTCACGTCGAGGGTTTTCGATACGCCGGCCGGGTTTTCCAGGGTCACCTGATTCTTCTTCAAATCAATTTTGGTGATTTTCAGTTGCACCTGAACCTGACGGAATGCTTCGCCGCCGGGGTTATCGCTGCCTTGCGCCTTGCGCAGCTCACCGGTTCGCTCGGTGGAGCCAGGCAAACCTTTATCCACATCGGTATCGAGATAAGCGGCGACCGAACGCTGCACTTCGATGTTGACCTGATCGCCGACCTTCAGATTGGCGAGGTTTTTCGCTTTGTCGCTGAGCTGTACGTGAACCGGCTTACCTTCGGCGCCTTCCAGAACCACCTGATGATTGGCCGCATCGACGGACAACACTTTGGTGGTGACCTGATCCGCCTCAACCGTGGCGGACAACGGGATATCGGCAGCCAGGGCGCCGAAGCTGGTGGCGGACAGTAAGGTTGCGAGGGTGATGGCCTTGGCCAGTGCGTCGAGCTTCATAAGCAATACTTTCCCTGTGATGAATGGCAGCGCCCGGCGCCAACGTGGCTTGGCGGCGGACGTGCCACTGAGCATAGACGCTGTTCAGGGCTTGGCTTTGTTTTGTGACGGCGAGGTGTGTTGCTTGGCGGTGTCTTGCGCAGTTGATTCGCCACTGGGCGTGCCTTTGCCACTGTTTTCACGCTGTTTGGGATCAGTGGGGCGCAGGGCATCGTTGTCGCGTTCGGTTTCGCCCGGTGGCCGGGGTTCATCGGGGTGTTCACCTTGGGTGATCGGTTTCATGGCGGTAGTCCTCAGGCTTCGGGATCGTCGAGTTCACGGGCGACGTTGATGGCGGGGGAATCCTTGTGCAGATCAGCGGCCTTGGCACGCAGGATCTGCCATTGTTCGAGGTCGATGGCGCCTTGGCCGAGCAGGTCGTCGGCGATGCGCTGCAGATCGAAGTAATGCGCGTCGGGCGATTGCTGCCAGTAGCTTTCGTCGTCGAACAAACGCTGCCAGGTGTTGAGATCCGGGGGTTGCAGGTCGTCGCTCATGGCAAATTCTCGACAGGTTTCCCTGTAGAGGACAACACCGCAGCCCAAGTTCAAACCGATCCTTGTAGGGGCTACCGAGTGCAACGAGGCTGCGATCTTTCGATCTTGCCCTGAAAAAACACGATCAAAAGATCGCAGCTTTCGGCAACTCCTACACAGAGGGGGGGGTTAGTAGCCGGTCATTTCCAGGTAGCCCTGGCCGGGATGGCTGCCGGTGATGCGCACCGGGCCTTCCCAGTAGGGGATGCGCAGGTTCATCCAGGCGTTGGGATTGAGGGCGTTGAGCTGAATGTCGAAGTGTTTGTCGGGAATACTGATCGACCATTTCACCGGCATCGAGCGGCCGGCGACCGTGGCGGTATCTTGCGGAGTCAGTGTGATCTGCTCGCTGCGCAGGGTTTGCGTCTGGCCGTCGGCGGCAATCCAGGTGCCGGTGAGGTACGGCACGCCGTCCTTCTGCCGGGTGCGGAAGAGCATGACCTTTTCGCCGCTGTCGAGGTGCAGCGACAGCCAGTCCCAGCCGGTCTGGTTGGCGCTCAGCGGCTGGCTGCTCCACTCGCGATCGAGCCATGCCGGGCCGCTGACGGTGTAGCTCTGGCCGTCGATCTGCAAGGTGCCGCTGGCCTGAAAAAACGGCTGACTGTAGTAATACGACGCCTGCCCCTCTGCGGATTTGCGGCTGAAACCGTTATCACCTTGCAGCACCAGCGGACGGCTGGAGGTGAGGTGCAGTTGATAGGCGAAGTCTTTGTCGCGGGCGCTCAATTGCAGATCGCTCAAAGGATCCGGTGCCTCGCTGGCGAAACGCCAATCGTCGATCCACGCCTCGAACAGCGCCACGCGCACACCCGCTTGCCCTATGCCACCGCGGGCATAACGTTCGGCGGCGTGATGTACGCCAGCGGAGGTCACCGCCGCATGCCCCAGCCAGATCGTCTGATTGGCCCAGCCGGCCTGCTCTGCCACAGGTTTCAGGGCACTGCGAAACAACGTCCACTGCACACCGAATTGATTGCCCTGCTGATCCTTCAGATTGGCCGTGACGTACCACCATTCGATGCGAAAACCGGCATGCGCGCCATGATCCGCCGGGAAGCTGAACACTCGCCCGGGCACCACCGGGGTGAACGCCAAAGCCTGATCGCCCATCCCGGCAAAGCCCTTCTGCTCCGGCGCCGATTGATCGCAGCCAACGAGTAGCAACACAACCAGCAGCAATACAACGGCGTCAATCCTCATGGGCAAACGTCCTGAGCAAGTCCGTCGGTTGCGTGCGGTACAGCGAATACAGCGGCCACGCCGAAGCCAACAATGTCGCCAACAATGCCAAACCCATCAACTGCAAAAGCTGCCAAGGGAATACCCGCAACGGCAGACGCCAGCCAAATGCCTGCACATTGATTACCGCATCCAGGCACCACGCCAATGCGATTCCCAATGGCAGCGCCAAGACCAGCGTCAGCACTGCCAACAGCCAGGTTTGACCGAGATTGAGCAGCATCAATTGTTTGCGCGTCACGCCCAACGCCCACAGCGGCGCGAGCTGTCCGAGACGGCTCTGGCTCTGCGTGAGCAGGCTGATAAACAGCGCCACACCGGCGACGGCCAAGGTCAGGCTGTTCAACGCTGCCGTCGCGGCAAAGGTGCGTTCGAAAACCTGCACCGACCAGCCCTTGAGGCGGGCCTGATCGACGATACGGCTGTCATCCAGCTGAAAACGCGCCTGCAACGCGCTCAACAACGGCGGGATATTCGCTGGGTCGATGCGCAGGTTAAAACGGTTCGGCGTCAGTTGCGGCCAGCCGCGCAGCAGGTGATTGACGTTGGCCAGCAAGTGTCCCTTGGGATTGCCGTAATCGGCGTAGATGCCGACGATGCGCGGCGACCATGCGCCGTTGGGTGTGGGAATGGTCAGGTGGTCACCCGCGCGCACCTTCAGGCGCCGGGCGAGTTGTTCGCTGAGCATCACCGCATCGTCGGTCGCCAGGTGCCCCCACGGGTCGCCGCCACTGGCATCGAGCAACGGCCAGTGTTGGCGATAATGCGGGTGATCGATCACCCCGAACACTTCGGCGGGCCAACCTTGCAGCGTTACCGACACTTGCCAGTTGGGCAGCACCGCCGCGACGTTCGGTTGCTGCCTGAGCCAGCTGTACATCTCGCGCGCCTGCGCCGGATTGCTCGGGTTGATGTACAGCTCGGCGCTCAGGCGTTGTTCGAGCCAGTCATTGAAGGTCTGGCGAAAACCGGCGGTCATGCTGCCCGCGCCGATGTTCGCGGCGAGGGCCAACAGCAACGCCATCAGCGCCAGACTCAACGCCGGCAATTGTTGACGGCAATCGGCGAGAAACCACTGCCCGAGCACCGAGCGACTGTGCCCCAGCAACTGATTCAAGATAGCGCTGAGCAACACCGGCAGCGCCAGCGCGGCGCCGAGCAGCAACCCGGCCATCAGCACAAATCCGCTGGCCAGGCTGTCGCCCCACACCAGTGCAGCCAGTGCCAGCGCTCCCAACAGCAAGGCAAGCCAGTATTGGCGGCGCAGCCACAGCGCATATTGCTGGTGCCAGGCTTGCGGGTCCGCCACCGCCAGCAGTGGCAACTTCGCCGCGCGCAGCAAACTGTTGGCCCCGGCGAGCAAGGCGCCGAGCAGGCTCAAACCAATGCCGCTGAACCACCACCAAGGGCTCAGCCGCAACTGCCCCGCCACTTCCGCGCCGTACAAACCGCGCAGGCTGGCGGCGACGTCCGGCAACAGCACGCTGGCCAGCCAGTAGCCGCTGATCACACCGAACAATCCGCCAATCAGCGCCAGCACACCTAATTCGACAATCAGGCAAAAAATCAGCATCCGCGCGCTGACACCACAGGCCCGCAGGGTGCGCAGCAAGCCTCGGCGCTGTTCCAATGCGAGGCCGATGGCGGCATGGACGATGAACAATCCCACCACAAACGAGAGAAAACCCAAGGCATCGAGATTGAGATGAAAGCTCTCGGTCAGCCGCGCCAGATTGTTTTCCTCGCCGCTGCTTTTCAACTGCAACTGGCCTATGAACGCCGACGGCAGCGGCTGGTGAAAATCCTTGGGCAGCAACAGCCGCGACAATTGTCCGGGTTGTTCGAGCAAGGTTTGCGCCACGCCGATATCGACCAGCAAGACACCCGGCGCCATGTCCTTTTGCACGCGCAACGGTGGCAACGTCAGCCCATTGATAGTCTGCGGTGTGGCGCCCTCGGCGAGGTTCAAGGCCTGCAAGGTTTCCGGGGAAACCCAGGTAGTGCCCGGCGGCGTGAAGAATTCGACGATGCGCTCGATCGGCATCGCCTGCCCGGCCACAGCAGAGTCCGCCGGCAACGACACCGGTTCGATACCGATCAATTGCAGCCGCTGGTTTTCCTCACCCTTGAGGAGCAAACGGCCCTGCAACAGCGGCGACACCGGCCAGCCCTGTCGACGCAGATCGACAAACCACTGTTGGCTGAACGTCGCACCGTTTGGCGTACTCAGACTGGCCTGCGGTTCGCCGCCGATCATCTGGCTGGCGCGGGCGTAGCTGTCGCGAGCCTGACTGTTCAGCGCTTCGACGCCGGTGAGCAGGCTGGTCGCCAGCCACAACCCGGTCAACACACTGAAAAACTGCACGGGATGACGTCGCCAATGGCTGAGCAACGCGCGCAGGGTCTGGCGGAAAACGTTCACGTCAGCCGCCCTTTCGACAGCACCAGCCGTTGCGCCAACCGCGCCGCCACCCGTTGGCTGTGGGTGACCATCAGCAAAGTGGTCGACGTGTCATCGAGCAATTCCAGCAACAGACGCAGCACTTCATCACTGGTCGCTTCGTCGAGGCTGCCGGTGGGTTCATCAGCCAGCAACAGTTTCGGTTGCGACGCCAGCGCCCGGCCCAATGCAACCCGCTGTTGCTGACCACCGGAAAGCTGTTCCGGATAACGCTTGAGCAAATCACCCAGCCCCAGGCGCTGCACCAGATGCGCCTGCCAACGCGGCTCATGACGCCCGGCCAGGCGCGCCTGAAACGCCAGATTGTCCTCGACGCGCAAACTGCCGATCAGGTTGAACTGCTGAAACACCAGACCGATTTCCGTACGCCGCCAATTGGCCAGTTGCGCCTCGTTCATCTCTTCCAGCCGATGCTCACCGCTGCTGATGCTGCCGCGATCGACCTTGTCCAGGCCGGCGACCAAGTGCAACAAGGTGCTTTTGCCGCTGCCGGATTCGCCCATCAGCGCCAGGCTGCTGCCGGCTTGCAGCGTCAGGTCGACGCCTTGCAGCACCGGCAGCGAGCCTTGGGGTGTAACGTAGCTTTTGAAGACGTTTTCAACGCGAAGCATGCCGCCACCTGATCGGTCAGAGTGAGGCAAGGATAGCGGATGCCGATGACAGACCAGAATCTTGCGGTGAATCACACGACCTCTTCGCGAGCAGGCTCGCTCCCACATTTGGAATACAGGCAACCTGTGGGAGCGAGCCTGCTCGCGAAAGCGTCAGCCCAGCCAACTCAAAATCTACTCTCCCGCCGCCACACTGGCGGGCGCCTGCGTCGGCGTGACAATACTGCCCAGATCAATGTGCTTCCACTCAGGTTTAGCCCCGAGCCGAGCATTGAAGCGATAGTTGAAAGTGAACTCATCCGCCGTCGGCACGCTCAGCGGTTTGCCGTATACCGCCTCGATCCCCGCCAGGTCATAACCCATCAACTGCAACAGCGTCGGGAAGATGTTGTAGTGACTGGAGCGGTCCTTGTTCGCCGGCAGTTGCGCCGACCAGTCCAGTGTCTTCAGATCATTGCCCTGAATCACCACCAATGGCACCAGCCCTTCCTCTTCCACCGGGTCGCCACCGCAATGGGTATTGAGCCCGGGATTACCGCGTTCATGCAGATCCTGACCATGATCGGAGGTGTAGATCAGCAACGCATTATTCAGATGGGCTTGGGCAAACACCCGCGCAAAGAATTCGCCGACGTTCCATAACACGGTGTTCTTGTAGGCGTTGCGATACAGCACCCAGTCATCCGGCTGGCCATTGAAACCGGTGCGTTCGCCCGTGTCGGCGACTTCGGTGAACTGCCCGCGCGGCAAGGTCGGGCGGTAGGCCATGAACGCATCCGGGTATTTATCGTGCACCGGAAAATGCGCGCCAACCTTGTTGATCACCACCAGTTCCGGCTGGTCGTCGTTGAGCAGTTGGATCAGCTTCGCCGCAGCCGCCATGTCGCGATCGCGCACGCTGGTCTGGTCGAATTGCACGAACTCATCGATGTCCTTCTTCTCGGTATCGGTCATCAGATTCTGCAGATTGCCGCCGGTGCGTTGGGCATCGATGTACACCGTGCGCAGCCCGGCCTTTTTCGCGTACTGCCAGATCGACGGCAGCGTGCTGTTGATGCGCATGTAGTCGGCGCGAGTACCGCCGTAGCGCAGCGTGACGTTGGTGTCGGCGCTGCAATTGGCGATGGATGCCGCATAGCCGTAGTTGAAAATGGCGACGCCGGGGTGCGCCTGGTTGAGGTTGCTGTGCACACCGAACGGCGCGTTGATATCGAGGTAATTGCCGGAGATGCTTTCGTCGATGATCAGCACGATGTCATGCCCGACCGCCGTCGAAGCGCGCGCCAGCGTCACCGGCTCACGCGGGCCGACGGTGTTGTGCAGCGCTTCGTAGGCAAACAGGTTCAGATAGGCCAGCGGCGTGTACATGATCGGCAGGCCACGGGCGCCCTCGCCCGCCCGCAAAAACAGCACCGCGCTGAGCAGCAGCACGCCACACACCGGCGCCGCTACGCGCAGGGCATTGGGCACCACCAGTGCATGCCGCGGTTTGAGGCCAATGCCCAACAACAGCAACAAACCGCTGAGCGCACCGTGCAGGATCGCGTCACGGTACTGATACGCCGCTTCCTGGATGAAGCCACCGGAGTAGACCAGCGAGACGAAGCTGCTATAGCTGAGGTAATCGGCCGTGACCCGCGTATAGACATCAAAAAACACTGCTGAGACAAACATCGCCAATGCGAATAAATGCCGAATGAGTGTCTGCCGTATATACGCCGTTAGATATAACGCTAAAGTCAGCGCCAAAAACATTGCGCCAAAAAGAAGTGCAGCAAAACCGAAGCCGATAGCATTTAACCGATCAATGTAATATTCGCAATAAAGCAGCAAATAAATAACTAAAAGCAGTTCTTTCAAATATCGAAACATGGCATTCCGCTCGCGCAAAAACGGCAGAGGGTCAAGAGATTGTCGGTCAAAATCTGACACTAGCACCCGGCCATCAAAGCGCAAGAAATGGCTGACTTTTCGTAAAAGCGTCAAAAAACCGATGACTCAAATCTGACACACTCAAGTTGCTGAAAGCCTTTAATTTCGCGGGATTCGACCGTTTATCGCTTTCTTTTAAATGTGAAAAAAGCGTCAAGGACGGGACAAATCCAGCAATAGCAAGTACTTGATGGCCAATCGCCCCCAAAATTGGGGCTGTTATACAGGTGCAACATGTCATTTTGCTGACACGCTTTTCCCACCCTGCGCTATACCCCTTTTGACAGTCTCATTTCGAACTCTTTCCACCGTCTTACGAGGCACGCCAATATGGACGTGAGCGTATTTGGTACGGGCTATGTTGGCCTGATACAAGCAGCGGCACTTGCCGATGTTGGACATCGTGTTCTTTGCGTGGATATAGACCCGAATAAAATCAAGCAACTGCAACAAGCAGTTCCACCAATCAGTGAACCGGGATTATCCAGCACCCTGGAAGAAAACATTAAAGCCGGGCGTTTGTTGTTCAGCACCCAGGCCAGTGATGCCGTCGAGCACGCCGAGCTGATCTTCATCGCCGTGGGCACGCCGGCCGACGAGGATGGCTCTGCCGACCTCAGCCACGTGCTCAACGTTGCTCGCCAGATCGCCTCGCACATGGAAGCGGATCGCACGCTGATCATCAAATCCACGGTGCCGGTCGGCACGGCCGATCAGGTGCTGGCCACGGCCACCAGCGAACTGCTGCGTCGCGGCAAAACCGAGCTGACCGTGCGTGTGGTTTCCAACCCGGAATTCCTCAAGGAAGGCAGCGCCCTCGCCGATTGCATGCGCCCGGACCGGATCATCGTCGGCACCCGCGACGACGAGGCCCGCGAGCAGATGAGCGAGCTGTACGCGCCGTTCTGCCGCAACCACGAAAAACTGATGTTCATGGACAACCGCAGCGCCGAGCTGACCAAGTACGCGGCTAACGCGATGCTCGCCACGCGCATCAGCTTCATGAACGAGCTGGCCAACCTCACCGAACTGCTTGGCGCCGACATCGAAGCGGTGCGTAAAGGCATCGGTTCCGACCCGCGCATCGGCTACCACTTCATCTATCCGGGCTGCGGCTTCGGTGGCTCGTGCTTTCCCAAAGACCTGCGCGCCCTGCTGCACACCGCCGAACACAACGGCATGCCGTTGAAATTGCTGCGCAGCGTCACCGACGTCAATGACAGCCAGCGGCACATCCTGTTCAGCAAACTGAAAGCGCAATTTCCCCAAGGCCTGGCCGGCAAGTCCATTGCGGTCTGGGGCCTGGCGTTCAAACCGAACACCGACGACATGCGCGAAGCCCCCAGCCGTTATCTGATGGATGCGCTCTGGGCCGAGGGCGCCAGCGTGCAGGCCTACGACCCGGAAGCCATGTCCGAATGCCGACGCCTCTACGGCTACCGCAATGACCTGCATCTGTGCGCGACCCGCGACGACACCCTCGAAGACGCCGATGCGCTGGTGATCTGCACCGAATGGAAAAACTTCCGCGTGGTCGATTTCGAACTGCTCGCGCAAAAGCTGCGCTCGAAGGTGATCATCGACGGCCGCAACCTCTACAACCCCGAACAAGTGGCCGCCGCTGGCCTGCACTACAGCGGCATCGGCCTGCGCCACATCGCTCCCGAAGGGCTGCGGCCATGAAAATTCTGGTCACCGGTGCGGCCGGTTTCATTGGTGCCCATTGCGTGTTGCGGCTGATGCGCGATGGCCACGCGGTGGTCGGCCTGGATAATTTCAACGCCTACTACGACCCGCAACTCAAGCATGATCGCGTGCAATGGGTGCGCGAGCAGGTTGGCGATTTCCCGCTCGCCACGGTTGACCTGGCCGATGCCTCGGCCATCGAAGCGCTGTTTGTCCGCGAACGCCCGCAAGTGGTGATTCACCTCGCGGCGCAGGCCGGCGTGCGTTATTCGCTGGAAAATCCACGGGCGTATCTGGACAGCAACCTCAGCGGCTTCCTGAATATTCTGGAAAGCTGCCGGCATCACCCGGTCGAGCATCTGATCTACGCCTCGTCGAGTTCGGTGTACGGCGCCAACCAGCACACGCCTTACTCGGTAAAGGACGGCGTCAATCACCCGCTGTCGCTGTACGCGGCGACGAAAAAAGCCAATGAACTGATGGCGCACAGTTACAGCCACCTGTTCGGCATTCCCAGCACCGGGCTGCGCTTTTTCACCGTGTACGGGCCATGGGGCCGGCCGGACATGTCGCCGATCCAGTTCGCCCGGGCGATCACCGACGGCACGCCACTGAAGCTGTTCAATTACGGCGAACACCAACGCGACTTCACCTACATCGACGACATCGTCGAAAGCATCGCCCGCCTTGTCGAACATGCGCCGCACGCCCATCCGGAATGGGACCGCGAACATCCCGATGCGGGCACCAGCATGGCGCCGTGGTGCCTGTTCAACATTGGCGGCCACCACCCGGTGGAACTGAAAACCTATCTGGCGCTGATGGAGAAACACCTCGGCCAGAAAGCCCTTGTCGAGCTGTTGCCACTGCAACCGGGCGACGTGCTCAACACCTGTGCCGAGACCGACGATCTGGCCCAGGCCACCGGATTCCAGCCACGCATAGAGCTGGATGAAGGACTTGGACGCTTCATCGCATGGTTTCGCGACTACTACCCGACTGCCTATCGCCCACGCGCCGCTCGCGGCTGAACATCAGCGGAGGACTCCATGACTGGACATGAAAAAGGTGTACCGATCCAACAACTGCAGCGCGACAAGCGCATGGATCCTGAGCAGCGAATGCGCCTCGACGCAGCGATTCATCGCCAGGGTCGCGGTTGGTTCACGGGCCGCGATGGCGGTCGCCCATGGCAACTGTCACGCACCAACCGCGTGGTCGCCTGCCTCGGTGCGCTGATGATTCTGCTGCTGATTTCGCCGCTGCTGCTGGGCCTCGCGCTGGCCATCAAATACTCCAGCAAAGGCCCGGTGATGTTCGTGCAGAAACGCACCGGCTACCGCGGCCGCAAATTCGGCATGTACAAATTCCGCACCATGGTCGCCAACGCCGAAGAATTGAAAGAGTCGCTGCGTCACCTGAACAAACACGGTGCCGACGCCATCGACTTCAAGATTGACCAGGACCCACGCATCACCGGCATCGGCGGTTTTTTGCGGCGCACCAGCCTCGACGAACTGCCCAACCTGATCAATGTAGTGACCGGCGACATGCGCCTGGTCGGCCCGCGTCCGACCTCGTTCAACGCCTACCGCTACAAGGACAGCCACCTCGCCCGTTTGGCGATTTACCCCGGCATGACCGGCCTCTGGCAGATCTCCGGGCGCAGCAACATCGACTTCGACCAGCGCGTTGAGTTGGACCTCAGCTACATCGCCGAGCAGAGCCTTTTGCTTGATCTGAAGATCCTGTTGAAAACCCCTTTCAAAGTATTCAGCGGCCACGGAGCAAGCTAATGGACGGTTCAACGAATAAAAGCCTGAGCATTGCCAATCCCAGCGAATCGAACCTGACCTCGACCGTGCTGGATCTCGATCTGCGGATCCTGTTCCTGACCGCCGCCAACCCCGGCGCGGGTACCACCACCAGTGCGCTGGCGCTGGCCAGCCAACTGGCGCAAATGAGCAGCGGCCAAGTGCTGTTGGTCGATGCCAGCCAGTCGGCGAGCAACCTCACCCAGCAACTGAACCTGAGCAAGGAGCGCGGCCTGCGCGATTTGCTGTTCAACCCGGACAACCCGCCGCTGTTGCAGGACTGCGTGGTGCAGGTGTCGAGCCTGCCCTTCCACGTGCTGCCCAATGGTCGGCCGATCCGCACCATGGAACACCTGACCGCCGAGCGCCTGAGCCCGTTGCTCGACCAGTTGGGCAGCCAGTACCGCTTCGTGGTGATTGACGGCGACGCGGTGTATTCCGCCGCTGACACGCTGGTCATCAGCACCCAGGTCGATGGCGTGGTGTTTGTCGTGCGCGCCGAGGACACCCGCTGGGAAGTCGCCCAGGCCGCCGTGCAACGCCTGACTCAGGCCGGGGCAAAAGTGGTCGGCAGCGTGTTCAACCGGCGCAAGTACTACATGCCCAAATGGCTTTACAAAAACCTCTAAGCGAACGCGAAGGATGACGCCATGAACGCCAAGATTCTTGTGCTGCTGATGCTGCCGCTTGCAGGTTGCTCCAGCAATTCCGAAACCCAGAACATGCCGGTGAATATCCTCACCGCCACCCCGGCCAACGCCCAGGCCACCGATATGCCGAAGATCGAGCAGACCCTGCGCCCGCAGGATGTGCTGGATGTGATCTTCCATATCAGCACCAGCGGCTCGGACGCTTATCGCGTGCAGTCGGGTGACCAGATCGGCCTCAACTTTACCGCTGCCAGCCAGCTCAACGGCAATCAACTGGTGCTGCCCGACGGCACCATCGAACTGCCGGGCGCCAACACTTCGGTGAAAATTGCCGGGCTGACCAGTGATCAGGCGCGCGAGGAAATCCAGCGCGCCTATCAGCGCAAACAACTGTTCCAGCCCAACCGCAATCAGCTGACCGTGCAGATTATCAGCCCGCTGACCAATGAGCAGAACCTGAAAAGCGCGCTGAACCACCCGGCCACCGGCATGAGCCGCGAGATCACCGTCGGCACTGACGGCTATGCGAGTTTCCCGGAAATCGGCGCCGTGCCGCTGCAAGGCATGACTGTCAATCAACTGGAAACCTTCCTCAACAAGAAGTACGCGCAACTGCCCGGTCGGATGACCGTGGACGTGCTGCTGAAATCCACCGCTGGCAACGAAATCTATGTGCTCGGCGAAGTCGGCCAACCGGGTTCCTACCCGATCCGCCGGCCGGTCTCGGTGCTTGAAGCACTGACGCTGGCGCGTGGCACCAATGCCAAGGCGCGGCTCGATTCGGTGGTGATCATGCGCCGCAACGGCAATCAGGTGCAGGCGGTGCGTTATGACGTCGAGAAGGCTCTGTCGGGCGAGGCGCCGCAAATCGCCTACCTGCAACCGGACGACATGCTCTACGTGCCGAAAACCAAACTGGCCAGCGCCGGCGAACTCGCCCGGCAATTGGCAGACGTTGTGTTGTTCCAGGGTGTTGGCCTGAGTTTCGGCTATCGCCTGGACAACAAAGACGACAACAGCAACTGACTCTCAGGTGACCGACATGAATCCAAAGGAAAACTACCTGCATGAGTTCTTCAGGATCTTCTTTGCCAACAAGCAACTGGTGAAGCGTGTCTTCCTGATCTTTGCAGTGATCGCCCTGCTCCTGCCGCTGGTGC
The DNA here is from genome assembly GCF_900182985.1 of Pseudomonas helmanticensis. Lineage (NCBI taxonomy): Bacteria > Pseudomonadati > Pseudomonadota > Gammaproteobacteria > Pseudomonadales > Pseudomonadaceae > Pseudomonas > Pseudomonas helmanticensis. Next base: position 272,839 of record NZ_FXUY01000001.1, on the reverse strand, counting down.
TCAAACAGAGCTTCGATATCACCGCGCAGGTCATCGTGCAGTCGAAAAAACTCTCCCAGGGTGACGCCACCACGTCGCTCACGGTGGACAACGCCACGTTCATTCCGCCGTCGCTGGCGGACATGGAAACGGAAAGCAACATCCTCCGTTCCCCAGCGTTGATCCGCCAGACCATCAGTGAACTGCGCGCTAAGGGTGAATACACACCTTCGCCGGGTATCTTCAGCAAACTGGTGGCCGAACCGTTCAAGCGCTACATCAGTTCGCCGCTACGCCAGTATGTGATCAATCCAGTGCGCAGCGTGCTTGGGCTGGAGACCGATCCTGTGCGTGACACGGCGCTCGACGCCCTCACCCAACAAGCCATCGACAGCCTGAAAATCGAGACCCTGCCCGGCTCCAACGTGATCTCGATCGTCTACAGCTTCCCCGATCCGCATCAGGGCACGACGTTTGTCAGTGCGCTGCTGCAGAACTATCTGGTCAGCCGTCAGGCGCTGCAATCGATCGACTTGCCGCAGTCCTTCTACGAGACCAAAAAGCATCTGTATCAAGTGCGCATCGATGGTCTGGAAGGTAATCGTCAGGCCTTGCTGGAAAGTGTCGGCGCGTCGGATCCGAAGGAAGAAATCACCTTCCGCCTCAACGCGATCAATACCGAAGAACAAGCGCTGAACCTCTACCGCGATCGCCTGCTGCAAAGCCAGCGCTGGCTCGAATACCTGAAAACCGCGCTGGCCGCTGCGAGCACTAACAAGCTCAACGACTACACCTTTCCCTACACCTTCACCACCACCGTCGACAACGTCGCGTTCGAGGATCGTGAGATCAAGCAAATGGGCGAACAACTGACCACCCAGGTCAGCCGCTACATGAATGATCTGGCGGTGTTCCAGCCAAGCAGTGAGCCGATGCTGCTGACCCGTGAACAGATTGCCCGCACCCGTGGCCAGTTCCTCAAAGTGGTGAGCAACCGCATTCAGGAACGCACCAACGATCTGGCCGTGGTGCAACAGGTGATCGATCAGAAAACCGCGCGCATCACTGAGTTCAAGAACCGCATCCACGAGTTGCAGCAGACCCAGAGCAAACTGCGGCAGATGGACACCGAGATCGATGCGATGCACGCCGCGTTCTCGACCTACGCCCAGCGCTTCGCGGAAAGCAGCACCACCCGCTCGCTCAGCGACGATCTGTCCAACGCGCGGGTGCTCAGCCCACCGTTCGAACCGACCGAAGCGGCGTTCCCGAAACCGGGCCTGATCATTCCGTTCGGCTTGTTCACCGGGTTGTTGCTGGCGATTGCCCTGGTCTACGTGCGTGAGTTCTTCGATCACCGTTTCAAACACCCGGCGCAAATCAGCCACGAGCTGGGCGTACCGGTGCTGTTGGTGATCAACGATCAGAACGTGCTGCCAAGCAATCCGCACAAGAACTGGACAGTGCCGAGCTTCCTGCACTGGGTGCGCAATTGAACACCGCGCCAACCCCTGTTGCCGCGCTGCCGATCATTCATTTGCTCAGCAGCGGCGGTTTCTATGGGGCCGAGCGGATGTTGCTGGATCATTGCCTGGCGACGCCGGGGCAGCATCAGGTGCTGTTCCTCGACGCGCCGCGAGAATTGATCCAGCGCTTTCGCGAGGCCGGGGTGGACTGTCGCGGCTGTGCCGGGCTTGGGGAGTTGCTGCGGCACTTGCGTCAGCGTCGCGGTGAAAAGCCGCTGATCAATACGCACAACTTCAAAGGTCTGCTGTTCGGCTGGGTGGGCGCGACGCTGTGGCGCCTGCCGCTGGTGATTACTCAGCACGGTTTTACCCCGCGCAGTCGCAAGCAGAAGTTCTACACCTGGCTGAGCCTGCAACTGTGTCGCACGGCGTCGGTGGATCGGGTGGTCTGCGTGGCGGAAAGCATCGCCACGCTGCACCGTCAGGCCAGCGTCCGGGCGGACAAGTTACAGGTGATCCCCAACGGCTTGCCGGCGGCTGCGGCGCTGGTGCCGGATGCCGATCGGCAACGCTGGCTGGCCGGCTATGTCGGCCGCTTGAGCAGCGAGAAAGGCCCGGATCTGTTTCTCGATGCGTTGATCGCGCTGTGTCATCAACACCCGCAACTGGACGCGGTGATGCTCGGCGATGGCCCGGAGCGTGAGGCGTTGCAGGCGCGAATCGACAACGCCGGTCTGCACGAAAGGATTCGTTTGCCCGGTTACCAGATCGCCATGCAACCGTGGTGGCAGCAACTCGATGCGCTGGTGATCAGCTCGCGCACCGAAGGTACACCGATGATTTTGCTCGAAGCCATGCAGGCCGGAGTGCCGGTGGTGGCGTTCGCTGTCGGCGGGATTCCCGACGTGCTGCAAGACCGCCACAACGGTCTGCTCGCCGCACCGACCGACACCGCCGCCCTCGCCCGGCAGCTCGACACGCTGCTGACCGAGCCGAAGCTGGCCGCACAGCTGCGCGACAACGCAAAACGCACGCAACAGGATCGCTACGACCTCAAGGCCTTGGCCGAACGCTGGTCGCAGCTGTACATCCGCACGGCACGGGAGGCACGCGCATGATTTTCCCGCTCTCGATCGTCAGTTTGCTCGGTCTGGTCTGCATCGCCCTGCTGGCCAGCCCTTATCCGTATCTGGCGCCGGGAGTGGTGCTCGGCCTGGTGGGTTTTGCTGTGCTGTATCGCAAACCGACCTGGGGCCTGCTGGGCATTGCCGCACTGGTGCCGTTCGAAGGCTTCTTCAAGGACAGTTCGTTTTCCGGGAGCAAATTGCTCGGTGCAGGGTTGGCGGTGATCCTGATGCTGCAACTGGCGCTGCACCAGATTCCGTCGGAGCGTCTGCGCAGCAATATCTGGCGCTACCTCATCTGGTTCATGGTTCTGTACTTTCTCAGCCTGCTCAATACCGATGACATGGGCATGTCGCTCGGGCATCTGCGTGAGCTCAGCGTCGGCCTGATTCTGTTTGTCATCACCCTGCTGATCGGCCGCGAGCTCAACCTCGACCTGTTCGCCCGCCTCGTCACCCTCGCCGTCAGTACCACCTGTGCGATGGCGATGTTCTCGACCAAATTCCAGGATCAGGGCCGCGCCGCCGGCCTGCTCGAAGACCCCAACGCCTTCGCCCTGCTGATCGCTTTTGCCGTGCCGATGGGCCTGCTGCTGGTGATTCGCAGCCCGAACCTGCTGCACCGCTTGTTCTGGGGCGGTTGCTGCCTGCTGTTGCTCGGCGGCATGACCAAGACCGAATCGCGCTCGGGTCTGGTGGTGTTGGCCTTGAGCCTGTTGATCGGCTGCTGGCATTACCGCACGCAACTGACGCGGATTCGCCCACGGCATTTGGGCTTTGCCATGCTCGGCGCGGCCATCGTGATTCCGCTGGCGATTTACGCGATGCCCGCCGGTTACCTCGCGCGTATCCAGTCGCTGAGTGTGTTGAGCGCTGGCGCCAAGGGTCACGATGACGAATCCCTCGGCCGCCGTGCGTCGTACATCGTCGTCGGCAGTCAGATGATCCGCGAGAACCCTCTGCTCGGCTCTGGCCCCGGCACCTTCCCGCTGCATTACGCGACCACTGGCTACGCCAAGGCGTTTTCCGCCAACCGCAAGATCGGCGACTTGTACCGCCGCGCGCACAACACTTATCTGGAAATTTTCAGTGAGCTGGGCGTTCCTGCCGGGCTGTTGTTCGTCGGCATGCTCGGCCTCGGTTTGTACAACCTGATTCGCGCACGGGCGGCGTGGATGTTGCGCCGCGATTCGTATCAGGCGGATCTGATGACCCACCTCGGTGTGAGCTTCCTGTCGTTGACGCTGTTCCTGATGTTCCTCAGCGCGCCGAACCAGAAATACGTGTGGATCATGCTCGCGCTGACCAGCGTGCTGCGCCTGAAAGCCGAGCAGGCACCGCTGACCACGGAGGCGAAGGCATGAGCCGGATCAGCATCGTCATCCCGATGTTCAACGAGGCCCGGCACATTGGCCGGACCTTGCTCGCCGCGCAAAAAGCCGCGTTCGCCGCCAATGTCGAGTGCGAGCTGATCGTCGTCGATAACGGCTCAAGCGATGACGGCCCGCACATTGCCCGCCAGTTCGGCGCGCAGGTGCTGGAACTGCCGGGGTTGTTGATCGGCGCGCTGCGCAATCGCGGCACGGCCATCGCCAGCGGTGAGTGGCTGGCGTTCATCGATGCCGACATCGAAATGCCCGAAGACTGGCTCAAGTCGCTGTTCGAACTGGAGGCCAGCGGTCAGGCCGATGTTTTCGCCCTGGATCTGCACACCCCCGCCGAAGCGCCGTGGTACGCCACCGCATGGCAGCGCCGGACCTTGCGCGTATCGTCACAGACCTCGCACGTCGTCGACTGGCTGCCCAGCGCCAACCTGCTGATGCGCCGCCGCTGGTTCGACAAGGTCGGCGGTTTCAACGAAACCCTGCGCACCGGCGAAGACAAAGAGTTCACCCTGCGCCTGCACGAACAAGGCGCGCGGCTGCTGTCGATCAACAACAGCGTCGCCCTGCACTGGGGCTACGAAATGAACTGGCGCGAGTGGATGGGCAAGGAATTGTGGCGTCAGGGCAGTCATCTGCAACTGCTGCGCACCCATGGCTTCAGCCTGCGCCTGCTGCGTTTCCCGATGCTGTCGCTGCTGGTCTGGTTGCTGGATTTTCTGGCGATTTCGGCGTTATTCAATGGCTTTCCGCATCACGCGGTGATCATGGTCGCGATCACCAGTTTGCCGGGGCTGGTGCTCAGCCTGCGCCAGAGCGCCAAACACCACGATATCGGCCTGACTCTGCAACTGTGGGGCCTGCACTGGGTGCGTCTGCATCTGGCCGGGGCTGCATTCATCTTGAGTCTGTGTCATTGGAACGCCAGGAGGCCTGCCCGTGGCTGAGTTCATTTTCTGGATGTGCCTGTTGCTGCCGGTCTACGCCTACGTCGGCTATCCACTGCTGCTGACGCTGGTGGCGCCGCTGTTCCCGGCCTGGCGCCACACCCCGGCGCCGCCGCTGAATGTCAGCATCGTGATTGCCGCGCACAACGAGGCGCGGCATATCGAGCACAAATTACGCACGTTGTTGGCGCAGGATTATCAGCCAGCAACCCTGCAAATCATTCTCGCCAGCGACGGTTCAACCGATGACACCGTGGCTTGCGCGCACAACGTCGTTGACCCGCGCATCACCGTCCTCGACCTGCCGCGCCAGGGCAAAGCGGCGACGTTGAATGCCGGCGTAGCGCTGAGCACTGGCGACATTCTGGTGTTCACCGACGCCGACAACCAATGGTCGCGCGAAACCCTCGGCTACTTGCTTGCGCCGCTGAATGATCCGCAGGTCGGCGGTTGCGCCGGGCACATGGTCATCCCGGTCACTGGCGGTGGCTTGAGCGTCGGCGACAGTCTCTATCGGCATTACGAAGGCTGGCTGCGCCGGGTCGAGAACCGCACCGGTTGCATGGTCTCCGCCGATGGCGCCCTGCTCGCCCTGCGCCGCGAGTTGTTCCAGAACGTGCCGGCCGAGGTCAACGACGATTTCTTCATCAGCACCTGCGCACCGGTGGCGCACAAACGCATCGTCTACGTGCCCGAAGCGCAAGTGATCGATCACGGCGTCGATGAAGCGGACAAGCAATTCCGTCGCCGTCAGCGCGTCACCGTCGGCGGTCTGCAAAGCATCGCCCAGCGTCGCGAGCTGCTCAATCCGTTGAAATATGGCCTGTATTCGATTGCCTTGATCAGCCACAAACTGATCCGCCGACTCGCACCGATCCTGTTGCTGCCGCTGCTGCTGAGCAACTTCTGGCTGTGGGACGACCACGGTTTCTATCGCCTCGCCCTGATCGCGCAACTGTTCGGCTACGCCATCGCGATTGCCGGGCTGCTGGATTCGCAACACCGTTTGCCGAAACCCTTCCGCCTCGCCGCGTTTCTGCTGGTCACCCTTGCCGGGATGAGTCTCGGCCTGTGGCAGTTCCTGCGCGGCCAGCGGTATGCCCAGTGGAATCCTGAACAGAACCGTTAAGAGGACCGAAGCCATGGCGATCAAACAACTGATAAAACGCACCAGTGGCTGGCTCTATCTCAACTCATCCGTGGGCCGCAACCAGTTGCACGGCGCCGGGGTGATTCTGATGCTGCACCGGGTGCTGGCCAACGACCGCGCCGCCGACCTGCCGCATCGCAACGAATTGTGCGTCGGGCCGAAAGCCTTCGAGCATTTGCTGGTGTGGCTGCGCAAACATTTCGATTGCGTGCCGCTGATGGAAATCCTCCAGCCCAACTCGCTGCGTACCGAGCGCCCACGGGTGGCGCTGACCTTCGACGACGGTTGGCGCGACAATGCGGTCAATGCCTTCCCGTTACTGCAAAAACATCAGGTGCCGGCGAGCATTTTTCTCTCCACCGATTTCATTGGCAGCCGTCAGCGTTTCTGGTGGGAAAGCCTCGGCGAAACCCTCTGGGGCAGCCACGGCGACAAGGCGCGGATGCATTTGATCGAATGCCTGCACAGCCTGCATCACCCGTTGCCGGTATTGCTTGATGACATCGACGTCGACCGGCGCAGCCTGGCGCTGCTGCATTACCTGCAAGGGTTGAAGTCGATTGACCCGCAGGAACTGGAACGGCTGACCGATGAATGCCCACAGGAGTCGCAACCGCAAGCGCTGGATTGGCATCAAGTGCGCGCGCTGGAGGCTTCGGGTCTGGTGCGCTTCGGCCCGCACGGTGCCAGCCACGCGATCCTCACCGGCCTCGACGATGTGCGTTTGGACGAAGAAATCACTCGCAGCCGCGATGCCCTGTACAACGGCTGCAACCGGCCATTGCCGGTGTATTGCTACCCCAATGGCGACAACGACGAACGCGTACGCCAACAGATCGCCAGCCATGACTATGCGTTTGCGTTGGGCACCGGCACCGGCATTTATCGCGGCGAAGGCGATCCGCTGAACCTGCCGCGTTTCGGTGTCAGCCAGCGCACCGCGCGCAATCCCGAACTGCTGTCGTGGCGGATATTTCGCGGGGCGCGGCCATGAGCCGAGGCAACTACCTCAGGCATCTGGCGCTGAGCATGGGCACCAAACTGGCGATGATCGCCCTGCGCTTGCTGCGCAATGTGCTGCTGGCGCGGATTCTCGGGCCGAGTGAGCGCGGGCTGTTTGCGTTGCTCAGCACCTTGCCGGATCTGATCAGCGCGGCCACCAGTGGCGGCTTGAATTCGGCGGTCGGCTATCAAGCGGCCAAGCAACGTCCGATGGGTTTGCTGCTCAGTCAGGTGTTGGTGTTCGGTTGTTTGCTGGCGGCGTTGCTGACCTTGCTGGTAGTGGCGTTGGTGCGCGAATTCGGCACTGAACTGGATATAACGATGCAGCTTGGCTTGCTCGCCTGGCTGTTGCTGCTGGCGGTGCCGCTGACCGTATTGAAAAGTGGTTTGCTGACACTGCACAACGCCTCCGGCGGCGTGGTGGCGTTCAATGCCTTGCGTCTGGTCGAGTCGCTGGCGCCGCTGCTGCTGTTTCTTGCGCTGTTCTGGATGTGGAAAAGCGCTGCCCTCGAAGCGGCGCTGATCAGTTGGCTGGCCGGCATCAGTCTGGTGGTGCTGGTCGGTTGGGTCTGGCTCAAACGTGCGCAGCCGTTGCAGTTGCAATGGGACCGCGCCAGCCAGAAAGAACTGCTGCGCTACAGCGCGCGCAGTCATCCGGATCTGCTCTTCCAGCAAGTGATCCTGCGTTCGGATTACCTGTTTATCGGCGCCCTGCTCGGCAGTACCGCGCTCGGTCATTATGCGATGGCCAGCGCTGCCGCCGAATTGCTGCTGATCGTCCCGGAAGCGGTGACCACACCACTGATGAAACGCCTGCTGCAACAGGACGAAGGCATGGACAAGGTCACGCCGCTGGCTCTGCGCTTGACTGCGACGGTGATGCTCGGCGCCTGCCTGACCATGGCAGTGATTGGCGAATGGCTGATCGTCACGCTGTTCGGTGCGGCTTATCAACCGGCGTATCCGGCGCTGCTCGCCTTGCTACCGGGGCTGTTGGGTCTGTGCTACGCGAGCATCCTGCGTCTCGATTTGCTCGGCAAGAATCGTCCCGGCACGGTGTCGTTGCTGATGGGCCTGGGCGCGCTGCTGAATCTGGCGCTGAACCTGGTGATGATTCCGGCTTACGGGATTGTCGGTGCGGCGGCGGCTTCGTCGATTGCCTATCTGGCGGTGACCGTGGCGATGCTGGTGCTTTATTGCCGTTTGAGCGGCGTGCCGTTCTGGCAAACGCTGATCATTCTGCCGCGCGACGTCATGCCGATGTGGCTGATGCTGCAACGGAAAACCGCATGAAAGGCCTGGCCCTGCTGCTCGGTCTCGGCCTGTCGCTGGACGCCTTTGCGGCGTCGATGCGCTGGGGCGAGATCCGCGACGGCAGTCTGTATCTGCAAGCCGATCGGCCGGACACGGTGACCGTACGCTGGACGCCGGCGTGGCAGGCCGAGGCCAATGAAGAGCATCTGTATCTGCTCGATGGTCAGGGCAAACTGGCGGGTGATCGCTTTATAAAGGCCAGCGAAGTGCGTGGCAGTCAGAGCTGGCCGTTGCTGCCCGGCGCGGCCAGTTATCGGCTGGAGATTCCTGGCTACAGCTTCCGCAATTACCGCGTCGAACACGACGAGCGCACGGTGGCGTTGTTCGCCCCGGCAAAAGTGCATTTCAGCGCCGACACGCACAATGGCGACGAGTTGTATTTCAAGGTCGCGCCGGGTGAATACGCGGTGCTGGCGGGCAAGTTTCATGGCGGCGTCAGTGGTTTGCAGGCGCAGCGGGTCGGCGATGATCAGCAACTGACGCTGGCGCTGAAACCCTATCGCGCCTATTGGCAGTTCGATCAACTTGCCCTGCCGGTCAGCGAACGCGAACAGATCTGGCGCCTGCGCCTGCAAGGCAGCGGCAAAGCGGCTTTTTGGCTCGATGGCACGGCCAATCTGTTTGCGCAGAATCCGCAGCAACTGAAAGCGCTGCGTGAAGACGCCGGGCAGACCCGCTTGACCCTGCACGATAAAGTTCTCGGGCGCACGCCGGATCTCGGCATCGCCCTGCCCTACGTGATGCCGCCGCCAGCCAGTCATGCTGCGCTGGATACGCTGAAACCGACGGCGGCGAGTTACTACAGTTTTGTCGATGTGATGGCGAAGAATGCACATTTCGAAGATGCGTTTCGTCGGGTGTATCAGGATCGTTTCGGCATCAAGCAGGACATTACCCTGCTGGCCGGCAGTCAGCGTCAGGCCGATTTGCGTGCCGATGTGCAAAGCAACAGCGGCCTCGATGCGTGGCTGGCCGGCACTCGTGCGCTCGGTGGCAAAGGTACGCACTACATCGGCTTTGCCGATGAGCCGAACCTCAACTATTCCAGCTACGCGCAATATCAGGCGATTTTCACCAGCATGGCCCGCCAGGTGCGCAGCGATCTGGCGAATGCCAAGGCTGGCGTACGCATCGCCATGCCGGCCAGTTCGCGCTTGGTCAACGGGCCGTTCGCCGATAACGCGGCTAGCAAGCGCGGCATTGATTGGGCGCGGCGGTTGCTCAGCGAATCGGGCGATCAGGTCGATGCGCTGGCGTGGCACGAATGGATGATTCGCGACCTGCTCGCCACCCGCGTCTACCGCGACAGCGTGCATCGCGCCGCCGAACTGGTCGGCCTCGACGCCAAGGGTCAGCCGCGCAAAGCCTTGCTGCTCGACCAGACCAATATGTCCAGCGGCTCCAGCCTCAGCCCCTACGATCAGGAAACCCACTACGCTTCGCTGTGGTGGGCATCGGTGGTGATCAACGCTTCGCAGGATGGCTTGCTGAGCATGCTCAACTGGTTCCAGGCCGCCGATGAGCCACAGTATCCCAAGGGGATGTTGCGGGTTGTGGGCGACGACCATTTCGAGTTGAAACCGGTCGGTCTGGCCCAGCAATTCATCGCACAGCACTGGCTGCATCAGGTGCTGTGGCTGGAAAACGATGCGTTCGAAGTCGATGTTCTGGCGATGGCCGGCGACGATCAACGCGGCTTGCTCGGGGTGAACAAAGGCACGCGTCTGCAACGTGTCGATTTGAGCGGCGCCAAATGCCCGCTGAACAACGGCGCCCTGCGCTACTTCGGCGCCGACAACCGCAGTCGCGACGCGCCGTTTACCTGCCGCGATGGACGCGTGAGCTTTGAGTTGCCGGGACAAACCCTGTTTGCACTCAGCTGGATCGCGTCATGAAGCCAATTGCGAACATTCATGAGAAAGGCCAGGCGAACTTTAACCCCGATGTGATTGAGCTTTTGTGGCGAGGGGATTTATCCCCGTTCGGCTGCGCAGCAGTCGTCGCTTCTTATCCTGTTAAAGCGGGGCCGCTTCGCAGCCCAACGGGGATAAATCCCCTCGCCACAGGAGTTCTCTCAACAATTGGGGTCGCTGCGCCGAAAGGTTCAGGAGCACACACCATGGGCATCGTCAGCAAACTCAACGAACACATCAAGCAAAAAGGCCTGCGCGCGACCCTCGCGAAAGCGTGGAAGCACTACATCTTTTCCCATCAGGAATTGCTGTGGATGGAGCGCGATCTGGTCAGCCCGGTGCCACCGCACAGCCTCAAACCCTACCCGCCGCTGCGGGTGGTGAAAATCACACCGGACAACGCCAGTGCCTTCGCGCGCTACTTCGGCGACCGCGTCGGCACCATGGCCGAACTGGCCAACGAGGGCCACACCGGGCACATGCACCTGGACGATCAGGGCGATGCCGTGGCGTTCATCTGGGGCAGCTCGCGGGACTATTTCGACCGGCATTACTACGGCTGCATGTTCCCGGTGAAACCCGGCGAGTTCTTCGAGTTTGGCGGTGAACTGACACGCGCCTATTGGGGCACCGAGCTGTCGGTGGATCTGCAACTGGAGCTGTGGAAAGCCATGGCCGCGCAAGGCTGCGACAAGGTCGTCGACGTCTGCGAATTTCACAACATTCCGGCGCTCAAGCTGCATTTGCGCATGGGCTATACCGAGCAGAACCGCATCATGAATGTGTACACCCTGTTCGGCCGCTGGCGCTTCTACCGTGAAAGCCGCTACAGCGGCTCACGCCTCGATGCGCTGCGCAAACCGTCCCGTCCACCCGTAACAGCCACGGCGGCCTGAGCCTATGCTGACGCGATTCGAATGGCGCACTTCGCTGTGCGCCGCCGACTTCCCGGCAACTGCGTATGAAGCGCTGCGCCTGCAGGTGACGGATCACACGCCGTTCAACAACCTTGGCTGGTTGTGTGCGGCCGAGCAGGCCCTTGGCGAGGGTGAGCGTCTGCACATCCTGCTGAGTTGGGAGGCGGACGAATTACGCCTGTGCCTGCCGCTGGTGGCGAGTCGCGAGCGCTTTGCTGGCGTGCCGTTTCGGGTCTTGCATCACTTGGGCTATCCGCTGGCGGATCGCCTGGCGCTGTTGTCTTTGCTGGGCAGCGAAGACATGGGCAAGGCGCTGGTGTTGATTCGCCAACGTCTGCCCCACGCAATGCTGCAACTCAATGAGCTGTCCGAACCTGTCGGTGAAGAAAGTGCGCTGACCGAATGGATGGCGCGCAGCTCGACCGGTGAACGAAGGCTGAGTTGTCGGGTGCCGGTGCACCTGATCAGTGAGACCGATCATCAGGAAGTCTCCGGTGACCCACGCTACAAGCTGCGGCGGGCGCGCAAGCGAATTGCCGCGTGTGGTGCCGAAGTGCACCGGATCATTCCCGATGCGATGAGCATGGGGCCGCTGCTGCAGGTCATCAGCGAAGTCGAAGCAGTGAGCTGGAAAGGTGATGAAGGTGTGGGGATTTTCGCCGGTGAACGCAGTCGACAATTGATCGAACGCGCCTTCACCGCCCTCGCCGGCCAAGGTCTGGTGCGCGTGGTGACGCTGGAGTTGAACGGGCGTTGCATCAGCTATCGCCTCGGTCTGCTCGAACAGGGTCGGCTCTACGATTACAACCTCGCCTTCCTGCCGCAATACGCCGATCTGGGCAGCGGTCGGGTGTTGCTGGAAGAGTGGATTCGCTGGGGCCTGGATGACCACTGGCGCTGGATCGACGCTTCACGCGTCAGTCTGGAAAACTCCAGCCATCAACTGCACGAACGCATGAGCGGACAACTGGAACACTGGCGCTGGAGTTTTTATTCCTGGCGTCCGGGCGGCATCGTCCTCGGTCTGGGCCTGCGCCTGTGGCATCGACTGAAACCGCACGTGCAAGCCTGGCGCGCGCGCCGTGCCGAGCATGCGAAACCCACACTGAAACCTGTCGCAGTCACCACGGAGGGCGAACATGCCTCGCCAAGTCATAGTCAACGCTGACGATTTCGGCCTCAGCCCAAACGAAAACGCGGTGATCCTCGCTGCGTTTCAGGCCGGGGTCATCAGCTCCGCCACGGCCATGGCCAACATGCCGGCGTTTGAAGCAGCCTGCGCGATGGCCCGCCATCCGAGCCTGCAAGGCCGGGTTGGCCTGCACTTCAACCTGACCTACGGTCGCCCCTTGAGCCAAGCGATTCTGGCACGTCGCACCTTCTGCGATGACTTCGGTGTGTTCGACCTGAGCCTGCCGCGCCACAGCTTCTGGCTGGGCCGCGAGGATCGTGAAGCGGTGCGCGAAGAGTTGCAGGCGCAGTGGCAGCGTTGCGTCGATCACGGCATGCGCCCCAGCCATATCGACTCTCACCAGCACGTGCACAACATCTGGCCGATTGGCGAGATCGTCGCGCGCTTCGCCGCGCATCAGGGTGTACCGATTCGCCTGGCACGCAATCTGGGGCGCAACCTCAGCCTGCCCAAGCGCGTCTTCAAGGGTTTGCTCAATTGGCGCTTGCAGAATCTGGCCGGTGTGACGGCCGACTATGTGTGCACGCCGATTGACCTGCGCAACGACACTTCGCCGACCGACGGCGTGCTGGAAATCGTCGCTCATCCGACTCAGCTCGGCAGCGATTTTGGTGATGCCTATCTCAATCCCGACGAATCCCTGAGCCGCGTGCTAGAGCAGCGGCTGGCCGGGGTTGCACGGGTTTCCTACACCGATCTGAACAAGGATTTTCTACGCGGTGCCGCAGCACTCGATTGAGTTACATACCTTGCAATACTTTCGAAGATGGCACTTTGAAATGAATTTGCACAGGTGATCTATACCCTCAAAGCACCATCCACAACACCCGGGCTACGGCCACGGAGGGCATCATGAGCGTCATCGAAAAACTACAAGAACGCATCCGGCAAAAAGGCTTGGGCCGCACTTTCGGCACGCTGTGGAAACGCTACGTGTTCTTCCATTGGGAACTGTTGTGGATGGAACGCGACCTGGTCAGCCCGGTGCCGCCGCACAAACTGCGCCCTTACGATGGGCTGCGCAAAGTCGACATCACCACGGAAAATGCCGGGGCGTTCGCCAAACATTTTGGTGATCGCGTGGAGACCATGGCGGAGCTGGCGGCCGAGGGTCACACCGGGCACATGTACCTCGATGCGGATGGGCATGCGGTGGGGTTTATCTGGGGCAGTCTGCGTGATTATCACGACCGTCATTATTACGGCTGCACATTCGCGGTAAAGCCCGGGGAATTCTTTGAGTTTGGCGGTGAAATGACCCGCGCGTATTTCGGCAGCAGCCTGTCGGTAGATGTGCAGGTGGCATTGTGGGAAGCGATGGCGGCCAAAGGCTGCAACAAGGTGGTGGATGTTTGCGAGACGCACAATATTCCGGCGCTGAAGCTGCATATCCGCATGGGCTATCACGAGCAGGGGCGTGTGATGAACGTCTACTGCCTGTTCGGCCGCTGGAAGTTTTTCCGGGAGACGCGGTATGAGGGTTCGCGGCTGGAACCGTTGCGCAAACCGGGGCGGCCGGTGGTGAGTGCGGCGGCGCGGGCTTGATTCAGATCTGAAATGTTGGGGCGATCATGAGGCCTCTTCGCGAGCAAGCTCAGCTCCCACAAGGGTGCTGCTGTGCGCCGGAGACCCTTGTAGGAGCTGCCGCAGGCTGCGATCTTTTGACTTTGAAGATCAAAAGATCGCAGCCTGCGGCAGCTCCTACAGGTTTCAGATTTTAGTGGCGACCAGGGTAAAACACATCGGCAACTGCGCTTCCTGATTTAAATAGCGGTCATACACCTCTTCCCGATTCGAATGCGCATACTCCTTGAAGTGCGCGATGTTCAGCCCGGCCGCAATCGCACCGCTGAAGATGGCGCCAAGGTTATGCACAAACCAATACGACTTCGCCGCCTGCTGCTCGACCTTGCCGACGTAGACAATCGGCTCTTCCTGCACAAACGGCTCGGCGCGGAAGTACGAGCTGGCGAGTCGGTACGGATCTTCGCCATCGGGGTCGACCATTTCCAGGAACGGATGAGTTTCGTAGATCACCAGTTTGCCGCCCGGTTTCAGGGTCTTCGCAACGTGGCCGAAGAACTCGCCGATATCGGGCATCCAGTTGAGAACACCGATGGTGATCAGCGCCACGTCGAAGCGATTGTGCAAGGACGCTGGCAGGTGATGGATATCGCTTTCGATGAACTCGGCGTTGTGCGGCGAACGCTTGTTCAGCTCCCGCGCCTGTTCGAGAAACGCCGCCGACTGGTCGACACCGACCACACTGCGCGCGCCGAGCGCGAACAACGAAAGACTCTCGCGACCGTTGTTGCAGCCCAGTTGAATCACATCCTTGCCGTCGACCTCAAGCAACCCGCTCAACGTCTCATCGAGGCAAGAAAAATCCGCCTGCGCAACTTCGCCGAGTAATGCCCGCCAGTCAGGCGAATCCTGGTGATGGCGGGCGGAATCGTTCCACGCCTGTCGATTGCTGTCGATGGCGGTTTTATTGTTGGGCACTTCCATGGCGCACTCCGGACGATGCTCGTGATTGAGCGGATCCGAGTCTAGTTCAGCCCGCCAATCCCGGTTGTTACAAACTTGTAAACCACCCCCCTGTAGGAGCTGCCGCAGGCTGCGATCTTTTGATCTTGTTTTTAAGATCAAGATCAAAAGATCGCAGCCTTCGGCAGCTCCTACAAATGAAGCGATCGTTGCCTACAAATGCCGACGATTTTTCAAGGTTTGATAGAAGACTTGGCTGACTGCTCGCCTGTATCTACTTGGATACAGTCGGGCAATGAATTATCTTATTCGACAAACAGCGGTATTTCAGGCTTGGCACCAATCGGTTCGAGACCTGCGGGCCAAGGTGGCCATCGCCCGCCGCATTGATCGGGCTTCAACAGGAAATCTCGGCGACGTCAGATCGGTGGGTGATGGCGTCTCTGAAATGCGCGTAGATGTGGGTGCGGGCTTTCGGGTGTATTTCGCGATGCGTAACGGTGCAGTCATCGTTCTTTTGGCTGGAGGCGACAAATCTTCACAAAACGCAGACATCCGACGCGCACAAAAAATGGCTAAGGAGGTTTAACCATGAGCCAGACGTTGACGAATTTCGACATGGCAGCACTGCTGGACAGTGACGAAGCCATCAGCGAATACCTGTCTCAGGTACTCGCAGACGGGGATAACGAAGAGTTTCTTCGCGCAATCGGCTACGTGCTCAAGGCGCGCGGGATGACGCAGATAGCCAAAATTTCTGGCATGGGTCGCGAGAGTCTGTACAAGGCGTTCGCACCGGGTGCAAAACCGCGCTTCGACACGGTTTTGAAAGTTATTCATGCCCTTGGCATCGATCTTTACGCACAGCCGGGGCACGTGAGCCACCCGATTTCCTGAGTGTAGGAGCTGCCGGAGGCTCGGGCCGCGTTCGGACGATCTTTGGATCTTTCTTTTCAAGATCAAAAGATCAAAAGATCAAAAGATCAAAAGATCGCAGCCTTCGGCAGCTCCTACATCGGTTTCGTGGGGGCAGCTATAGTTAATAGCCTTGGGGAAAACCGTATTTGCAGGTGCCGCCATGTATAGGCTCGATCGGCTGCTGTTGATGGGTTGTCTGCTTGCTGCCAGTCAGGCGCAAGCGCTGGACAGCAATTTTGTTTACTACGGGCCGAACCAGCCCTTCGCTCACCCTGCCCCGTATTCGCTGAGTTCCACGCCGCCCAAGCCTTATGACGATACGGCGCCGCAGGATTTTGTGGTGATCCCGGGTGACCACGAGTTCTCCGATTCGCAATTGCCGACGGTGGCGGATGCGACGGTGCGGGTGTTTATCCGCACGTACGATGCCGAGCGCGGGATATATGTGAATGACGAGGTACTGGATCCGGGGTGTTTGCTGGAGTGTCTGAGCCGGCAGCAGCAACACTGAATACCGAACGCCTACTGTAGGAGCTGTCGCAGGCTGCGATCTTTTGATCTTGATCTTAAAAACGAGATCAAAAGATCGCAGCCTGCGGCAGCTCCTACATTGTCGTGTACGCCCGTTACCACTGGCGTTTGTCGGGGCGGGCGAGGCCGAGTTTTTCGATGCGGTAGCGCAGCATGTCGCGGCTCAGGCCCAGCAGGCGCGCGGATTTGGTGACGTTCCAGTCGGTCTTGTCGAGCATCTTGCGCACCATGTCGCGTTCGACTTCCGGCAGGTTCATCGATTCGGTATTGCTCGCCGGCCGTGGTTCGTAATGCAGCGGGGTTTCGTGCAAATGCATCGGCGGTTCATCGACCAGGCTCATGCACACGTTCAACTGATGTGCGGCGATGGTGTCGCTCGGCGCCAGCAACACGGTCTGCTCAAGCATGTTGCGCAGTTCGCGCACGTTGCCCGGCCAGGTGTAGCTGAGCAGCAGCTCCTCAGCCTGCTGGCTGAAATGCAGGTTCGGTTTGCCGTAGCGTTTGCCATGGCTGGCAAGGAAGTGCCGCGCCAACAGCAAAATATCCTCGCCCCGGGCATACAAACGCGGCACTTTGATCGAAATGATCCGCAGCCGGAAAAACAGATCGCGGCGGAATTTGCCCTGCTGCACCATCTGTTCAAGGTTGCAGTTGGTCGCGCTGATCACCCGCAGGTTGACCTTGCGCTCCTTCACGGAACCGACCCGGCGAATCGTTCGATCCTCGAGCAACTTCAAAATCTTCGCCTGCAACAGCAGGTCCATCTCGCCGATCTCGTCAAGAAACAGCGTGCCGCCATCCGCCGCTTCCACCAGTCCGACACGGCGATCCTTGGCGTCGGTAAACGCGCCTTTCTCATGACCGAACAGCTCCGACTCGACCAGATTCGAGGGGATCGACGCGCAGTTGAATTCAATGAACGGGCCTTTGCTGCGCGGGCCGTCGAAGTGCAGCGCACGGGCCACCAATTCTTTACCGGTGCCGGTCTCGCCTTCGACCAGAACCGGCGGCAAATCGGTGTTGGCCATGCGCCGCTCGGCATCGAGCAATTGGCCGATGGTGTTTTTCAGATACTGCATCGGCGCCGAGTCGCCGATCAGCGCCTGCACCCCGGATTTCTGCGCCTCGCGTTCCTGATAGAACGACAGCGTGCGCTCCATGCGCTCGGTGGCCAACGCCTTGTCGAGCAGCAGTTTCAGTTCCGCCAACGCCACCGGTTTGGTCACGTAATGAAAGGCGCCCTCCTTCATCGCCACCACCGCATCTTCGACGTTGCCGTAACCGGTCATCATGATCACTTTCAGATCCGGCGCGCTGATGCGCAGCTTCTGGATCAGGTCATGACCGCTCATGCCCGGCAGCGAGTTGTCGGTCAGCACGATGTCAGGCATGAAGCTGCCCAACTGCTCCAGTGCGTCTTCGGCCGAATGGCAGACCGTCACCTCGAAGTCCTTGCGCTCCAGGTAGGTCTGAATATTTTCGGCCAGCAGTTCGTCATCTTCGACCAGCAGAATGCTGTGCTCCATATTCCCCTCCCGATGCCACTTTGAAGTTGAGACTGACGCGGGTTCCTTCCTGCTCGCGACTGGTCAGCACGACCGAACCTGCGAAACGCTCCATGATTCTTTTGACCAACGCCAGGCCGACCCCGAGGCCGCCCTGTTTGGTGGTGAAAAACGGTTTGAACACCAGCAGTTGCTGCGGCGCGCTCATGCCCTTGCCGGTGTCGCTCAGGGTCATGCGTACGCAGTCTGGCTGCGGCGTGGCGAATTCGACGCTGAGCACACCGCCCTTGGGCATGGCTTCCAGGGCGTTGGCAAACAGGCTATTGAGGATTTGCGTGAGCAGCACTTTCTGACTGACCACTGGCGGGCAGATTTGCGGATTGAATCGCACCTCGACGCGGCTGCGCTGGATCAACGCATCGAAGGCTTCCAAGGTGTCCTCGACCGCCAGCACCAGATCGACCGCCTCGCCGTCGTCATTCATTGGCCGCAGCGACACCAGCAGTTCTCGCACCCAGCGCGACATGCGGTCGACCTGGCTGATGATGTCGCCGATGTTGCGTTGCGCGCCGGAGCTGGCCACTTCCTGGGCCAGTTCGGCGCTGGAGCGAATGGTCGCCAGCGGATTGCGCAGGCTGTGCGCCACCGCCGAGGACATTTCGCCGAGGGCGACAAAGGTTTCGTTGCTGATCAGTTGTTGCTGCTGGCTCTGCAGCAATGTCGCCGCACGGCGGACGATCCAGAACAAGGCGAGAAAGATCGCCGCACCACCAAAAAACGTCGCCGCCCAGATCGAAGCGAAACCACGGTCGATACGATCAACCAGATCCGCCGGTTCCTTGTAGATTTCGACCATGGCGATGACTTTGCTTTTGTCGGCGTTGAACATCGGGATGTAGTTCTCGATGAACAGGTATTTCGGTTCGCGCAGCAGACGTTGCTCGGGGCGTTCGTCGTCGATTTTGTGATAGCTGGAGGAGACCGGCACTCTCATTTCGAACGACTCGTCGAGCTCGTCGTCGTCCTCGATGTGCACGCCGATCAGCTCGGCATTGGTCGACCAGATCACCGTGCGATCCAGCGCATACACGGTGGCCAGCAAAATATCCGGCAGATGTTCGACGTGATCGAGAAACTCGCTGCGCGCCGCCGCATGCGCTTCGGGATCGACATCGGGGTATTTGCCGTCCTGACGCATATCGAGCATTTCACCCATGGTGCGCGCCGGGTTGATGCCGGCGTGGCGCATTTCCGCTTCGCCGATGGCCTGGACGAATTGCGCGGTCAGCAGCGCATCGCGCTCGACGCTTTCAGTGACGACAAAACGCGTGGAGATGTAACCGAGCCCCAGCGCCACGGCCGCGATGATGAAAAAACTTGCGAGCGAGAACCAGCGCAGCAGATTGAACTGCTCGCGCCATCCCTTGCTGACTGCTGCCGGTGCGTGCGGCGCAGGTGTTTTTTGTGCTTCCAGTCGCTGCATGGGAGTGCCCTGGAGTATTTGTATCGAGCCGGTTACAGCCATCAGTGTAGGTGGCTCTGACCGCGACACACGGTTCAATGATGCTCTTTCGCCGCTACTGCATCCGACTCACTGTCGCGGCGCTATCGCCCGGTGTTACTGGCGTCAAGCCGCCGTCGGCCATGGCTTTGGCGGCCGTTTGCTGACGCTCGGTTTCGTCACTGAGGAAGTCGATGATCGACTGCGCCGACGCTTCGTCGAGGCGCAGGTTGGGCATCGGGATTCGCTCGAATTGTTCATACAGTTTTAGGGCAATCGGGTCTTTTTCCGCGAGCAGGCGATCCGGTTCGCGAATCCAGCGATTCAGCCATTGCGGATCGCGATTGCGCGTTACGCCGATCAGGTCGGGGCCGATGCTGCGCATGCCGATGCCCTGACCGTCCTGCGGGCCGAGGCTGTGGCACGACGCGCAACGGGTGCGGAACAACTCTTCGCCATTGCTCGGCGGGCGGATGTCCGGGGCGTTGGCGTAGCTTTCTTCGACGCTGGGCTGTTTCCAGTTTTGCAGGGTGTTGGCCAGTTGATCGGCGAGGATCCACGGGTTCTCGAACGGCGAGGCTTTCATCCAGCGCCCGGTGCTCTGGTTGCCGACGATCAGGCTGAGGTTGTGGTCTTTGCTGCGACCGTTGTCGACGCCTTCGATGAACAGCCCGAGCTTCTTGCGCAGGTCGGTGACGTCTTCGAATTCACCGGTGAGAAATTTCCAGCCGGGACCGACCTTGAAGCGCTGCGCATAGGCCTTGAGCACTTCGGGCGTATCGCTGAGCGGATCGATGCTGATCGAGTAGAAAAAGATGTCTTGGCCGACGCGATCGCCGAGCAGTTTCTGCACTTGGCGCAAGCGTGCGGTTTCCAGTGGGCAGGAGTCGCTGCACGAGGTGAAGATGAAGTTGATCACCACCACTTTGTCTTTGATCAGGTCATCGAAGAAATGCACCTGCTGACCGTCCTGATCGGTCAGCAAAGTGTTGGGGAAGTAGTCGCCACCCCACGGGGTGGCGGATTCACTGGCCGCTGGCGGTTCACCGACACTGGCCTGGTGCGCCAGCAGCACGCGGCTGCCGAGCACACAGACCACCAGAATCAGCACCAGGTGCATGCCCAGCGCGCGGGAACGCGGAGTTTGTGTTGGCATGACGGCGCGCTCGCGGTTCATTTTTTCACGGTCACTTGCGGGCCGAAGCCATCGCCGTTGCGGAAGGTTGGCAGCGCGGCGGAGTTGACGTAGCGCACACCGTCCCAGCTTGGCAAAGGCGTCGGCATCAACTGCAATTGCCCGGGCTTCTCAAGGTCCCAACGCAGCAGCATCGAGTTGTCCTCATGCTGGGTGTTGTGACAGTGCTCCATGTAGGTCCCGGCGAACTCGCGGAAGTTGATCGCCATCTCGACGCTGTCCAGCCCATCGTTTTCCGAACCGATGCGATAGACGTCCTTGCGCGCCCATTTTTCCCATTCTGGCGGTGCCTTGCCGCCGCGACTGAGGATGATCCCCTCTTCGAAGTGCACGTGCACCGGATGGCTCCAGCCCTTGCCGCCAGCCTTGATGTTCCACACTTCGAGGGTGCCGAATCCGGTGACCCCGGCATCGGTCGGGCCGCTGGACAGTTGCGTCGAAGCATTCAGGCGACGCGGGTCCATGTGGAAGCCGAAACCGCCATCGGTCTTGACCGTCCACGGCGCTTCATCGGTGCCGTCGGAACGGCCGAAGGTGAAGGTGCGGTGACGGGCGTTGGCCAGCAGGGCTTTATCGGCAGCGTTGTCGCGATGGATCTTCAGCGGGATCATCACCAGCCCTTCCGCCTTGCCCGGTTTGGCCGGTTCGTAGGCTGCCGGGTCCATGGCCAGATCCTGGCCGGTGTAGGCCTTCACGTTGAGCTGCAAGACCTTGCCCACCGCCGGATCGCCCTTGTCCCACTGCGGGCCTTTGCTGCTCTGCTTGATCACCGCGAGGTATTTCTCGGAGAGCACGTCGGCCAGCGAGATCACTTCTTTCGGGCCTTTGCCGTCGTCGTGGGCCTGCAGGTTGAGGAAGAACACCTTGTCGCCAGGCTTGATGCCGTTTTTGCCGAAGTTGACGATGATGTCGAAGCGCTCGGCGATGCCCTGGGTCGGCAGAATCGCGTTGTGGTTCTGTTTATCGCCATCGGCGTCCAGGTCCATCGTGCCGTCGAACGGTACGCTGTGCTCCATGATGTTGCCGTCGTTGGCGATCATGTGGAACGGTACACGGCTGTACGACACGCCGGAGTTTTTCGGCCCCTGGAACTCGCCGCCGCTGCCTTTGATTTCACGCACCAGCGCCAGTTTGAAGTAACGCGACACCGAGCCGTTGAGGATACGGAAACGGTAGCTGCGTGCGCGCACGTCCAGCGTCGGTTTCCACTGCCAGTTGACCAACACCTGATCGCCAAGGAAGCCATCGGTGTTGAACGGGTTGAACCACAGCTGCCCCTCCTGATCCCAGGCCTTGTCGGCGAACACCAGGTTGACGTCATAGTCGCGGTTACCCCACGGCAGCGCACTGCCGCTGGGCAGGCGCAGGTTGACGCCGTCGTTCACCGACTCGTTACCGCGATCGAGGGCGCTGTAATAGTTCATCATCGCCGCGTTGCCCTTGTAGACGTTCTGCGCGGTGAAATCGAGCATGTGGTCGTGGAACCAGTGGGTGCTCATGGTTTCGCGCCAGTCGCCACGGATCTTGATGGTGCCGTGGTCGCAGGTCTTTTTCGCCGGCGCCAGGTCGTTGACCCACAGGGTTTCGCCCGGTGCGCAAGGAAATGCCGCGCGCGGATCTTCGGCCTTGGTGTTGATGCTGTCGTAACCGGCGAGCTGGATCGGCCAGCGATAATCGTAGAACTGCCCCGGAAAGAAAAATGCGTTGGCATAGCCATCGCTTTCCGCCGGCGCGTGGCCGTTGTGTTCGTGGGTGCTGATCGTGTGCAGGCCAAAACCACGGTTGGCCGCGGGATCGATCGGCAGGCCGTTGTAGTGACGCATCATCACCGGCTGGCCGTAACGCACCATCAACAGTTTCGGCGGCAGCGTGCCGTCGAAGGTCCACACCGCGTTGTGGTTCTGCACCGGCATGTTCGGGTGGAAGCGCGCATCGACGCCTTTGGCCGTGCCGTCCGTCAGCGGTACACCCGCGACGTTGTGGTACAGGCCGCCGGCGCCGAATTCGCCCACTGCGTAATGGTGCATCTGCACGCTGTCACGCAGGCCACCATTGAGCCGCGCGCCAGTCTGCGCGGTTTTGTAGGCGACTTGCGGGTAGAACTCGTTCCAGCGCTGGTGCGCCCAGCCTTTTCCTGGCGGCCGCCCTTCAGCGGACGAGCCGATATGGCGGTTGAGGAACACTTCGATCTGCGCCTGCCACGGGTTGCGGTCGACCACGTTGGAAAACTGACTAGGGAATGGTGTCAGCCCAGGCTGCCGCAAGAACGCATCAAGCGCAGTGCCGGGTGGCGCACTGCGCGCGACGTTGTTCGGGTCTTGCGCCGGCGCCGGGCCAATCGCTGCCGGCGGGAATGGCAGCGGCGCGGCCGGGGTGGTCGGGTCGAGTTTTTCCGGGCCGAACTCTTCGAACAGGGTCAACTGCTGGGTGAACGGCTGTGCGCCATAGAGCGGGCTCGGCTTGCCGTTGGTGGGGTAGTTGAAACTGGTCTGCACGGTCGGCGGCAGGATGTTTTCTGCGCGAGTGGTATCACGCGAGCCTTTCACACCGTCGGGCAAATCGAAGGAATCTTCGTTGGCCTCGGGCATGGTCAGGATAGCGTTGAGCGCCGTCGCCTCGTCCGTCGGTTCGTCGTAGTACGCCGATGGATCGGAGGTTTCTGGCTGACGCTCATCATCGATGGGGCTGGCGCGAACGCCGGCCATCGTGCCGAGGGTCAACATCAGAAACACGCTCAAGGGCGTCAGCAGAAAGGTTTTGCTTGGGTCACGCGTTGTTCTGTCCATCACCAGCCGCCTCATCAAGGAAGGGGTGATGGTGTTTTGCAACTAGCGCGCCAAGAAATCATTTCGAGTTGTAACAGTGACTTGCGATGCCTGTGGTGTCCCCCACTCCCCGGTGACCGGGGCTTGACACCCAGTGATGGGGGAAGTTCACAATTTTTTTCAGCTTATAAGGCCGATGTAGGAGCTGCCGAAGGCTGCGATCTTTTGATTCTGTTTTCAAGATCAAAAGATCGCAGCCTTCGGCAGCTCCTACAGGGAGTGGTGGAATGTCAGATGGGAAATGTGGCTCAGGGGACTAGCTGGAAGGCCAGGCGCACGGTGGTGCCCTCGCCTTCGCGGCTGTCGAGCGTCACGCCGCCGCCGAAGCGTTCCATGATGCGTTTGACCAGCACCAGGCCGACGCCAAGTCCGCCGGCCTTGGTGGTGAAAAACGGCCGGAAGGCCATGGTCCGCTGTTCTTCGTTCATGCCTTTGCCGGTGTCGCTGAGCGCCACGCAAACACCGCCGTCAGCCGCTGGCTCAAGGCTGACGGTCAATGTGCCGCCCTTGTCCATCGCTTCCAGCGCATTGGCCAGCAGGCTGTTGAGGATCTGCGTCAGTTGCACCGGCTGACTGAGCACCATCGGTGTGTGCTGCGGGTGGAACACCACTTGCACCCCGGCCCTGGCGATCTGTTGTTCGAAGGCGACAAGACTTTCGTGCAGTGTCGCGACGAGGTTGACCGGTTCCGGATCATCGTTGAGCGGACGCAGGGACTGCAGCAGCTCGCGCACCCACTTCGACATGCGGTCAACCTGACCGATGATGTCTTTGATGTTCTTCTCGGCCGGGCCGGCATCGAACTCCAGTGCCAACTCGGCGCTGGAGCGAATGGTCGCCAGCGGATTGCGCAGGCTGTGTGCCACGGCAGAGGACATCTCGCCCAGCGCAACATAGGTTTCATTGGCGATCAGTTGTTTTTGCTGGGCTGCAAGCAGAATCGCCGCGCGCCGGACGATCCAGTACAGCCCCAGATAAATCAGGCCGCCGCCGAGCGCGGTGGCCAGCCAGATCAGCGTCAGCCCGCGTTCCATCCGGGCGATCAAGTCTTTCGGTTCCTTGTAGATCTCGACCATCGCGGTGACGTTTTTGCCGTCGGCGTCGAACAGCGGGATGTAGTTCTCGATGAAAATGTAATCCGGCGGGATGATGAACTTCTGTTCTTCACGCGCCTTGTCGACGTCGTGGTAGCTGGCCGACACCGGGATTTTTTCGTTGAAGGCGCGATCGAGGTCTTCGTCGGCATGAATGCTGGTACCGATCAGAACCGGGTTGGTCGACCAGACCACTTGGCGGTCGGGGGCATAAATATTGGCGAGGATCACGTCCGGCAGGTGTTCGATGTGGTCGAGAAATTCACCCCTCGCGCCCGCCCGGGCCTGCGGATCGACATCGGGAAAATCCTTGTCCTGACGTGGATCGAGCAGTTCGCCCATCGTGCGGATGTTGGGAATGGACACATGGCGCACTTCGGCGGAAGCGATGGCCTGAATGAACTGCGCCGTGAGCAAGGCATCGCGCTGCACGCTTTCCTCGATCACGAATCGTGTCGACACCGCCCCGAGCGCCACCGCCACCGTGCCGATCACCGCCATGCTGATCAGCGAAAACCAGCGCAGCAGATTGAACGATTGCTTGCGCGAGCTCAACCGTAGATTGCCCTCCTCGAGCGCAAGCGATTTCGACTGTATGTTCATGGCGGCGACTTCCCGATACGTCCCTATAGGGTTATAGCCCACGGTTGGGTGTTTGCCCGGTTGCGGGGATATCGACCCGATGCACCCATCCCAAACCCACCCCAAATCCCTGTAGGAGCTGCCGAAGGCTGCGATCTTTTGATCCTGTTTTTAAATCAAGATCAAAAGATCGCAGCCTTCGGCAGCTCCTACAGAGGTTCTGTGTTCATCCCCATCGTCCCCGATTCTGGGGAATTGCGCCCTTTTCCCGCCTGTCGCGCTCAGCACTTCGCAACGGCGAAAGCACTCTATCCCGGCTCTCTCCCGCCCGTTCACCGCACCTTGGCATGGAAGGTGTACAGGCCCTCTGCAACTGACCCATCCCCAAGGGGCAGGTACTTTGATAGAGGGATTAACTCATGCACCCTTTACTGTCCAAAACCGCGACTGTCCTGGTCGTGAGCGCCTTGGCCCAGGGCATTGCCCAGGCCGCTTTGTTTGCTGTTGATCCAGGTCCGTATACGCCGGCCAATGGCGGTTTCGCCAATTGGTATCAGGACACCCACGGTCGCACCCTCGATCTGTGCCTGTCCAAAGCCCTCAGCTCTCGCGTGCCCAGCGCTCCGGGCGCACCTTCGTACATGTGCTCGCTGCTGCCGACCCCCGGCGTGTTCGACGACACCCAGCCGATTGCCTTCCCGAGCAACTTCCCCGATGAAGCGTTCTGGTTCACCGGCGAAACCACCCTCGTCGATGCTGCACGCGGGATCGACCTGACTTATGTCAGCGCCGTCGAAGCCGCGTTCGCCGCCGAAGAACCGGTCGAAGGCGATCAAGTCAGCTTCGCGCGTATCCGCATTCGCGTCGACGTGCCCACCGCCGGCACCTACGTCATCACCCACCCGTACGGTGTCGACGTGTTCAATATCGACACCCCCGGCCGCCGCGCGATCAACATGACCCGCGACATTGGCATCGGCACGCCGAAAACCTACGACGGCGCGCTTAAGGGTGACATCGGCCCGTTCCTGCGCAGCGTCAACGGCCCTTACACCGAGACCAACCCGGTGACCGGTGCCGCCGAACAATTTGTCGGCGACCCGAACCTCAGCGAGGCGGTCACCGGCAGCCCGTTCAACACCAACTACGTGCGCATCGAAGGCCCCGGCGGGATTGACTTGCGTACGACTGCGTTTGCCGTCTCCGGCAAGCTCTCGACCGTGGTCCGGCCAACGCCAATGATCACCCAGCGCAGCACCTACTCGCGTAAAGCCGGGACTAGCGCGCCGGTCGCCCAGCAGGACGTGTTCGTCCTCGCACCGCCAGCCCCGGGCACCGTCGCCGTGACCAGTTTCACCCCGGTGCTGAACATGACCGAAGCCAACTCCACCGGTGCCTGGTACGCGCAATCGTCGGCCAACCCGACCGTACCGAGCGTCCTGCAGGTGACCGCCGACAACCACCTGGCCATCGCCAGCAGCACGCCGACCACCCTGCCCATGACCCTGACCGACCTGGTGGTGATTTCGCGCGCCGAATACAGCCTCAGCTCCGGGCAACTGACGCTGGTGGCTTCGACCAGTGACGAAACCTCGCCGCCGGTACTCACCGCCACCTCGATCAGCGGCGCCGCGATTGGTGCGCTGAGTGGCGACGGCGCGGTGAAAAGCCTCGCCACCGGGATCTCGCCGATACCACCGGCCAAGGTGCGCGTGACGTCGTCCAACGGCGGCAGCGACACCGAAGAAGTGGTCATCGTGCAATGAACGCTCACATGCCCAGATCCGCATCAGGAGGCATCATGAACAAGTGGCCACGCTTTGCGCTCAACGCGCTCGGGCTCGCTCTCTCGCTGACCGGCAGTGCCTATGCGCAACTCGCCGCCGTCGACCCCGGCCCCTACACCTTTGCCACCGGGAAATTCCCGATGTGGTACCAGGACAGCAATAACCTGTCGATGGAGCTGTGCCAGTCGCGCGCCGCCAGTTCGCGCGTCGGCGTCACCACGCCACCCGCCTACATGTGCACCCTGCTGGCAGAACCGGGCATCTACGACGACAGCCTGCCGATGGTGTTCCCCGACAACTGGCCGCCGGAAGCCTTCTGGTTCCTCGCCGAAACCAATATCCCCAACAACGGCGCCGGTTATGGCATGGACGCTTATGTTGCCGGGATCGAAGCGGCGTTTGCCTCGGAAAACCCGGTGGATGGCGATCAGCAAAGCTTCGCGCGGATCCGCATTCGGGTGAACGTTCCCGTGGCTGGCACCTACGTCATCACCCACCCGTATGGCGTCGAAACCGTCAATGTCACCACCCCGGGACGGCGCGCGATCAACATCACCAAGGACATCGGCATCGGTGCGCCGGGCGATTTCAGCGGCACGCTCAACGGCGCCATCGGCCCGTTCCTGCGCAGCCTCAACGGCCCCTACACCGAAGTGAACCCGGACACCGGCGGGGTCGAAACTTTCGTCGGCGACCCGAACCTCACCGAAGCGGTGACCGGCAGCCCGTTCAACACTAACTTCGTGCGCATCGTCGGGCCGTCCGGCGCCGGGACCATTCAGACCACCCTGTTCACGGTCGCCGGCAAGGTGCTCGACAGCCGTCAGCAAACCCATGTCGACATCGACCGCGCCACCTATCGCCGGACCTCGGCCGGTGTGCGTGCCGAAGTGTTCGCCAAGGCTGACACCAGTTCGACGCTGTGCTTTCGCGAAACCGTCGCGCTGCTGCCCGGCCCGCCACCAACGCCGTGCCAGACCAGCCTGACGGGTGACAATACTGGTCTGTTTTTCGGTCAGCGCCTGGGCAACGGTACGCTGCCTTCGGTCGTCGTCGTGACCGCGACCAATCCGGCCGGCACCACGCGGCCGACCGCCGTTTCGGCCAAGCTCACCGATGTGGTGAAAATCCAGACCGCACGCTACAGCTGGGCCAATCACAGCCTGTTGATCGAAGCGACATCGACCGATGAAGTGGCGATCCCGGACATGGTTGCCCAGGGTTACGGACGCCTGTCGAAAACCGGCACGTTGCAACGCATCACCGTTGCCGACCTGACCCAACCACCGGCCACGGTGACGGTGAAATCCGCCGCCGGCGGCAGTGACACCGAGGCCGTCGTCGTGCTCGGCACCGCGCCCGACACCGGGGAAAACCAGGCACCGATCAGCAATGCCGACACCGGCAGCACCAGCTTTGGCGTGCCGATTACCCTCAGCCTGCTGACCAACGACAGCGATCCCGACGGCAACACGCCGCTGAGCATCACCGCGTTGACCCAACCGGCTGCCGGCCAAGGCACGGTCGCCCTCAGCGGCACCGCCGCCGTGGTCTACACGCCGCCAGCGGTGGTCAACGCGCCACTGACCACCACTTTCACCTACAAAGCGCAGGACGCCAAAGGCCTGGCCTCGACCACGCCGGCCACCGTGACGATCAGCGTCGCGCCAAACCGGTCACCGACCGCCGTCGCCGACAGCGTCGCCACGTTGGGTGTGGCGATTCCGATCAACGTCCTGGCCAACGACACCGATCCGGAAGGCAACGTGCCGCTCGGCGTCGCCAGTCTGACCCAACCGGCCGCCGGCCGCGGCACGGTCAGCACTGACGGCACGGTGATCACCTACACCCCACCGGCCACCGTGACCACGGCGTTCACCACGACCTTCACCTACATCGCCCGGGACAGCTTCGGCGCCCTGTCGACGCCGGCCACGGTCACGGTGCAAGTGTCGCCACGGCCAGCGGCGGAAACCTTCGCCGTCACCGCGTCGACGGTGCAAGCACGCTCCGGCGGGCGCTTCAACTGGGACTTCACTGGCACCTCGTCAGTGACCACCGGCAACACTATCACTGTGCAGGTCACCACCCCGACCGGGCTGGTCACCCTCGGCACCACCACCGTACCGGTGACCGGTCGCTGGCGGCTGACGCTGAACAACACGACGGTAGTGCCATCGGCCAACCCGACCGCGACGATCCGCTCCTCCCAGGGCACCGTGCGCACGGTCTCGGTGACCACGCTGTAAGCCTGATCCCCGGCCACTTTCGGGTGGCCGGAACCGACTTCGAACCGGTTAACGCCTGACAGGATTTGAGCCATGAACACGCCGACCGCCGCCCTGCTTTGCCTGCTTCTGCTGTGCAGCAGCGCGGGCGTGCGCGCCGACGACCTGATGGACAACGACGACCTGGCCCCGACCAGCAGCGACCTCGGCGAACTGCCCCCACCCGTGGGTCAGCAAGCCCTGATCGATCAGCTCGGCCAGGCCAACGTCGCCCTGCTGCAACAGAACGGTCAGTCGCTGCTCGGGCAGATCGTGCAGTCGGGCAGCAATCAGGAGGCGTACATCCTGCAACAGGGCAGCGACCTGATGGCGCTGATCAACCAGAACGGTTCCGGCAACGCCGCCTCGATCATCCAGAACGGCAGCCACAACCGCGCGCAGATTTCGCAAAACGGCAACAACAACGACGCCAGCATCGAGCAGGCCGGTACGGGGCTGCAAAGCGCCGTGACCCAGTCGGGCAACGGCATGAGCGTTTCGGTCAAGCAATATCGCTAAACACTGAAAATCATCGGAGAGATCATCATGTTCAAACTGACGCCCCTCACCGCCGCCCTCCTGGTCATGATCAGTGCCCAGGCCATGGCCGACGACAGCCTGTCCAACCAGAGTCAGGCCGGTACCGCCAACATCGCGGACGTGAAGCAGACCCAAGCGCCGTTCAGCACCGCCACCCAGACCCAACTGGGCCAGGGCAACGACGCCGCCGCCGTGCAAGACCACGCCAGCAGCGTGATCACCCAGGACGCGGTCGGCGACTACAACGCCGGTTACGCCGAACAGCTTTACGAAGACAACGCCACCATCACCCAGCAACAGGTCGGCGCCTTCAACACCGCCCACGCCAGCCAGTCGCTGGGTTTCGGCGCACCAAACAGTGCGCTGCAACAGCAGCAAGGCAGCGGCAACTTCTCGTTCATCTATCAGGACTCGCAGAACGGCAGCGAAGGCAAAACCTTCCAGTTCGGCGACAGCAACGAAGCCAACATCGAACAACTCTATGAAGGCAGCGGCAACAGCTCGGTGATCACCCAATACGGCACCGCCAACTACGGCACCGCCGAACAGGTCACTCATAACGGCGGGCAGATCGGCATCAACCAGGCCGGCGAAAACAACTACGCCTACGGCGACCAGCGCAACGGCACCGGCGGCAACATCACCATCAACCAGTTCGGCAACCTCAACGGCAGTGAAATCTGGCAAGACAGCCAACTCGCCAGCCAGGCCACCGTCAACCAATACGGCGACAGCAACGAAACCGTGGTCGACCAAAGCTTCGGCGAAAACAATAACGCCGCCGTCACCCAGGTCGGCAACACTAACGCGATCTACGCCGACCAGTTCGAATCGGTCAACTCGACGCTGGCGCTATACCAGGTGGGCAACGGCAACGTGCACTACACCTATCAAAGTGGCGACGGCCACGTGCTCAGCGCCACCTCCGTGGGCAACGACAACAAGGTCTACGCGAGCAACTGGAAAGGCCCGCAATCGGGCGGCCAGTTCGGCAGCAACCAGCGTGCGACGGTGACTCAGGCGGGGAATGGCAACGTTGCCAGCTTCACTCAGGATGGCGTCGGGCACGTGATGACCACGCATCAGACCGGCACGGGCAACAAAACCACCGTGAGTCAGGCTGAGTCGTATAACGAGCTGTATTTTGATCAGAACGGTAGCGACAACCTCTTGATCTCCGATCAGCGCGGCACCGGCAACCTGGTGCAGGGTTCATCGAACGGCACGGGCAACAGCGCCGAGTTTGATCAGTCGGGATCCGGCAACCAGGCGTACACCGCGCAGTTGTATGGCAGCGACAACATGATCACGGTGAAACAGGCGGATACGATGAACGTGGCGTACGTGACCCAAGGCGGGACGGGGAACATTGCCAATGTCGATCAGAGCGGGATGACGCAAACGGCGAATATTCAGCAATTTGGCTCGGCTAACCAGGCGACGGTTTTGCAGCAGTAGGGGTTGGGTGTTGATGGGCCGCGATTCTCTGGTGAAGGGGATCGCGGTTTTTTTTGCGCTGACGCTTGAGTTGCGTCCTACGGAAAACGGAACATTTTCAGAAATTCGGGGAGTTTTCTGACAAGTTCTGGCGGTTGGCCGTCGGAAGTGCAGGCTCTAGGATTTACCGGGACAACTTGATCTTCATGGAGCTTGGCCTACATGCAATTCATCCAGACAGCGACGACAGCGATACCGTTAACGAATAGACTTCGAGGCACCAAACCCGGAGGTTCTATGATCGACCCGTCCTTGATCGACCCACTGTGCCCGCCCGAACTATCTCGTCGTTTATCAAGTGGCGGACCACATTGAGATTGTGAGCATCTTGCATGCGCGTCAGGAGTACCCTCGACGCGACCCCGGTTAAGAACTCTTCCTCGTCTCAACACAAGAAACCGTGCTTCCGGTGGAGGTACGGTTTTTTTGTATCTTGATCGTTCCCACGCTCTGCGTGGGAATGCCTCTCGGGACGCTCCGCGTTCCAGCTCGCGAATTTGTCGCAGAGCTTCAAGGGCTGCATTCCTTTGCTGCGCGTGGGAACGATCAATCAGCCATCCTTCAACTCGACGTGATCCAGCGCTTGATTCACCGCCAGTTCGCCCAACATGACGACTTGTGCGATGCCCAGTGCAGTTTTGCGCTGTGAGGTTTCCAGCGAGGCAGCGAAGTTGATCAGCATTTCGCTGGCCGAGCCGAGGGTTTCGCTGGCGTTGGCGAGCAGGGATTCGGTGTTGTACCTGGGATTGGCGAGGTACATGGGCTCCGGCTCGTTGCGGCTGGACATGATGCGGGCGGCGGGATTGAGGTAGAAATCGAGGGCGCGGTCGGCGGCTTCGTGGAGTTTTTTGCTGTCGACTGAGGCGTAGGGGGATGTGGAGTCGGCGTCTGATTCTGGGGGGTTGGGTGTTGGTTTTTTCACAATTATTTACCCTGTATGACGGTTATAGCTGGCCCCCATTCGGTTTCCAAGCGAATAGGTGGCAGCTGTACGCAGGCTGGAAACCCGGGACAGAGGCAACCCGGCAGACACGAGGTCTCCCACGCACAGCCGCCATAACAAAGTGCATACCGTAGGGTGCGCAAGGATACGTTATGAGTGGCGCTTGTGCGCTCTGTAGTTACTCGGGTTTCCATGCCCGATCGCTGATTTGGCAGCGACGAACACAGGCTAGAGGCCGCACGTCCGACGGACAACCTGAAAACATTGTGGGAAGGTTCGACAAATTTGAAACAAGTTTTAAACATTCCGTCACGGACAAGGGCTCCGGGTGGGAGTGGGCTTGCTCACGAAAGCAAGCAATTAAGCCCGCAAGATCTTTGCCGACTGACCTGAAGCCTTCGCGAGCAAGCCCGCTCCCACAGAGTTTTGTTGTGAACACAGGAATTGAGTACACCCTGCAAACCTGTGGGAGCGGGCTTGCTCGCGAAGGCGTCAGTTCAGTCAATTCATCATTGGCTGAACGAACGCTTTCGCGAGCAAGCTTTGCTCCTGCACTGGTTTCGTTTTGCCAGTTGAAGTGCGTCAGATGAGCGCCCGACGCAAATCGGCGGCAGCCTCGGACAGCACTTGCGCGGCGCGCTCGACCACCGGCGCCATGCTGATGAACCCGTGAATCATGCCGTCGCAACGCTGTTCACGGACGCTCACGCCAGCCTCGCGCAAGCGCCGGGCAAACGCCTCGCCCTGATCGCGCAGCGGATCGAATTCGGCAGTGATCAACGTGGTCGGCGGCATCTGCGCCAGGCTTGCAGCGCGCAACGGCGAGGCCAGCGGATCATCCCCCTGCCCGGCCTCTGGCAGATATTGCTGCCAGAACCAGTCCATCATGTTCGCCGTGAGGAAAAACCCTTCGGCAAATTCCGCATAGGACGGACTGTCATTACGTGCATCGGTCACCGGATAAAACAGGCACTGGTAGCTGATTTTCGGCCGTTGGTGCTGCGCCGCCAATTGACTGACCGCGAGCGCCATGTTGCCGCCCGCGCTGTCCCCGGCCAAAGCGAGACGGCTGCCATCGACGCCCAGTTCGGCCGCGTGTTCAACCAGCCAGCATGTCGCCTGATAGCAGTCCAGCGGTGCTGCCGGGAATGGATGCTCCGGCGCCAGACGATAAGCCACCGACACCACCACCGCTTCGGTCTGGCGCGCCAGCGAGCGGCAAAGATTGTCGTGGGTATCGAGGTTGCCAACGACAAAACCGCCACCGTGGAAATACACCAACAGCGGTAAATTGTGTTCTTGCGAAGGTCGATACAGTCGCGCATCGAGTTCACCGACGGTGCCGGCGACGCGCAGATTGCGCACCTCGCTCATCGGTTCACCAGGAATGACCGGCTGCATGTCGTCGAAAAACTGTCGGTATTGCGCGGCATCGAGCTGGCTGTAATCGGGTGCCGGCAGCTCGCTGAATTGCTGGAGGATCGGGGCGATCTGTTTATCGACTGGCATGGACGTCTTCCTTAACATCGAACATTTGAAATTGTGGGTTGGATTCTTCGAGGATGCTTTGTACACGAAGCGGCAGTGCCGCTTCAAAGCCCTTGTGCGACAACACCCAAAAAGCGTTTCGCGGCGATGGCCGCAAATACTTGCGCCGCCAGCTCGGCGGGGGCATGCCTTGGCGAATGCTGCGCGTTGCGTGCCTGAATAGTCAGATCGGGGATGCCGCCGGTCTGATGACTCGCACGATCAGCTTTTGGGTTCTTCCAATGCAGTACATGCCTTTGCTCGGAAGACCCTCTCATGAACAATAAAATGGCTGTAATCGGGCTGGCTGGCCTGATTTCGATCTGCCCGCAGTTCGCCCTTGCCGTGGAAAAAACCGGCGGATCCTCGGTACCGCCGACCGCTATTCCGGGGGTGAATCAGGGCGGGTCGGAGTCGAAAGAAGAAAAAGCGGACAAAAAGGGAGAAGAAGCTTCGGGTTCCAACTCAGGGGCTGAGTCGCATGAGACGCAGAAGGATGCCGACAGCTCGAGTGATTCAAAAGATGTAAAAAAGTCCGGGCAATGAATCTTCTCTGGGCGTTAACTTGAGCAAACTCGGCAAGTGGTGGCGCTGAGCCATGAATGGTAAAGTTCAGGCTCTAAATCAGGGATGGCGCGTCATGATCAAACGAGTTTTTGTAGCAGTAACGCTAATGTTCACCAGCCTTGCGGCTAACAGCGCCAATCTGTCCAACGAACTGTTGGAAGAGTGCAAACGAGTAGAAAACGCGGCTAGAGTAATCATGAATGCCAGACAAGGAGGCGTGCCCCTTACGACCGTGCTGGAAATGGCCGACGCCGCCGGAAAAGAAAGTGAATACGTAGGCAGTTTGTACAAAAGTTTGATCGGAAAGGCCTACGAATTCCCGCAGCAGCCCGACGCCAAGATGCAACAGGGCTTGGTCGCTGAATTTCAGAAGACGTATTACTCGCTCTGCATCGATGCCGCGCAAAAGACCTAGGGCAAAACTACCTGAGGGGTGATGCGGAACAATAGACAGAAAAAACCCGCCGAGGCGGGTTTTTTTGTGAGTCAGGCGATCAAGTCGCTAGACCTCAACGGTGAAATGGCCCCTGCCGGCGCATCAGCGAAGGCGCTGGAAAAGTCGTTTATTTCGATGCGCTATCCATGATGCTGAACAAGGTGATGATCCCGCATATAGCGGGATAAAGCAGATATTGGCCGGGATGGACCACCATCCCGACAGCCCAGCCAACGAGCAGCGCAATACCGACAATGCGTCGGTGGCGGGCGTGAATCGTCGCTGAATGCGCGCCTGCAGTTGGCGCGAGGATCCTGTTAAATTCCGCATGTTCATACCTTTTGAACAGTTGTGCAGAAGCTGAAAAAGTAGAACGAGATTTTTTCTTCTTCAACATCCCTCAGCTCATATCTTATTCTGTCGAGACCATTGTCGATTCGAGTCGCGATCAGGTCCATGAATTGAGTGAGTCCACCGCCGAAGCATTTCAGGTGCAGTGCGCTGACGTCATGGAATTTTACCGTGACAGCGGCTGTTTCTGGATCGTTGGAGGACGACATGGTTAAGTGTCCGCCTGCAACGACGCAAGTGTCGAATCGATGAATAGGGACAAGCGTCAAAGCGCGCAAAAAGGCAGCGAGACAGTGTCAGCTATGAAGGTGAATGGTAGGTCAATGATTACAAGCGGACCGAGAAACTGCGCGAGCACATATTCATCCTTGACGCCGTCATAGCAATCATACGAGCTGTTCCGATTGGTAACTGCGCCAAGCCAAGCGCAGCCACTCAACTGCGAAATGACCAACATCAAAATTAGCTTCCGTAGCACGTAACTTCCTTATCACTTTTCCATTGTGTGATCTGTAGACGCCATCATGGAAAGTTAGTCACCTTCCCCGACACCACCCGAATGCGCTCCCCTCCACGCCCAACGGCAACCAGCTGAGCGGATGAGTGCATTCGAATTTTGTTGGATCACCCATGGAGGTATTTGCAATGCGCACAGTTATGACTCGAATCGGCTATTCCCGCTCCGGCTTAAAAAACGCTGGTAGCAATGGAGATTGCAGACTGATCAGTCCTGCTTTTGTTTCCAGTATTCCAATCGTTTTACGGGGTCAGAAAAAACCCTTGTAAAGGGCAACGCCCCTATAAACAGGAAGTATCTGATCAACTCTGAGCGTCCTTTGGTGCTTGCGAGCGCTGGCACTGAATGCATCAATAAAGCACAACAACTCTTTCCCCCCCTTCAAAGGCAGCCGCTATAGCGGCAAGGTCGAAGTGTCAGGGATAAGGAACAAAATCCCCTAATCGTTCTCGGGCGATCGGTACGGCGTATTCAAGCAGCTCAAGGGGAACGTCCTGCACGAACAGGGTCACCTCAAAGCGGAGTGTCTCGTCGTTTCGAAAGATCTCAAATAACAGGCCGTCGTTACCTCTCCAGCATTCAAGCGCAAGGCCATCGTGTCCTTCAACGACGCTTGAAGCGCAGCAAAACCGATATTCGACTCCGTGTACGACCACGTCACACCTCCATTTTTTAAAGGCCGCAACGATACCTCTCCCTCATATGAATTTGATAGCTGCTAAAGCGGCAACTCACTAAAAGTAAAGAAAAAGAACGAGATCTTTTCACTCTATTCTAGCTTTGCAGGAGTTTGGCCTTTTCAGCCTCAAATTCACTCTCAGTGAGCAGGCCCTTTTCCTTCAGGCTACCGATTCTTTCGAGCTTCTGATATTTGTCTTCTTCAGACTGAGGCTGAGGCTGAGGCTGAGGCTGAACATGGATCGTGTCTGCAGATTGTGTTGAGGAGACGGACCAAACGAGGGAAACAACCCAGCCAATGATGGTCCAGCCGAGAAAAAGATCCAGCATAAAAATAGGCCATCTTTCCGGGTGCTTTCGACTGAAAGCATTGAATGAAGGCAAAAAATATGTGGCGATCATCAAGAAGAGGAGAACTATAGCCATTCCGATGTCCAACATTTCCAATACTCACCTCTCTAAATTGATCGCAGCAATTTATCACTATCCAAAGGCAGCGTTATAGATAGTTGCAAGCCCATCGATGAAGCTCTGCATCAAGTGCTTCGCTGTGCGTCAGTCGACTCTTTTCGGGGAGTTGCCGACTCACCTGCAAACGATGGCGCTTTTCAAGGTGAAAACCGGCTGTCGCGAGCAGGAAGCTTGCAAGCTGAGGTGGGACTGGGAGATTTCGGTGCCGGAGCTCGGCACCAGTGTGTTCCTGATCCCGGCGGACATTGGCGGCAGACACGAACGGTCTGGCGTGAAGAATGGCGACGAGCGCCTGGTGGTGCTGACGATTTTGAAAAGGAAAATTGGATGAAGTCCCGAAAAACTCCCCACCAATGAAAAAGCCCAACTGGCTAGAGTTGGGCTAAGTCATTGAAAAATATGGTCGGGACGGAGTGATTCGAACACTCGACCCCTAGCACCCCATGCTAGTGCGCTACCGGACTGCGCTACGCCCCGACTGGTCTTTCAACTCGCTCTTCACCTCGAAGAGCGCTCAAGAATATAGCGCAAGCTTTTGAAAACTGGAAGTATTCAAAAGCAGCTTTTTATTTCTTGAGAACCACCAACACGTCTTCCAACTCGGCAATCATCTGCCGGATCATTTGTTTGTATTGGGTGGTGTCGTCTTTGGCTTCGTCGCCGGACAGGCGCAGGCGTGCGCCGCCGATGGTGAAACCTTGATCGTAAAGTAGCGCGCGGATCTGCCGGATCATCAGCACGTCCTGGCGCTGATAATACCGGCGGTTTCCGCGGCGTTTGACGGGGTTGAGTTGAGGAAACTCCTGCTCCCAGTAGCGCAGCACGTGTGGCTTTACGGCACACAGCTCGCTGACTTCACCAATGGTGAAGTAGCGTTTGCCCGGGATGACGGGTAGTTCGTC
This sequence comes from Pseudomonas helmanticensis, assembly GCF_900182985.1. Lineage (NCBI taxonomy): Bacteria > Pseudomonadati > Pseudomonadota > Gammaproteobacteria > Pseudomonadales > Pseudomonadaceae > Pseudomonas > Pseudomonas helmanticensis. The sequence goes on along the minus strand of NZ_FXUY01000001.1, from coordinate 235,332 downwards.
GTTATGACTTGGTTCCAGCATAAGCCTCAACTCGGGCCTTCAACTTCTGCCCTGGACGAAAGGTGACCACACGGCGAGCCGTGATCGGGATTTCTTCCCCCGTTTTCGGGTTGCGGCCAGGCCGCTGGCGTTTGTCCCGAAGGTCGAAATTGCCGAAACCGGACAATTTGACCTGCTCGTTGTCTTCAAGAGCGTGCCTGATTTCCTCGAAAAACAGTTCTACCAATTCCTTGGCTTCCCGCTTGTTCAGGCCCAGCTCTTCATACAGACGTTCCGCCATCTCAGCTTTCGTCAAAGCCCCCATACGTCACTTCCTTAACGTGGCGTTCAACCTTTGTTCGAGCGAGGTGAGGATATTTTGCGTCGTCGAATTCACCTCATCGTCATTAAGAGTGCGCGATGGATGCTGCCAGGTCAAGCCAACTGCAAGGCTTTTTCTATCAGGATCAATGCCTTTACCCTGATATACGTCAAACAGCCTGAGATCTGTGAGCCATTCGCCTGCATTTTCACGGATTACGTCCAGTACAGCCGAGGCTGCGACGTCTTTGTGCGCGATCAGTGCAAGGTCACGACGCACTTCAGGAAAGCGCGACAACTCGTGGAATTTCGGCATTTTACCGAGTGCCACTTCAGCCAGAACCAGCTCGAAAACGAAGACCGGACGATCCAGACCCAAGGCTTTCGACAATTCCGGGTGAATGGCGCCGATGAAACCGACTTCACGCCCTTCGCGTTCGATGCGCGCGGTTTGACCCGGGTGCAGCGCCGGATGTTTGCCCGGAGCGAAAGTGAAGGAATCCAGTGCACCGGCAAAGCCCAGTACCGCTTCCACGTCAGCCTTGACGTCGAAGAAGTCCACGGTATCGCGACCCTGCGCCCAACCTTCCGGCAGGCGGCTGCCGCAGACAACACCCGACAGCATCGGCTCTTGCTTCAGGCCTTCGAGTTGACCGACGAAGCGCAGACCGCTTTCGAACAGACGCACGCGATCCTGCTGACGGTTGAGGTTGTGCTGCAGCGCCTTGACCAGACCCGGCCACAGCGACGAGCGCATGGCAGCCATGTCGTTGGAGATCGGATTGGCCAGCAACAGCGGCTCGACGCCCGGATTGAACAGTTCGAACTGGCGCGGATCAATGAAGCTGTAAGTGATCGCTTCCTGATAACCACGGGCCACCAGCAGGCGACGCAGTTCAGGCAGATCGCTACGCGCTTCAGCCTTGGCTTGCGGCGCGAGGCGCGCCTGCGGGTAACGAACCGGCAGACGGTTGTAGCCGTACAAACGCGCCAGTTCTTCGATCAGATCGACTTCCAGGCTGATGTCGAAGCGATGGCTTGGCACTTCTACGCGCCACTGCCCTGCCCCGTCGGCGGTAATGCCCAGACCCAGGCCGCCGAGCAGACGCTCGATCTGAGCGGAGTCCATTTCCATCCCAAGCATCTGGGTGATGCGCTGGGCACGCAGGGTGATCGGCGCGATCGACGGCAAATGTTGCTCGCTGACGGTCTCGATGATCGGACCGGCTTCGCCACCAGTGATTTCCAGCAGCAGGCCAGTGGCGCGCTCCATGGCTTCACGGGCCAGTTGCCAGTCAACGCCACGCTCGTAGCGGTGCGAGGCATCGGTGTGCAGACCGTAGGAACGAGCCTTGCCAGCAACAGCGATCTGGTCGAAAAACGCAGACTCAAGGAAAACGTCGCGAGTGGTTGCGGACACACCGCTGTGCTCGCCACCCATCACACCGGCAATTGCCAGAGCGCGAGTGTGGTCGGCGATCACCAGCGTATCGCTACGCAGGCTGACTTCCTGACCGTCGAGCAGCACCAGCTTCTCGCCCTCTTCTGCCATGCGCACACGGATGCCGCCATTGATTTCGGCGAGATCGAAGGCGTGCAGCGGCTGACCGAGCTCAAGCATCACGTAGTTGGTGATGTCGACGGCAGCGTCGATGCTGCGCACGTCGCCGCGGCGCAGACGCTCAACCATCCACAACGGGGTCGGCTTGGACAGGTCAACGTTACGGATCACTCGACCCAAGTAACGCGGGCATGCCGATGGGGCCAGCACTTCTACCGAACGCACTTCATCGTGCACGGCAGGAATGCTCATGATCACCGGACGAGTGACCGGCGCGTCGTACAGCGCGCCGACTTCACGGGCCAGACCGGCCAGGGACAGGCAATCGCCACGGTTCGGGGTCAGGTCAACCTCGATGCTGGCGTCTTCCAGATCCAGATACACGCGGAAATCTTCGCCCACCGGCGCATCGGCTGGCAGCTCCATCAGACCGTCGTTGCCTTCACCGACCTGCAGCTCGGCTTGCGAGCACAGCATGCCGTTGGACTCGACGCCACGCAGCTTGGCTTTCTTGATCTTGAAGTCGCCCGGCAGTTCGGCACCGATCATGGCAAACGGAATCTTCAGGCCCGGGCGCACGTTTGGCGCTCCGCACACGACCTGAAAGGTTTCCGCGCCATTGCTGACCTGGCACACGCGCAACTTGTCGGCATCAGGGTGTTGCTCGGTGCTCAGCACCTCGCCCACCACTACGCCACTGAATACGCCGGCGGCCGGCGTAACGCTATCGACCTCAAGACCGGCCATCGACAGGCGAGCAACCAGCTCGTCGCGATTTACCTGCGGGCTAACCCAGCCACGCAGCCATTGTTCACTGAATTTCATCCTGCTCTCCTAAGAATTCGTTACGACTAGCGAAATTGCGCGAGGAACCGCAAGTCGTTGTCGAAGAACAGACGCAAGTCGTTCACGCCGTAACGGAGCATGGCCAGACGCTCGACGCCCATGCCGAAGGCAAAGCCGGAGAATTCTTCCGGGTCGATGCCGGACATGCGCAACACGTTCGGGTGAACCATGCCGCAGCCCATCACTTCCAGCCAGCCGGTCTGCTTGCAGACGCGGCAGCCTTTACCGCTGCACATCACGCATTCCATATCGACTTCGGCGGATGGCTCGGTGAACGGGAAGTACGAAGGACGGAAACGTACGGCCAGTTCTTTCTCGAAGAACACCCGCAGGAATTCTTCGATGGTGCCTTTGAGATCGGCAAAATTGATGTCGCGATCGACCAGCAGGCCTTCGACCTGGTGGAACATAGGCGAGTGGGTGATATCGGAGTCGCTGCGGTACACACGGCCTGGGCAGACGATGCGGATCGGCGGCTGTTTCGATTCCATGGTGCGGACCTGTACCGGCGAGGTATGGGTGCGCAACAACATGTTGGCATTGAAATAGAAGGTGTCATGCATCGACCGGGCCGGGTGATGGCCTGGGATGTTGAGCGCTTCGAAGTTGTGGTAGTCGTCTTCGACCTCAGGGCCTTCGGCAATGCCGTAGCCGATGCGGGTGAAGAACTGTTCAACACGTTCCAGAGTCCGGGTAACCGGATGCAGACCACCGGAGGTCTGGCCACGGCCCGGCAACGTCACGTCAATGGATTCGGCAGACAGTTTGGCAGCCAGTTCGGCTTCCTCAAACAGAGCCATGCGCGCATTGAGAACGCCTGTTACACGTTCCTTGGCAACGTTGATCAGCGCGCCGACTTGCGGACGCTCTTCTGCCGGCAAATTCCCCAGGGTCTTCATCACCTGAGTCAATTCGCCCTTTTTACCAAGGTATTGAACCCGGATTTGCTCCAGGGCATTGATATCTTCAGCGCTTTGCACAGCCTCTAGTGCTTGAGAGACCAGCGCATCCAGGTTTTCCATGTACAGACTCCAGATACAAAATAGGGGAAGAGCTTGAAGGCTCTTCCCCTATTTAAGACGTTTACCACCTGGCCCCACGGAAGTGAGGCCGGGTGATTGTCGGGGGTACTTAAGCCAAGGTGGCTTTAGCTTTCTCGACAATCGCAGCAAACACCGCTTTTTCGTTCACTGCCAGATCAGCCAGAACCTTACGGTCGATCTCGATGGACGCTTTTTTCAGGCCAGCGATGAAACGGCTGTAGGACAGACCGTTAACACGAGCACCAGCGTTGATACGAGCGATCCACAGAGCGCGGAACTGACGTTTTTTCTGACGACGGTCACGGTAGGCGTATTGGCCTGCCTTGATTACCGCTTGCTTGGCAACACGGAATACGCGCGAACGTGCACCGTAGTAGCCTTTAGCAAGTTTCAGAATTTTTTTGTGACGCTTACGGGCAATGACGCCACGCTTTACACGAGCCATGAGTTACTTCCTCTATTCTTGACTAAAATTAACGAAGGCGCAGCATGCGCTCGACTTTTGCCACGTCAGACGGATGCAGCAAGCTGCTACCGCGCAGTTGACGCTTACGCTTGGTCGACATTTTAGTCAGGATGTGGCTCTTGAAAGCGTGCTTGTGCTTGATACCGTTAGCAGTTTTCAGAAACCGCTTAGCAGCACCACTTTTGGTTTTCATTTTTGGCATGTTCGGATACTCCGCATTCAGTTGATAAACATAATCAGAAGGCCTGCCGTGCCCTGTTGATTACTTCTTCTTTTTCGGGGCGATGACCATGATCAGCTGGCGTCCTTCCATCTTAGGATGCTGTTCGACCGAACCGTACTCGAGCAGGTCAGCTTCAACCCGCTTGAGGAGTTCCATCCCCAGCTCCTGGTGGGCCATCTCACGGCCGCGGAATCGCAAGGATACCTTGGCCCTGTCCCCATCACTCAGGAAACGTACCAGGTTGCGCAGTTTTACCTGGTAATCCCCTTCCTCCGTCCCTGGACGAAACTTGATTTCTTTAACCTGAATCTGCTTCTGGTTTTTCTTGGCTGCGGCAACCTGCTTCTTCTTTTCGAAGATCGATTTGCCGTAGTCCATCAGTTTGCAAACAGGTGGTACTGCATCGGCGGAAATTTCCACCAGATCCAGTTTGGCCTCTTCAGCCTTAAGAAGCGCGTCTTCAATTGACACAATCCCAAGCTGTTCACCTTCAGCACCAATTAACCGAACCTCGCGTGCCGAGATATTCTCGTTGATCGGGGCTTTCGGTGCAGCTCGTTTATCTTGTCTCATTTCACGCTTAATAATAATTACTCCGAATCTGGGCGACCACGCCGGGAAACCGCTTGCGCGAGAAACTCAGCGAACTGGGCGACGGGCATCGAGCCCAGGTCAGCACCTTCACGAGTACGCACAGCGACAGTCTGCATCTCGACTTCCTTATCTCCGATAACCAAGAGATAGGGAACCTTGAGCAAAGTATGCTCGCGGATTTTAAAGCCGATCTTTTCATTTCTCAAGTCGGACTTGGCACGAAATCCGCTTTCGTTGAGAGTTTTTTCAACTTCTGCAACAAAATCTGCCTGTTTATCAGTGATATTCATGATCACCGCCTGGGTTGGCGCCAGCCAGGCAGGGAACGCACCTTCGTAGTGCTCGATCAGGATTCCGACGAAACGCTCGAAGGAACCGAGGATCGCACGGTGCAACATCACCGGGTGTTTGCGGCTGTTGTCTTCAGAGACGTATTCAGCGCCCAAACGGACAGGCAGGTTAAAATCGAGCTGCAAGGTACCACACTGCCAGACGCGACCGAGGCAATCTTTCAGCGAAAATTCGATCTTCGGACCGTAGAACGCACCCTCCCCCGGCTGCAGATCGTACGGCAAGCCCGCAGAATCAAGGGCTGCAGCCAATGCTGCTTCGGCGCGATCCCACAACTCGTCGGAACCGACGCGTTTTTCCGGACGAGTGGACAGCTTCATCTCGACATCGGTGAAGCCGAAGTCACGATAAACGTCCATGGTCAGCTTGATGAACGCTGCTGATTCGGCCTGCATCTGCTCTTCGGTACAGAAGATGTGGGCGTCGTCCTGAGTGAACGCACGTACACGCATGATGCCGTGCAGCGCACCCGACGGCTCGTTACGGTGGCAGGCACCGAACTCGGCCAGACGCATCGGCAACTCGCGGTAGCTCTTCAGGCCCTGGTTGAACACCTGCACGTGGCATGGGCAGTTCATTGGCTTGATGGCGTAGTCGCGGTTTTCCGACTGCGTGGTGAACATGTTGTCGGCGTAGTTGGCCCAGTGCCCGGATTTCTCCCACAGGCTGCGGTCAACGACTTGAGGGGTCTTGATCTCAAGATAGCCGTTGTCGCGCTGGATCTTGCGCATGTACTGCTCGAGCACCTGGTACAGAGTCCAGCCGTTCGGATGCCAGAACACCATCCCCGGGGATTCTTCCTGGGTGTGGAACAGGCCCAGACGCTTGCCGATCTTGCGGTGATCGCGCTTTTCAGCTTCTTCGATGCGCTGGATGTAAGCCGCCAGCTGCTTCTTGTCTGCCCAGGCAGTGCCGTAAACGCGCTGCAGTTGCTCGTTCTTGGCGTCGCCGCGCCAGTAGGCACCGGACAGCTTGGTCAGCTTGAAGGATTTCAGGAAGCGCGTATTCGGCACGTGCGGACCGCGGCACATGTCGACGTATTCTTCGTGATAGTACAGACCCATGGCCTGCTCGTTCGGCATGTCTTCGACCAGACGCAGCTTGTAGTCTTCGCCGCGAGCCTTGAACACTTCAATCACTTCGGCGCGCGGAGTGACTTTCTTGATCACGTCGTAATCTTTTTCGATCAGCTGTTGCATGCGCTGTTCGATCGCAGCCATGTCGTCCGGAGTAAAAGGACGTTCGAAGGCGATGTCGTAATAGAAGCCTTCATCGATGACCGGCCCGATGACCATTTTCGCAGTCGGGTACAGCTGCTTGACCGCGTGGCCAACCAGGTGAGCGCAAGAGTGGCGAATGATCTCCAGCCCCTCTTCATCCTTTGGCGTGATGATTTGCAGGGTCGCGTCGCTGCTGATGATGTCGCTGGCGTCGACCAGTTGGCCATTGACCTTGCCGGCCAGGGTGGCCTTGGCCAGACCTGCACCAATGGATGCAGCGACCTCGGCTACGGAAACCGGGTGATCGAATGAACGTTGACTGCCGTCGGGAAGAGTAATAGTTGGCATGGCGCCTCCTCTCCTAGTGGTGACCCCTACCAAAGGTCACGTGGGTTGGGATGAGCCAGTACAAGATCCGATCCAGGCCATTCAATGACGAACGCCTGCCTTACAGCGGCAGGAGCCTTGCGGCCAACCGGAAAACCGAACCAGAGTGACTGGGATTCAAATCGAAATATTCACACGCTGACCGCTGCCGGGACTGAAGGTCACCGGAGCCTGAGAACGCTTGAGCCCGGCATGCTAGCACAGATGAGCGGTCACTTATGCCTCTGTTTCGCCAGAAGGCAAATCGTCCGTTTTTATGCCAGAGTGCTGAACTTGATCGGCCCTTCAGCCCTCAGATAACAAGACATTGACCCACAAGGAGCATCCTCGCATGCGTCTGAACACTTTATTCGCCGTAGTCGCCCCCATTGTCCTGCTGCTGCCACTGAGCGCTCACGCCGATTGGCCGAAGGGCGAGCGTGACAAGTACATGGCCCAGTGCACCCAGGCGGCTACCCCACAGATTGGCGCCGCAGCGGCGAAATCCCACTGTGCCTGTGGCGCGGATGCAATCAAGTCTTATCCAGCGAGCGACATTCAGGCATTGATGGACAACAAGGCGACGCCTGAACTGCAGCAGAAAGCCCTGGGCCAAATCGCCAAATGCAAGGCGAATACCCCGGCTAAAAAGTGATGAAAAAGGCCTTCATGATCGGCTAAAGGCTGGAAAAAAGTGCCAGAAATGAGCCTTTTCAGACGATTTATGCAGGTTTTACAGGTTTTTTTACTGTCTTTACTTTTCGCTCAAAGCCTTTTAAACCGGGGCCTCCAGCCGAAATTGGCAGTAAAGAAAACACGACTGATTGGCAAACAGCACGTCCGGGGGGCTACCAAAGCGAACATTTCGACTATGATACTCCGGTGTGCCCAGTTGGCCTGAGCAGCACAGTACTACTGAAAATATATGTTTCTTGGAGATACACCATGTCTAATCGCCAAACCGGCACCGTTAAATGGTTCAACGATGAAAAAGGCTTCGGCTTCATCACTCCTCAAGGTGGCGGTGACGACCTGTTCGTACACTTCAAAGCTATCGAATCCGACGGTTTCAAAAGCCTGAAAGAAGGCCAGACTGTCTCCTTCGTGGCTGAGAAAGGCCAAAAGGGTATGCAAGCTGCACAGGTTCGCCCAGAGTAATTTCTCGGCGCACTAAAAAAACCCCGTCCATGTGACGGGGTTTTTTATGCCTGCGGCAAAAGCGTTCTGCGATCAGCCGCAGTTGACGCGAGTGACGACCAGGTTGGTATCAGTGTTCAGGTTCAGGCGATCCGAACGGTATTCCAGGGTGATCATGTCGGTTGGCTTGAGGAAGCGGGCGTTCTGCGCACCGGCCTTGGCTCGCGCTTGCTCAAGCAGCTCCGGAGATGCTTTCTTGCCGATGGCGAATTCCGCTGCCGTCGCTTCACAGCGGCTGTGACCGGACTCGGTCGCCACTGCATCCTTTGCCGACTCGCTGGAGTTCGTACTGCAACCGGCCAACATCGCAGCGGCCAAGAGTGCACCCAGTGTCGCGAACTTCAAAGGCATGAAGCCTCCTTGTTTTCAAATAGTTAAGCTGAGATTGTGCGACCGCCAATCCGGCGTTTGGTTTCATGGCAGATGCCATCACCTTGCCGCACCATCGGAAAAACGCCGAGTTTGCCTGAGCGTGGCGCTCCCCTGCGCAATCAATCGTGACTGAATATTAACAATGCTCAGTAGACGTCGATGTAGTCAAACGGCGGATTCGGCCAGTTGTCCTTCAGTGCGTTGAAAATCTGCATCACCCACACCTCGTCGCTGGCTGCGACATTTCCCACATAACCCGAACCCTTGGCCCAAGTCTCAAGGCGAAACTGCAGGCCGTCGATGTCCTGCCCGCCAGTGATGCCCGAAGAAATATAGGCAATACCGCCCTTGGTCACGCGCAATTGCGTGTGCTCGTCATCACTGGCCGAAGCCAGCAATTGGCGCACAGCGTCGAGCGTGAGGCCGTCGGGGGTATTCAAATCAATCTGCACAGTACGTTCCCTGGTTCGCCGGAAAAGACCAAGTGTCGCATAGCGTTCCATTCATGCCTAAGTCGCAGTGCCAAACGCCCGACAAAATGGTTAACTCGAAACTCAGACTTCCCGACTTTTCGAGCGCTCTCATGACCACCATCAGCATCGATGCCGACATCAAAGCCAAATGGGCAGACGGACACAGCTCCTACAGCCCGGGGACCACCGAAGAGCTGGCGCTGATTGGTATCGATTTATTGGTCAAAGAGCTGGGCACCGAAGCCGCCCAACAATTCATCAAGCAGATTTTTGAGCGTTACCCGACCGAACAGTTCGAGCACGAGCATGCGCAGAAGGGGTAAAACCCGCAGGCTGGCACCTGCGGGCGGGCTGTTTACTTCAAACGCTTCAGGCGTTCGGTGAGCAAATCGAAGAAGCCCTGAGCATCGCCATTTTCCACCCAGAATGCATTCTTCGGTGCTTTGAGGCCGTCATACCAGTCGACGATGGTCTGACCGAAAGTCGGCCCTTCACGACTATCTACTACGACATTCACCGAACGACCGGTGAACAGCTCAGGCTTGAGCAGGTAAGCCACGACGGTGGCGTCATGCACCGGACCACCCGGAATACCGTAGTGCTCCATATCGCCCTTGACGTATTCGTTGAGGATGTCACCAACGATCTTGCCTGCATTGTTATTGAGCGAGGCAATCTGCTTCAGGCGTGCATCACTGGTGAGAATCTTGTGCGTCACGTCCAGCGGCAGATACGTCAGTTTCACGCCGCTCTTGAGCACCACTTCAGCCGCTTGCGGGTCGGCAAACAGGTTGAATTCAGCCACTGGGGTGATGTTGCCGCCGTTGAAGTGCGCGCCACCCATGATCAATACTTCCTTGATGCCCTGAACAATCTCCGGCTCCTGGATGAGTGCCAGCGCCAGGTTGGTCTGCGGACCGAGCATGGCGATGGTGATGCTGTGTGGCTTGGCTTTTTTCAGGGTATCGATCAGGTAATTGACCGCATTGCCCTCTGCCAGACCTTTTTTCGGCTCATGCACGGTAACACCCGACAGGCCTTCCTTGCCATGAATGTTCTCGGCGTAGATCGGTGTGCGCATCAGCGGCTTCGGCGCACCGGCGTAGACCGGAACGTCCTCGCGCCCTGCCCACTCGCGAGCCAGCCGCGCGTTACGCGATGTCTTGTCGAGACGCACGTTGCCGGCCACGGTGGTCAGTGCACGAATATTCAGTTCATCGGGCGAGGCCAGGGCGAACAGCAAGGCGACCACGTCGTCTGCGCCCGGATCGGTGTCGATGATCAGGTCGATTTTTTCCGCCGCCTGAGCGCCGGTCGCAGTTATCACGGACAAAAGCAGCAGACCCCGGATTAATTGATGCAGTTTGTGAGCATAGCGTTGCATGGCGCATTCCTTGTGCAGGTAGACATCGAAATTTAGAACGTAACCCCGGCAACCAGCACGATGTTGCAGTACGGCTGACATTCGCCTGTACGCACAATCGCCCGTGCCTGGCGGCTGAGGACCTTGAATTGCTCATGACTGAGCAGGTCGCGACGACCCAGTTCGCCTTCATCATTCAGCGCCTCCAGCGTGATCAGCGCCGTCGGTTGCTTGTCGAAGATTTCATTGGCCAGCGCATGGCTTTCCACTTGCATCTCGCTTAGCACGACTTTCAGCGTGCTGACGAAATCAGGGACACCGTGGGTCAGCGCCAGATCGATCAGCTCGACACCGGGCGGTACCGGCAATCCGGCATCACCGATGACGACCATGTCGCCATGGCCCAGGGAGGCGATCAGTCGCGATAGCGCGACGTTGAGCAAAGGAGTCTTTTTCATGCGGGTTTAAAAGCCTGTACGTCGGACATGGTTGGAATGGACGGTTGCGCGCCGGCGCGAGTAACCGACAGCGCCGCGGCGATCTGCCCGTAGCGAATGGCCTCGGCTTCGGATTTGCCGCCCGCCAGCGCAGCTGCAAAACCACCGACGAAGGTGTCCCCGGCGGCAGTGGTGTCGACTGCTTTCACCTTCGGCGCGGGAAAGTGCTCAAAGCCCTTGCCACTGGCGAACAGCGAACCTTCAGCACCGAGGGTAATGATCACTTTGCCCGCGCCCATGGCGATCAGATGACTGGCAGCATTTTCCGCCGTTTGCGGCGAATCGACCGGCAGCCCGCTCAATGCGGCCGCTTCGCTCTCGTTGGGAATCAGATAATCAATCGCGGCGAACCAGTCTGCCGGAAGCGGCCGACTGGCCGGCGCCGGATTGAGGATCACGGTCTTGCCCAACGCGCGTGCACGCTTGAGTGCGTGGCCTACGGTTGCATCCGGGATCTCGAGCTGGCAAATCACCACGTCGGCGGCTTGCAACACCGCATCAAAGCGGTCGATCACTGCCGGCGTCATTGCACCGTTGGCACCCGCGACAATGACGATGGCGTTCTGACTGTTGTCATCGACCACGATCAGCGCCACACCACTGGAGTCCTCGACGGTACTCACCGCCTGGCAGTCGATCTGCTCGGCCAGCAACGCGTCACGCAGTTGCACACCATAGTCGTCGTTGCCGACGCAGCCGACCATCGCGACCTGTGCGCCCAGACGTGCAGCCGCCACCGCCTGATTGGCGCCCTTGCCACCAGAAACGGTGGCAAAGGAATGACCGATCAGCGTTTCACCGCCCCGCGGCAGCCGTGGCGCGCGGGTGACCAGATCCATGTTCAGGCTGCCTATTACCACTACATTTGCTGGCATACATCACTACTCGTCAATTCGGTTTCAGCGGTATTCGGTGAACACGCCGGACAGCGGCGCGGTCGATTCGCGCAAGACAATACTCGGGGTCACGATGCGTTGATCGGTGCCCAGATCCGGTGTAGCAATCCTTCGCAGCAGCACTTCGGCCGCCATCTCGCCCAGTTGCAGAATCGACTGGCCGACAGTGGTCAGCGCCGGATACACGTAACGGCTCATCTGGATATCGTCGAAGCCGATCACCGACAGCTCGCTCGGCACCCGCACATTGCGCTCGGCCGCCGCGCGCAGCACACCGATGCCAATCATGTCGTTACCGGCAAAGATCGCGCTCGGCGGATTGCTTTCCAGCAGAACCGCCGCCGCGTTGTAACCGCCGGTGCTGGTGAAATCGCTTTCCAGCATGCGCGCCTGACGCACTTCGATACCCGCCTCTTGCAGCGCCCGACAATATCCGGCCTGACGCATCTGCGCCACGCTGGTACTGGCCGGGCCGCCGATGGTGGCGATGTCGCGGTGACCCAACTCGAGCAAATGTCGAGTGGCGAGATACGCGCCGTATTCGTGATCGATGCGCACCAGATCGGCGTCCACACCTTCCAGACCGCGGTCGACAATGACCATCGGCGTCTTCACACCTGCCAGCCCTTGCGCCAGACCGCTGTCACCGCCGGCCGAGGCAACGATCAAACCGTCGATGCGTTTTTCCAGCAGAACACGTAAATAGCTGCGCTGTTTTTCCGGGTTATCGTCGGAGTTACAGAGAATCACGCAGTAGCCGTTGCGCTCGCAATAATCCTCGATGCCCCGCGCGAGTTCGGCGAAGTACGGGTTGAGACTGTTCGGCACCAGCAGACCGATGGTTGCGGTGGTCTTGGCTTTCAGCGAGCGCGCCACCGCACTCGGCACATAATCGAGACTCTTGATTGCCGCTTCGACTTTCAGGCGCACTTCCTGACTGACCGGCCGCGTGTTGTTCACCACATGCGACACGGTCGTGTAGGAAATGCCTGCAAGCGCCGCTACATCCTTGATCGTTGCCATATTGGTATATCAGCCCCGTCGACTGGCGCGTTGACTGCGATAAGTGTCGAGCACCACGGCAATCACAATGACCGCACCGGTGATGATGCGCTTGGTCGGTTCGGTCGCACCAATCTGCGCCAGACCGGCCGCCAGTACGGAAATGATCAACACGCCAAAGAACGTACTGATCACCGAGCCGCGCCCGCCCATCAGGCTGGTACCGCCGATCACCACCGCGGCGATCACTTGCAGTTCAAGGCCGGAGCCGGCGTTCGGGTCGGCAGCTTCAAGACGGGAAATCTGAAACAGCGCGGCGATCCCGGCCAGCAAGCCCATCAGGCTGAACACCAGAATCTTGTAGGGTTTCGGGTTGATCCCGGCCAGGCGCACCGCTTCTTCGTTGGTGCCGATACCGATCAGGTAGCGGCCGAACACCGTGCGGGTCAAAACCGCCTGAGCAATGAAAATCACCAGCAAGGCAATGATGAACGACGGCGAAATACCGAACGCGATCGGGTTTGACAGCCAGGCAAATGAATCACCGATGTAGGCCGTGCGCGACCCCGTCATCTGGTACGCCAGCCCCCGGGCCATTTCCAGCACACCGAGGGAAACGATAAATGAAGGAATTCGCCATGCCACAGTGATCGAACCGGTAACGGTGCCGGCCAGTGCCGCCACCGCCATGCCGAGCAACGCCGCCGGCAACACGCCCCAGCCCCAGCCGAGCATGGCGACGCTGACCGTCGATGCTGCCAAAGCCAGAACCGAACCCACGGACAGATCGATACCGCCGATGATCAGCACGAAGGTCATGCCGACCGCCAGCACCATCAGGTCGGGAATCTGGTTGGCCAGGGTGCTGAAGGTGTTATAGGAGAGAAAGTGGCTGCTCAAGACCGAGAACAGCGCAACCATCGCCAACAAGGCACCGGCCAGGCCCAGATAAGTGCCGAGGCCGTAGAAGTTGCCACTACGTTTGCCGGCAGGAGATGCAGTTTTCATGGGAGATCCCTAGGCGCCGCTTCGTTGAGCAACGCATCACGTTTTTGGTAGCCGGCGAACGCGGCGGCAAGCAAATCATCCTGGGTCCAGCTGTCGCGCTCGAAGGTGTCGATCAGGCGCCCTGCCGACAACACGCCGATCCGGTCGCAGATCAGCATCAGTTCACGCAAGTCACTGGACACCACCACCAGCGCTTTGCCCTGGCGCGTCAATTCGCCGAGCAAACCATAGATGTCGAACTTGGCGCCAACGTCGATGCCACGCGTGGGTTCATCGAACAGCAGCACCGAACAATCACGCTCGAGCCAGCGGCCGATCACGACTTTTTGCTGGTTACCGCCAGACAACTCGGAAACCAGTTGTGTCGGACTCGAGCTGCGGATACGCATGGCATCGATCTGCCGCTGCGCCAGGGAGTTCTCATCGTTGCTGTTGACGATGCCGCCACTGGAAATTTCCGGCATGTTGCCCAGCGCGATATTCGCACTGATCGACTGACTGAGCAGCAGGCCCTCGCCCTTGCGGTCTTCGGTGATCAAGGCGATGCCATTGCGCACCGCATCGACGGGCGAACGCACGCTGACCACTTGCGCAGGCGAGCCAAGGGCAATCGTGCCGCTGTCGGCAACGTCTGCACCAAAGATCAGCCGCAGCAGCTCCGTACGCCCTGCCCCGATCAGCCCGGAGATCCCGAAGATCTCACCGGCGCGCACTTCAAAGGAAACATCGCGCACTTTGTCCGAACGGCTCAGGCCTTTGACCGTCAACGCCGGAGCGCCAATCTTGCGCGGCCCCATGTCAATGTGTTCGCCCAACTCGCGACCGACCATCAGCGTCACCAGTTGCTCGCTGTTGTAGTTGGCCATCGGCTCGACGCACACCAGGTTACCGTCACGCAGCACGGCAATGCGCTGGGCAACGCGCGCCAGTTCTTCGAGACGGTGAGAGATGTAAATGATCGAAACGCCACGCGCCTGCAGACGAGTGATCTGCTCGAAGAGCATTTCGACTTCACGCGCCGTCAGCATCGCGGTCGGCTCGTCGAGAATCAGCACATGGCAATCACCGATCAGGTTGCGGGCGATTTCGACCATCTGCTGATGGCCGATACCCAACTCGCCGACCAGCGTGTCCGGATCGATCGCGTCGAGCCCGACTTGCGCCATGGCTTCGATCGCCGCTTTGCGCAATTGCTTGCGGCTGATCCAGCCACCGTTGCTTGGCAGGTTATCGAGAAACAGGTTCTCCGCCACCGACAGCGTCGGTAACAGATTGAGTTCTTGCATGACCATGCGCACGCCGAGGTCTTCTGCCTGGGTGCGACTGCCAGGGCGATATTCCTTGCCCTGAAATTGCATCTGGCCGGTGGTCGGCGTAACCAGCCCACCAATGATCTTCGAAAGGGTGCTTTTACCGGCGCCATTCTCGCCGGTCAGCGCCAGCACTTCACCGCGCATCAGCGTCAAATCGATGCCGGTGAGCACCGGTTGCGCATAGGTCTTACCGATACCGCTGACCGAGAGGACGGCGTTCGGGGCGGAAACTGACATAAAAAACTCTCCATGCGCTCGCCCGGACGGACGAGCGCCGTTGTGTCGCCAGAAGACTTACTTGGTGACCAGCTCGACCGGTGTTTCGATCACGCCGTTGGCACCGCTGTCGACCTTCTCGCCCTTGATGATTTTCAGCGCAGTTTCGATACCGAACACAGCCTGCCTGGCGGCGAACTGATCGGCAGTCGCCAGCACGCGACCGTCTTTGAGCATTGGCTTGATGGCGTTGATGTTGTCGTAACCGACAACTTGCACCTGACCGGCCTTGCCGGCGGCGCGCACGGCGGAAACGGCGCCTACAGCCATACTGTCGTTACCGGCCAGCAGAGCCTTGACGTCCGGGTATTCGCTGAGGATCGAAGCGGCAACCTTGTTGCCTTTGTCGATTTCCCAATCACCGGATTGCAGGGAAACGACCTTGATCTGCGCCGCGTCCATCGCGTCCTTGAAGCCAGCGGTACGCTGCTGGGCGTTGGTCGTGGTCGACACGCCTTCGATGATGCCGACCTGATCGCCGGCCTTGAGCTGCTTGGCCAGGTATTCACCGACCAGACGTGCGCCTTTACGGTTATCCGGGCCTACGAATGGCACACTGATGTTCTTGCTTTTGACGATTTGCGGATCGAGCTGGTTGTCGATGTTGATCACGGTAATACCGGCGTCGACGGCCTTCTTGATCACCGGCACCATGGCCTTGGAATCAGATGGCGCGATGACCAGGGCATTGACCTTGGCGAGGATCATTTGCTCGACGATCCGCGTTTGGCCAGCGGTGTCGGTCTCGTCCTTGATGCCGTTGGAGATCAGATCGAAATCGGCGGAATGTTCTTTTTGATAAGCCTTGGCGCCGTCTTCCATGGTCAGGAAGAATTCGTTGGCCAGAGACTTCATGACCAGCGCGACTTTGGGTTTTTCAGGGGATTCGGCGAACGCCGAAGAGACAGGGAGCGTGGCAGCGGCGGCGGCCAGCATAGCGACAGCGAGAAGACGTCCAGCAAATGGCAGCTTCATGGGTTCACTCCGATCTTATGATTATTGTGAGCAACGCTTGCGCTGGCGTAAGCTACGTCGCTTTCAGCCGAGAGACAGTGCATCGGGAAAGCCGCGCAAACGTTTGCGTAGACCGAACTATGCGAATCCCGCCGACATTTGTCAACAATCAGAAATCGTCATTTGTTGTAGGGCGAATCTGCTGACTCGCCCCTCGCTGTTTACGCTGTGGTGCTGACCAGGTTACCGCTGGTGGAATCCTTGGTCATTTCCTTGAGCAGTGCCGCCGCGACCTCCATCATCTCACCGCTGGTTTGCGCCATCTGCCCCTGAATGGACATCACCGCCTGCGACTTCGCTTCCGGCGTCGGATAACTCTGGGCCTGGGCCGCAGCCAAGCGCTGTTGCTGCTCCTGAAGCTGCTTCTGCAATTCCTGCATGCGCTTCAGAAGCATTTTGACCGTGACGCTCAGGTTATCGCTGCTTTCAGTCTTGCTGTCTGCTGGTGCGGCGCCGCCGGTTCTGACCTGGTTGTTTTCACCCTTGTCAGTACCCAACGCCTCAGCGGACGCGTCTGTCTGCCCCTCGCTCAAGGCATTGATGGTTGCTGCGGTTTTGCCGCCGATGGTGACGGCACCGGGGTTTGCCAAACCGATCGTCAGTGACATGTGGACTCCCTACATTTTAGTTTCCTTGAACCAGCATCGGCCTGAGTGAGGGTTTCTTTAGCAGAACAATCGAATCCGGCAAGCGGATACGTTCGACAGGATCGGTAGTCCTTTTCGGTGAACCGAACGCGAAAGTCTCCATTGTTCGGAAACCCGGACAAGCGCTTTGCATCACCTTTTACTCAATCATAAAAACTTGATTTAAATCATCAGGTTAAACATTTCTCTAAAGCAAAGTACGGCTGGTACAGATCCTGCTCTTCCCATAGCACTCCAGGCATTCAGATCAGCCCGGAGCGCATCTAGATGAACCTGCACCAGCACCGTCTCACTACTAGAGAGAAAAATAATGAAATCTGCTTTTAACACTTTGGTTCCGGGCGCTTTGGCCCTTCTCCTGCTCCTGCCCACCGCCCTTCAGGCAAAAGAAGTCGAAACCCAGGCCAAACTCGCCAACGTCGTGGTCCTTGCCACAGGCGGCACCATTGCCGGTGCCGGCGCGAGCGCTGCCAACAGCGCCACCTACCAGGCTGCCAAAGTTGGCATCGAGCAATTGATTGCCGGTATTCCCGAGCTGAACAAACTGGCCAATGTGCGCGGCGAACAGGTCATGCAGATTGCTTCGGAAAGCATCACCAACGACAACCTGCTGCAACTGGGTCGTCGTGTCGCCGAACTGGCTGACAGCAAAGACGTCGACGGCATCGTGATCACCCACGGCACCGACACTCTGGAAGAGACCGCCTACTTCCTCAATCTGGTCGAGAAGACCGACAAGCCGATCATCGTCGTTGGCTCGATGCGTCCGGGCACTGCCATGTCGGCAGATGGCATGCTCAATCTGTACAACGCCGTCGCTGTCGCCAGCAGCAAAGACGCTCGCGGCAAAGGCGTACTGGTGACCATGAACGATGAAATCCAGTCCGGTCGCGACGTCAGCAAAATGATCAACATCAAGACCGAGGCATTCAAAAGCGCCTGGGGTCCATTGGGTATGGTGGTCGAAGGCAAATCCTACTGGTTCCGCTTGCCAGCCAAGCGCCACACCATGGATTCCGAATTCGACATCAAGAACATCAAGAGCCTGCCTGACGTAGAAATCGCCTATTCCTACGGCAACGTAAGCGATACCGCCTACAAAGCACTGGCCCAATCCGGCGCCAAAGCGATTATCCACGCCGGTACTGGCAACGGTTCGGTGTCCTCCCGCGTGGTGCCAACCCTGCAAGCCCTGCGCAAGGATGGCGTACAGATCATTCGTTCGTCCCACGTCAACGCCGGCGGTTTTGTCCTGCGTAACGCCGAACAGCCTGATGACAAGTACGACTGGGTCGTCGCGCACGACCTGAACCCGCAAAAAGCCCGTATCCTGGCGATGGTCGCGTTGACCAAAACCAACGACAGCAAAGAGCTGCAACGGATGTTCTGGGAATACTGATTGACCTTCGCCCGGTCGATTCTCGATCGGGCACTCGGTTCACCACTCGCCTGCCTGGCGGGTGGTGCACTGCTTACAACCCTTCTGCATTTTTCCTACAAAAAATTCGACACGACCTACACCAAATTCAGAAAACCGCTGTCAGAGGATTTTCTTGAATTTTAAGCAGTTGCGAAAATGCTTACAGTTAAATACTGTATGCACGTACAGCTTAATAAGGATAACCTCGTGGCCACCTCTCCTGATGCTCCTGACGCTTACGAACGCATGGGTATGCGCGTTCAGAAAATAATCAACTCCCCCACCGCACAAAAAGCCAAAGCCGCGCTGATCTTCCGTTTGCCGGATGAGCCGATGGATGAGTGGGAGCGCCTGCTCGAGGAAATCGACGAGAACGACAACGTCACCCTCGCCTACCGAGACGATGGCGGCGTGCAGATTTTTTGGGTTGTGCCGAAGGAAGATTGATTCAATGAGTGTCCGCTGTTTCGCTTTGCTGTTGTTGTTCGTCGCCATGGGGGCCCAGGCCGGCGCACCCCGCACATTCACCGAAGCCAAAAAGGTCGCCTGGAAGCTGTATGCGCCGCAGTCCACCGAGTTCTACTGCGGATGCAAATACACCGGCAACAAGGTCGATTTGAAAGCTTGCGGTTACGTACCGCGCAAAAACGCCAAACGCGCTTCGCGCATCGAGTGGGAGCACATCGTGCCGGCCTGGCAGTTTGGCCATCAGCGCCAATGCTGGCAGGAAGGCGGACGCAAGAACTGCACACGCTATGACCCGTCCTACCAGAAAGCCGAGGCCGACCTGCACAACCTGGTGCCGAGCATCGGCGAGGTCAATGGTGACCGCAGCAACTTCAGTTACGGTTGGCTACCGGTGCAATCCGGCCAGTACGGCTCGTGCCTGACCCAGGTCGACTTCAAGGCGAAGAAGGTCATGCCCCGCCCGTCGATTCGCGGCATGATCGCCCGCACCTATTTCTACATGAGCAAGCAATATGGCTTGCGTCTGTCGAAACAGGATCGGCAATTGTACGAGGCGTGGGACAAGACCTATCCCGTGCAGGACTGGGAGCGCCAGCGCAATCAAAGCGTGGCGTGCGTGATGGGACGCGGCAATGAGTTTGTCGGGCCAGTCAATCTGAAAGCCTGCGGTTAATCGGCCATGCAATACAAAAAGGGCCTCGAACGTTATGTTCGAGGCCTTTTTTCATGCCTAGCTGCCAGACTTGTTGTAGCGCCAGTAACCCATCAGGTTGAGCGCTTCGCGTGGGATGTCGCACTCCTTGATCAGGTATTTGCGCAAGCTCATGACCGCCGCACTCTCTCCTGCAATCCAGCCATAGAAACCAGCTGGTGCAGTGTCGGCGACTTCCCAGAGAATGTCTTTATCGATATCGACATCCGCCAGCTCCACGGCCTGCCCCTCTGAAGATTTATGCACGGGCAAGGTCGCTTGCCGCACGGCATCGACCATCAGTGCACCGGCGACCTCAGCATTGGCCTCATCACGGATCAACCATTGCACCGACAACCCAGGCCAGTCGGGCACGGCGAGCATGTCTTGCGCACTGTCGACTTCGAAGAAAGCCTGGGTTTGTGGTGGCTCGGCGAGGACCGCCAGTTCGTCGAGAATGCCCATGGCCGCCGGCAACGCCGTGGAATCGGCGACGAGTAGCAATTGCTTCAGCGCTTGCGGAGGTTTCCACTCGAACCCGCCGGTTTCCTGCGCTGAAAAACGCTTGTCAGGGGCAAGAATCTGCATCGAATCGCCTGGCTGCGCGCGCAAGGCCCAACGCGATGCCGGACCGGTTTCACCGTGCAGAACGAAATCGATATCCACTTCGCCCTGCTCGGCGCGCAGGTGGCGAATGGTGTAGGTGCGCATCGCGGGGCGTCGATCGACCAGCATCGACTTGAAGCGCGCGTACCAACCTTCGTCCTGGGCAAGCTTTGAGTGCGAACCGTCAGCAGCAGGGAAAAACAGCTTTACCCGTTGATCCGGCGCCCACGTGGCCATTTCGGTAACGGGCGGGCCCGCCAGAGTGAGGCGCATCATGTGCGGACTCAATCGGGTTTTGCGCTGCAAGGTGACATCGAACAATTTGTAAGGATTGGCGGAGGCCATGGGGAGCTCCTTCTGGAAATCTTCGGCGATTACAAAGGAACGAATCGCGCTTGATGACCTTTAGGCAGCTCCGCCGAATGGAGCGTGTTACGGCGTGATCGGATGCTCGATGATGACCGATTCAATGTTTTGTTTTTTGGCTTTCACCAACGCCGCATCTACCTGCACCTTACGGGCTTCAGCTTCGGCCTGGGAATTGAACGGGCCAATCAGAATGCGCGTTTTGCCGCTGCTGTCCCTGACAACTGTTGGAACAAAAGCGTGTTCGATCAACCAGCCGCTCAGATCGCTGACGGCCTGAGGCGTTTCGCCACGGACTTCGAGATCCCACTGCGGAGCAGATGCCGCGGCAGGAGCTGTCGCGACCACCGTTTTCGGCTTTTGCTCGTCTACACTCTTGCCTTCACCACACCCTGCCAGTGCCAGTGCCGCGACCAACCAGACCAATTTGCGCACAACGCTTCCCTCGGAATTCTCAAAGCGGCGATCTTAACATTCATAAATACTTCGCGAGCCCCGCAAAATGGGCACAAAACAACGAGATTGATGATTGCAGCCTCTGTATAGTTACGCCCTGGGAATTAATGCCGCATCTGCGCGTCAGAAAGAGGCACCCAAACCGTGAGACTTCGCACTAATCTATACGTACCACCGACCTCTGCACTGTCTGAATCAGGTGCCCTACAAAGCAATCAAGGAGAAGACCATGCTGATACTCACCCGCAAAGTCGGTGAAAGCATAAACATTGGTGATGACATCACTATCACCATTCTGGGCGTAAGCGGCCAACAGGTTCGCATCGGTATCAATGCTCCGAAAAACGTTGCCGTGCACCGCGAGGAGATTTACCAGCGCATTCAGGCAGGCCTGACCGCCCCGGACAAGCCACAAACTCCCTGAGACGCATCGCAGTCAGTAGCCAGTTCGTTTGCCTGCACGCAATGACTGGCTAAAGATTCACGCGCCGTTTTGCCATCCGCTTCCCAAGCTCCTTGGGTACGGCGCCTGACACATGCCCCCGCCGCGTTAACCTCCCGCCCTTTCTGCTGATCGATACTACCGAGCATTCTCAAGGCTGGCTGTCGGACATTTCCGATAGAGCACAGGGAATTCGCCTTCCTATCCGAACGTCACACCTCGCGCCATGCCAGTGGCAGCAACCATCATCAGCACCAGCAGCAACGCCTCGACGTGACTGATGCGTGCGAACAGCTTTGCTCGCCCGGTATCGAGTACCACCCCCCGCGCCTTGGCGATCCGCCATTTGATCAGAGTGATCATCGGCGCAAGCTCTATCAGCAGAATCAGCACGAACAGCGTCATCTTCAGATGAAACAGCGGCTGATGAAGATAATAGTCAGTGCCTTTTTCGTAGCCGCCAAAGGCACGCATTCCGCCTGTGATCAACAAGATCAGCGCGCACATCCCCCAGACATTGTCAGCCAGCAGAACCCGTCCCGCCTCCCCGGTCCCGGCCGCCAGGCGACTGAACGCCGTTCCACGCGTCAGTACCGCCCAAAAACCCAAGGCAAATGCCAGCAGATGAACAGCTGCAAGAAACCAATGAACCAGCATCGATAAACCCTCATCAGAAAGAGTTGAAAATTGGCCAGTCAGTAGTAGTTGAAAAAGCAAGGATTTGCCCGCGGAGGGTGTCGCCAGGCATACAGGAGAGATTGACAGAAGAAAACTCAGCCGGCAGAGGCAAATCGCAGGCAAAAAAAATCCCAAGCAGCTGATGGAAGCTTGGGATTTAAAAATGCATAAACCGTGGTGGTGAACGCGGGGCGGATCTTACTGAATCATGCTGCACCTAACAACTTATTTTTGATAACCGGTCGGTTAAAAATCATCGTAAGTCGTTAAATATCCACACTATTTTAAAGGATGCTGGCGACGGACGGTCAAAAATCAACCATCCCGGCACTCTAAGAATTGTTGATCAATACCTCTGCTCCGGAGGATTGTTCGAGCGCAAATTTAGACGGACAGTAACAATTGGAAAATTCTCGCCCATGGACAGCCAGCTCTCCCCCCTATTCGTCGTGAATGCCTGCGCATTCCATGCGCCACGCACCCTGAGCCCGACTTCGCCCCCGGAACAGAAGACTTGATTGCGGAGGAAGGGTTAGCCAGCTGCAGAAGCTTCAGTGGCGCCAAAAAATCAGACTGAACCGGATTGAGCCTTTTCCGTAAGCCGCGCGTTGCCATGATTCATTTTGCCAACGTCTTGAGCATCTTTGGCTGCTTCAGTTTTTTTGCCTGTGCAGCCGAGTTACCCATTACACAGGGAATGCCGTTTCTGAGCGCACGAAAAGCGCTGCTCAAGCAAGGCTGGCAACCAAACTTGACGGATGAAATGAACCCCGACGGCCTAATGAAAACACTTAGAAATATGGGGGTCAGCGAAGTGCAGCGATGCACGGAAGGCGTTCAATACTGCGAGTTCGACTATAGAAAGAACAACGAATGCCTGGTCGTCAGTACAACAGGCGAAAAGGTCAAAGACATGAGAATCAACAATTGGGGCTTCAAATGCCCTGACACCGATTAAGGGCGACTCACGATGAGATTCGCCCCTTGTGCTTGCATGTTGTTTTATTTCTCCAGCGCCATTGCCTGCGCTTCAGATCTTCCAATCAAGCAAGGCATGCCATTCTTAGCGGCACGGAGCGTATTACTCCAGCACGACTGGAAGCCAAGTGCGGCGAAAGAGATGCAGCCGGTTGGCACGGCACTGGAACTTGAAAACATTGGAATTGTAGAAATCGAGCGGTGCACCCAAGGAGTGCAGTACTGCGAATTCCATTACAAAAAAGACAACGAATGCCTGGGCCTCACGACGACAGAAGAAGAGGTAGAAGACCTGATCATTGATGCCTGGGATTTTGAATGCCAATAATCCTTCCAGACACAATCGCCCACACCGTCCAAGTGAACACACCCGAGACCTTTTGAGCGCTCCGCACAAATCGCAGACAACAAAAAAGGGCCCACCTTTCGGTGAGCCCTTCCAGACCGCCCAGCAGAGCGGATTTTGTTTGGTAGGCGCGATTGGACTCGAACCAACGACCCCCACCATGTCAAGGTGGTGCTCTAACCAACTGAGCTACGTGCCTGCTGTGAGGCGGCATTCTACGGAATTCCGGAGGGGTGTCAACACCTTTTTTTCACCTAAGCCTATGAATATGCAAAATATTTAATTTCGGGTCGCTGAGGAAGATTTTCCGGTGGCTGGCGGAGGTTTTTCAACTCGGGTAGGATCGGTGCACTCGTAAAATATATTAAACAGAGGCTGCAGGATGGCGAACACCCCTTACCCAGAGTCTTATTACGCTGCGTCGGCCAACGCCGTACCGCCCCGCCCTGCCTTGCAGGATGATGTGGAGACGGACGTCTGTGTGATCGGCGCCGGGTATACCGGTTTGTCGTCTGCCCTGTTTCTGCTGGAGAACGGTTTTCGGGTGACGGTACTGGAAGCGGCCAAGGTCGGTTTCGGCGCTTCCGGGCGTAATGGCGGGCAGATTGTTAACAGTTATAGCCGTGACATCGACGTGATCGAACGCTCCGTTGGGCCGAAGCAGGCGCAGTTGCTCGGGCAGATGGCTTTCGAGGGCGGCCGGATCATTCGCGAGCGGGTGGCCAAATACAATATCCAGTGCGATCTGAAAGATGGTGGCGTGTTTGCTGCCCTGACTGCCAAGCAAATGGGGCACCTGGAATCGCAGAAGCGTCTCTGGGAGCGTTTTGGTCATACGCAACTGGAACTGCTCGATCAGCGCCGCATCCGCGAAGTGGTCGGGTGCGATCAGTATGTCGGCGGCATGCTCGATATGAGCGGCGGCCATATACATCCGCTGAACCTGGCGCTGGGCGAAGCGGCTGCGGTTGAGTCCCTCGGCGGCACTATCTATGAGCAATCGTCTGCCGTGCGCATTGAGCGCGGCGCCAACCCGGTCGTGCATACGCCGCAAGGCAAGGTCAGGGCCAAGTTCATCATTGTCGCCGGCAACGCTTACCTCGGTAATCTGGTGCCGGAACTGGCGGCCAAATCGATGCCGTGCGGCACGCAGGTGATCACCACCGAGCCGCTGGGTGACGAGTTGGCGAAAGCGTTGCTGCCGCAGGATTATTGCGTCGAAGACTGCAACTACCTGCTCGACTATTACCGCCTGACGGGCGACAAGCGTCTGATCTTCGGCGGCGGTGTCGTTTACGGCGCGCGCGATCCGGCGAACATCGAGGCGATCATCCGCCCGAAAATGCTCAAGGCGTTCCCGCAGCTTAAAGACGTGAAGATTGATTACGCCTGGACAGGAAATTTCCTGCTGACCTTGTCGCGCTTGCCGCAGGTTGGGCGCCTGGGCGACAACATTTATTACTCGCAGGGCTGCAGCGGCCATGGCGTGACGTACACGCATTTGGCAGGCAAGGTGTTGGCGGAGGCGTTGCGCGGTCAGGCCGAGCGTTTTGATGCGTTTGCCGATTTGCCGCATTACCCGTTCCCGGGCGGGCAGATGTTGCGCACGCCGTTTGCGGCGTTGGGGGCCTGGTATTACGGGTTGCGAGATAAGTACGGTTTTTAAATTCGAGCTATAGGAACCAATGTGGCGAGGGGATTTATCCCCGTTGGGCTGCGTAGCAGTCCCCTTCTATATAAGAGGGGGCGCTTCGCACCCCAACGGGGCGGTGCGACGTTTCGCTAAATCCCCTCGCCACAAATGCATCTACCACTTAATCAGAGCTGATCGCGAGCAATGCCGCTGCGGATCCGCAGAATATCCGCAAGCACCGCCAAGGCAATTTCTGCCGGCGTCTTGCTGCCCAGGTTCAGACCGATTGGCGCATGAATCCGCGCCAGCTCACTCTCCCCCAGCCCACCAATCCGCCGCAGGCGTTCGAAGCGCTTCTGCGAGGTCTGCAGCGAACCCATCACGCCAATGTAGAACGCCTCGGTGCGCACCGCTTCCATCATCGCCAGATCGTCGATGCGTGGATCATGGGTCAACGCGACAACGGCGGTATCGCGGTGGCAGCCGCCATCGGCGATAAACACCGAAGGCAATTGCCGACGAATCTCCACGCCATCCAGCACCACGCCTTCTAGCACTTCATCACGCGGATCGCAGAGAATCACTTCAAACCCGAGGCCGACAGCAAACTCGGCACACGCCTGCGCCACGCTGGAATACCCGGCGAGCAACAGACGCTGCGCCGCGCCAACGCGGATGCGTACCCGATCAATCTCGCGTTCGATCCGCGCACCCTGCTCGCGATCAGCGAACAGACTGCGTGCACCGCTGGCCAGATCGACTTCGCGAATCAGCCGACGCTGACCGAGCAACGCCGATTCCAGTTCACGCAGATGCGCCTGCACTTCGCAGTCGGCGTCAAATTTCTCTACCAGCACATCGAGAATGCCGCCACAGGGCAGGCTGACCCGCGAACGCGGATCGTCACCCTCGCCGTAGCGCACGACGTTGACCGCATCGAGAAACGCCCCCTCGGCGACGCGCTCGAGAAAATCCTCCTCGACGCAGCCACCCGACAGCGAGCCGATCCACTGTCCGCCATCGTTCACCGCCAGCAGCGAACCTGGCGCACGCGGTGCCGAGCCGTAAGTCGTCAGCACGGTGCAGAGCCAGATGCGCTGCCCCACCACCGACCACTCCAGCGCCCTTCGCACCACTTGTAGATCGAGATGCTGCATGTCAGTGGGCCTTGTGCTCGATGGACGGTGCGTCAGCTTGCAGCTTTTGCACCTCACTCACTGCCAGCTCGGCGGACTGCCCACCCCAACCTTGGCGCAGGTAGTTGAGCAGATCGGTCAGCTGATCAGGACTGAGCTTGTCGGCGAAACCCGGCATCGGCTGCATGCGCTCGAACCCGGAAAACTTCTGCTCGCCGATACCATCTTCGATCACGCGCAACAGGTTGCGTGGGTCTTCCAGACGCAACGTGGTGTTGCCGCGCATGGCCACCGCGATGTGCGGTTTGCCTTCGCCACCGACCGCATGGCAACCGGCGCAGACGTTCAGATATGCCTGCTGACCGCGCTGGGCACTGGCGCTGAGTTTCTCGACTGGCACTTCAACCAGCGCTTTGGCTGCTGGCGGCTTGTCGCCGAGCAGGAACGTTGCCATCGCCGCCAGATCGGTATCGCTCAGGCCTTGCGTGCTGTTGTGGAACACCGGGAACATCTCGTTGAACATCGTCCCCTGCGCACTCATGCCGTGCTTGAGGAACGTGCCCAGATCCTGCTCGTTCCAGCCGCGAGCAGCCAGGTCGGTGGCCAGCAGGCTCGGCGCCAGGTAACCATTGAGAATGCCGCCGGTGAGGCGTTTATCCAACTGCATCGCGCCCGGCAGGCCGCGTGGCGTGTGGCATTCGCCGCAGTGACCAAGGACTTCGACCATGTACTGGCCGCGCTTCCACGCTTCACTTTTGCCTTCGGCCGGCTGCAGTTTCAGGTCTTTGCCGTACATCATGTTCCAGCCGATCAGGCCCGGACGCACGTTGAACGGAAAGCTCAGGCTGGTGACCGGTGCTGCGCGCTCGATTGGTTCGATGGTTTTCAGGTAAGCATGGATCGCGTCCGAATCTTCACGCGGCATCAGGTGATACGAGGTGTACGGCATTGCCGGATAAAGATTCGCGCCGTCGCGACGCTTGCCTTCGGTCAGCGCAGCAAAGAACTCGTCATCGTTGTACAAACCGATACCGTGCTCTTTGCTCGGGGTGATGTTGGTGCCGTAAATCGTGCCGAACGGCGAGACAATCGGCAGGCCGCCCGCAAACGGCGCGCCACCGGGAGCGGTGTGGCAAGCCATGCAATCGGCGGCGCGAGCGAGATACTCGCCGCGCTTGACCTGATCATCGGCGTGAGCGAACAACACCGGCGCAGCAAGGCCGACCGCTAGGGTCAGGCGGGTCAGAAAAAGCTTCATGCTTAACCCTCCTTGACCAAGCCGAGATCGGTCAGCACGTTGCGGGTGGCGTTGTAGTAACGCACGTACCCGGTGCAACGGCAGATGTGATGACCGAGGCTGTCCTCGATGACTTTTTCCAGCTGACTTTTGACGATCGGCTGGCGCTGCAGTTTCTCCACCAACACGGTCGCGGCGTTGACGAAACCGGGTGCGCAGTAGCTGCACTGGAAAGCGAACTCGTCGACGAAGCGTTGTTGGATCGGGTTCAGCTCGGTGACCTGGCCGCTCTCGTCACGCTTGGCGTGGGATTCGATGGTGCGGACTTTCTTGCCTTCGAAGTAATGCGCGCCGGTGATGCAGGTGCGTACCTCTTCGCTGGTGCCGTCCGGGTTGTCGACGATCACCACGCAAGCGTGGCAGATGCCCTGGCCGCAGCCCAGACGCGAACCGGTGAGGTTTTTGTATTCGTGCAGGTAGTCGATCATCGGCAGGTCATCAGGGATGTCCACCGGACCGACGGATTGACCATTGAGGGTCAGTTGAAACGGACGGTTAGCCATTGAGGGCCTCCTTGATGCGCGCTGGAGTGATAGGCAGATCGCGAACACGTTTACCGATGGCATGCGCCACGGCGTTACCGATGGCACCGACAATCGGGATCATCACCACTTCGGCGATGCCTTTGGACGGATCGCTTGGCGACAGCGCCGGGAGAATTTCCGACGTCTGTTTCCACACGGCAACGTGACGCGCCATCGGCAGACGGTAACGGTTGAAGTTCCAGTCACCCTCCCCCGGCCCGCCCTCGTACAACGGCATCTCTTCCATCAGTGCGTGACCGATGCCCATGGCGATACCGCCTTCCATCTGGCCCTTGACCAACTCTTCGACCAGCACACGACCGCACTCCACCCACGAATGGTGGTTGAGCACTTCAACTTCAGCAGAACCCTTGTTGACCTTCAGCTCGACCAGCGTGGCGACCGGGCTGTAGTAAGTCACGGCAGCGTTGTTCAACTGAGTCGCCGGGTAGCTGATGTTCTGGCGATCGAGCAGGTGGAAACCGGCCGTGCTCATCAGCGCTTGCTTGGCTTTCGGGGCACCATCGCCGTACTTCACCGCCAGACCGTCGAGCGGCAGACGCTCGCGCACGCCGTCGATGCTGTATTCAGCTTCGGCCCAACTCCAGCGGTTGAAACCGTGGACGGTGGCAGCGGTGACCAGACCCCGCTCGTGAGCGCGTTTGGCCAGCTCTTCGAAGCTCAACGGCTGCATGCCGTTGGCAGTCAGTTTGCCGTCGACCCAATGCGCATCTTCGCGACGCACCACGTAAGGGTTGGCCTGGCCGCCGAACGGGCCCTGACGCCAGATCTCCAGCGCCGCCGGCCACAAACCGTGGTTGAACAGCACGCGCGCCGCTTCACGGGTGGCGTGACTGAAGTAGTACGCAGAGTTGGTCGCCGACGAGGCCGAAGCCAATTTGCCGACCCAACGCGGGTTGCGCAGGAAGTTGTCCTGTTCGGCCTGGCTCATGATGTAAGGGTTGCCGCTGGTGATCAGCTGCATTTCCTTCCATTCGGTTTCGCCAGTCTTCACTTCGTGCGCCGGGCTGCCGAGGAAATCGGCAACGACCAAGGCCTGCGAGGTGGACATGCCGGTGCCGATTTCGATACCGATGTGGCGCAGGCTGATGCGACCGTCGGCGGTGAATTCGATGCTGGCCATCGGCGCTTCGGAGCCGGTGCCGAAGTCTTTCTGGCAAATGGCGAAACCAACGCCGTACCAGTTGTCCGGGTCTGCGGCTTCGCGTTGTTTCTTGATCGCGTCGCGGTTTTTCCAGACTTCGTGCACCGAGGCTTTGTCGAGAATCTCGTGCAGGCGCAGGGCACCGGCCGGGATCGCGCCCTGGGTGTTTTTCATGCCCGAACGCAGGGCGTTTTTGCGACGCAGGTCGATCGCATCGACACCGAGACGATCAGCAATTTCGTCGACCATCATTTCGGTCGACGCCATGCTTTGCAGAGTGCCGTAACCGCGCATCGAACCGGCTTCAACGCCACGCGAGTGATAGGCGGTAACTTGCAAATCGTTCTGCGGCATGTAGTAGATCGACTGCGCAGCGGTGGCGCCAACCGCAGCCACCGACGGGCTGTAGTTGATCCGGCCACCACCGTCGACGCTCATTTCCGCGCGGAAAATCTTGAAGCTGTAGTCGTTCTTGTCCACGGCCAATTGGTAGCGGATGTCGAACGGGTGACGCTTGATGCCGCTCTGGAACTGCTCGTAGCGGTCGTTCGCCAAGCGTACCGGCACACCGGCGCCGTACAGCGCGGCAAGGGCTGCGTAGTAGACGAAGATGTTGTGGTCTTTGGAACCGTAGCCCACGGTATAACCCGGGTGCATGTTCAGGTTGTCGAGGCCGAAGCGCGACGGCGCGATCATTTTCGCGGTCTCGGTCGCAGCTTCCAATGGGCACTGGGTGGCCACGACGAAGTGCAGGGTCTTGGTTTTCGGGTCGTACCAGCCGTTGCCGTTGTCCGGCTCCATCGCGGCCGGTTCGATCGACGGGGTTTTGTAGCGTTCGTCGAACACCAGCCAGTTGTCTGGCGGGGTATCGATCTCTTTCTTCATGCGGTCGGCGTAGAACAGGCCGCGCTCGGTCAGGTTGCCGTGCAGGTTGGGCTGGGAATTCCACACCGGGCGACGGTTTTTCAGCATCGGAAAGAGGATCGAGTCCTTCAGGCTGGCGAACTCATCTTCGTCGGCCGAGGTCGCACCACCCACACGCACGTAGCGGAAACTGCCATAGGGGTCGCCTTCGTAGAACGGCACTTGTGCACCGTAACGAATCGCCTTGTCATTGAATTTGAGTTTGTTCTTGGCCTGACGAAAACGCTCGAAATCGTTCCAGATCAGGATCGCCACCGGGTGACCGATGAACATCGGCACTTTGCCTTCCGGCAGCAGCGGATCCGGCGCGTGCTCTTCCGGGAAGACGATGCCGTCCTTGTCCAGATCAGCGGCGGTGACGATACGGTCCGGCTGCAACTCGGCGCCGAGCCACGACAGGTCGTAGCCGTCGTAGATGCGGTCAGCCTTGATGGTTTTCAGCAACATGGCGTGGCCTTGCTGCTCAGGCCAGCCCGGCATGTCCTTGGAGCGGATGTCGCGGGCAAAGACCTTGCTGCCGCAGACCTTGGACAGTGCATCGTTACGCTGACGCGCCTTGCCGTTGTTGCCGAGCCATTTCTCGGACGGCACGGTGACGCTGTTTTCCATCAAGGCAGCCAGCGCCTGACTGCTGAGCGGCGTGAGCGTGACGCTCACACCCGCCACCAGCCCGCCCTGGAGGAACGAGCGCCGGGATATATCACGGTTGGACATGGATCATCCTCTGGGCGGTTATACGTCCGCCCTTCTGGTTATCTACTGGGGAATCTCGAGTCTTGCAGAAGCCCTTCTTGGCTAAACGAAAGGCGTGATGACAGTGCAAAGCTGACCGAAAGGTTAACTTTAAAGGTTTCTGCGCTCGCAGCAAACAACCAGATACAAATTTCTGACTAAAGAATCAAAAAAGACAATGCGACGTGGTAGCGCATGAGGTCAATTGACACACCCGCCACACACCCGAAAATACAAACGCAACTCCCCCTGCAGCAGCTGTTACAGGAGCTGTTGTAGGAGCTGTCGAGTGAAACGAGGCTGCGATCTTTTGATCTTGCTTTTACCGATCAAGATCAAAGATCGCAGCGTGCCGCAGCTCCTACAGGAGCCGGGTTGCGTGATGGGAGTGGAGGTCAAATTTCAGACACAAAAAACCCCGGTCTTTCGACCAGGGTCTTTGCTATCGATTCCGAATCAACCAAAGGTTGTTTTCGGTGCTTCAAGGCGTTCAGTGGTCCTTGAAGCAGATATGGCGCAGCGGACGGGACTCGAACCCGCGACCCCCGGCGTGACAGGCCGGTATTCTAACCGACTGAACTACCGCTGCGTATCGCTTTGAGCTTGCGCTCAAGTAACTCGTTGACTGCTAGCTTCGGTGCTTGGCAATCGCGAACCAGATAAATCTGATTCGTTAAATATGGCGCAGCGGACGGGACTCGAACCCGCGACCCCCGGCGTGACAGGCCGGTATTCTAACCGACTGAACTACCGCTGCGCGTCGGTGCAGGCACTTTCAGCCTACGTTCTTGCTTAAGCAAGTTCTCGGGGAGTGGTGGGTGATGACGGGATCGAACCGCCGACATTCTGCTTGTAAGGCAGACGCTCTCCCAGCTGAGCTAATCACCCGTTTGCATCTCCGAGGCCGCGAAATTTACGCAGGTAGCGAACCTAAGTCAATAGCAGGATTGAAGTTTTTCTAAAAAAGACGAAATTGCTTCATTCCTCCAGATACCATCAACCGTCAGACCGCTATCGCGAGCAGGCTCACTCCTACAGGAGATCGCCGCTTCGGTTGCTATTCGCTGTAAATCATCTTCTTGGTCATGCCGCCGTCGACGACGAATTCCTGCCCGGTAACAAACCCGGCATTCCTCGACAACAACCAGGCGACCATCGCAGCCACATCTTCGACCGTCCCTACCCTGCCCGCCGGATGCTGAGCATGATCGGCATCGGCCAAAGGCTCGGCTCGACGCGCAGAAGGATCGCGCGCATCGATCCAGCCCGGACTGACGGCGTTGACGCGAATCTCCGGCCCCAGGCTGATCGCCAGCGCATGCGTCAGCGCCAGTAACCCGCCCTTGCTCGCCGCATACGCCTCGGAATCGGCCTCCGACTGCCGCGCACGGGTCGAAGCCAGATTGACGATAGAACCGTTATGCGCGCGCAGATACGGCGCACAATGCTTGGCGAGCAACATCGGCCCACTGAGGTTCACCGCCAACACGCGATTCCAGTAAGCCAGATCAAGGCTTTCCAGGGTGATGTTGTGCGGATCAGCCACCGCCGCGTTGCACACCAGTGCATCGAGACGACCAAACTGCCCCAACACCTCGGCAACACCCAACGCAACCTGGCCCTCATCGGCAACGTCCATGGCGATGAACCAGGCGTTTTCGCCCAGCACCTTCGCCACTTTCGAACCGCGCGCACGATCCAGATCGGTCAGCACGACTTGCCAGCCTTCGCTGATCAACCACGCCGCGATCCCCAGACCGATACCGCGCGCGGCACCCGTGACCAGCGCAACGCGGCCATGGGTACCGGCTTTCGGCGTCGACAACTCGATCACAGCGCTGCCAGACCGCGCGCCAGGTCGGCTTGCAGGTCAGCAACGTCTTCCAGACCTACCGCGATGCGGATCAGGCTATCGCGAATACCCGCCGCCTCACGCTCCTGCGGCGCCAGACGGCCGTGGGAGGTGGTGCTCGGATGGGTGATGGTGGTTTTGCTGTCGCCAAGGTTAGCGGTGATCGAGATCAGGCGAGTGGCATCGATAAAGCGCCAGGCGCCCTCTTTGCCACCCTTGACCTCAAAGCTTACGACCGCCCCGAAGCCCTTCTGCTGACGCTGGGCCAGCTCGTGCTGCGGATGGCTCTTGAGACCGGCGTAATGGACTTTCTCGATACCGTCCTGTTGCTCCAGCCATTCGGCCAGTTGCTGGGCGTTGGCACAATGCGCCTTCATCCGCAGGTTGAGGGTTTCCAGGCCTTTGAGGAAGATCCACGCGTTGAACGGGCTCAGGGTCGGCCCGGCGGTGCGCAGGAAGCCGACGATTTCTTTCATCTGCTCGCTGCGACCGGCTACCACACCGCCCATGCAACGGCCCTGGCCGTCGATGAACTTGGTCGCCGAGTGCACGACGATGTCCGCGCCCATTTTCAGCGGCTGCTGCAACGCTGGTGTGCAGAAGCAGTTGTCGACCACCAGCATCGCGCCTTTGGCGTGAGCGATTTCCGCCAGCGCGGCGATATCGACCAGTTCGGCCAGAGGGTTGGATGGCGATTCGACGAACAGCAGCTTGGTATTCGACTTGATCGCCGCATCCCAACCCGAAAGGTCAGCCAGTGGCACGTAGTCGACTTCCACGCCGAAACGCTTGAAGTACTTCTCGAACAAGCTGATGGTCGAGCCGAATACGCTGCGCGAGACCAGCACGTGATCACCGGCACTGCACAGGCTCATCACCACCGCCATGATCGCCGCCATACCGGTTGCGGTCGCAACGGCCTGCTCGGCGCTTTCCAGCGCAGCAATACGTTCTTCGAACGCGCGCACGGTCGGGTTGGTGTAACGCGAGTAAACGTTGCCCGGCACCTCCCCGGCAAACCGCGCAGCCGCGTCGGCGGCGGTGCGGAACACGTAGCTGGAAGTGAAGAACATCGGATCACCGTGTTCACCTTCCGGCGTACGGTGCTGACCGGCACGTACGGCCAGGGTATCGAACGCTACGCCTTCAAGGTCGCTGTCCAGCCGACCGGCATCCCATTCCTGACTCATGCTGTCACTCCTTGCCCTGTTCGCAAAAATTGAAATTCAGATACAAAACCGGCCCCTCAGGGCCGGTAGAAACTCAGTTGTTGTACAGATCGATGATCGCACTGACCGCTTGAGTCTTGATCTTCGAGGAGTCGTTACGCGCCTGTTCGATCTTGTTCAGGTACGCCTCGTCGACGTCGCCGGTGACGTACTTGCCGTCGAACACTGCGCAATCGAAGTTCTCGATCTTGATCTTGCCGCCACCAACCGCTTCGATCAAGTCAGGCAGGTCCTGATAGATCAGCCAGTCAGCGCCGATCAGATCCGCCACGTCCTGGGTCGAACGGTTGTGTGCGATCAGTTCATGCGCGCTTGGCATGTCGATGCCGTAGACGTTCGGGAAACGCACAGCCGGCGCCGCCGAGCAGAAGTAGACGTTTTTCGCGCCGGCTTCACGAGCCATCTGGATGATCTGCTTGCACGTGGTGCCACGCACGATCGAGTCATCGACCAGCATCACGTTCTTGCCGCGGAATTCCAGCTCGATGGCGTTGAGCTTCTGGCGAACCGACTTCTTGCGAGCCGCCTGGCCCGGCATGATGAAGGTCCGGCCGATGTAACGGTTCTTGACGAAACCTTCGCGGAATTTCACGCCCAGGTGGTTCGCCAGCTCCAGCGCAGCGGTGCGGCTGGTGTCCGGAATCGGGATGACCACGTCGATATCGTGCTCTGGACGCTCGCGCAGGATCTTCTCGGCGAGTTTTTCACCCATGCGCAGACGCGCCTTGTACACCGAAACGCCGTCGATGATCGAATCCGGACGCGCCAGGTAGACGTGTTCGAAAATGCATGGGGTCAGGGACGGGTTGGTCGCGCACTGACGGGTGTGCAGCTTGCCGTCTTCAGTGATGTAGACCGCTTCGCCCGGCGCCAGGTCGCGAATCAGGGTGAAACCGAGCACGTCCAGCGAAACGCTTTCCGAGGCGATCATGTACTCGACGCCTTCGTCAGTGTGACGCTGGCCGAACACGATCGGGCGGATGCCGTGCGGGTCGCGGAAACCGACGATGCCGTAACCGGTGACCATCGCCACAACCGCGTAGCCACCCACGCAACGGTTGTGCACGTCGGTCACGGCGGCAAACACGTCTTCTTCGGTCGGCTGCAGCTTGCCGCGCTGGGCCAGCTCGTGAGCGAACACGTTGAGCAACACTTCCGAGTCGGAACTGGTGTTGACGTGACGCAGGTCGGATTCGTAGATCTCTTTGGCCAACTGTTCAACGTTGGTCAGGTTACCGTTGTGCGCCAAAGTGATGCCGTAAGGCGAGTTGACGTAAAACGGTTGGGCTTCGGCCGAAGTCGAGCTGCCCGCAGTCGGGTAACGGACGTGGCCGATACCCATGTGGCCGACCAGACGCTGCATGTGACGCTGTTGAAACACGTCACGCACCAGGCCATTGTCCTTGCGCAGGAACAACCGGCCATCATGGCTGGTCACGATACCGGCAGCGTCCTGGCCGCGGTGCTGGAGCACGGTTAGCGCGTCATACAGCGCCTGATTGACGTTCGACTTACCGACGATACCGACGATGCCACACATGCGACGCAACCCCTACTTAATGGATCTGAACTGAACAACACTCACTGAGGCGTTTTCGCCGACGGCAAGAGCTGCTCCTTGAACGGAATATCAGCGGGTACGCTGATTCCGCTGGCAAGCCACTGACTGCTCCACCCAAGGATCAGGTTTTTGGACCAATCGGCGACCAATAGAAATTTTGGTACGAGCTGTGATTCTTTCCACCACCCGTCCTGCTGTACCGGCCCCAGGCTCAACAGCCCGACCGCCACGACCACCAGCAACACGCCACGCGCTGCGCCGAAGGCCATGCCGAGGAATCGATCGGTCCCGGACAACCCGGTGACGCGAACCAACTCGCCGATAAGATAATTGATCATTGCGCCCACGATCAGTGTGGCGACAAACATGATGGCACAGCCCGCGATCACGCGAGCCGATGGGGTTTCGATGTATCCGGCGAGGTACTCGGACAATGAGCCACCGAACATCCAGGCGACGACTCCTGCGATGATCCAGGTCACCAGCGATAATGCTTCCTTGACGAAGCCGCGGCTCAAACTGATCAAAGCGGAGATGGCGATGATTGCAACGATCGCCCAGTCAACCCAGGTAAATGGCACAGTGCAGCCTACAGACGGATAAGGCGGCGCATTTTAGCAGAGCGCATGCCTCTCGGTAAGCTGCGATTGTCAGTGCATTTCAATCGAGGCGATAGTTTTCAGCCACGCTCAGGCTGGAAGCGCACGACGAAACCCTTGAGGTTCTGCTGACGACCCAACAGATCACGCAGACGATCGGCTTCGGAGCGCTCGATCAGCGGCCCGACAAACACCCGATTCTTGCCGTCGGCCGAACGGATATACGCGTTATAGCCTTGGCTGCGCAGGGTTTTCTGCAAGCTCTCGGCACTGGCACGGCTCGACAGGCTCGCCAGTTGCACCGACCAACTCACCGACAGGCCGTTGGCATCGACGCGGCTTTGCGTGGTATCAGGCTTGCTCGACGCAGCCGCGATCGGCTGGGCAGGCGCCGGAATCGACTTGGCCACCGCAGGCGGCGCAGCAGGCTTGGTGATCATGATGGGCGCCGTCGGCGTTGCTGCAACGGGCGCAGCAGGCGCCGTGTCTTCGGCGACTTCTTCATCCGTTGGCACTGGCTCTTGCGGCAAGGCTTGCGGTTCAGGCACGGCCACCGTTTCCATTTGCACCTGCGGCACAACGGGCGCCTGTGGTGCGGCCGGGGCTTCGACAGTCACTTGACGCTGCTCATCCTGACGGGAAAACAGCATCGGCAGGAAAATCACTGCCAGCGCCACCAGCACCAAAGCGCCAACCATGCGCTGCTTGTACGCTTTATCCAGCAAAGCCATTTGCCGCTTCCTCCGTGGAGTGCCGGGCCAGCCATTCAAGGGCCTCGGCGACACAATAAAATGATCCGAACAACAGAATCTCGTCGTCGCTGGTAGCTACTGCACACTGCCCTTCCAGCGCGTCGGCGACACTGTCGTAAGACGTGACGGACGCGCCAAGGTTGTGCAGGGCCGCATGCAACTCACTCACCGGGCGCGCACGCGGCGAATCCAGTGGCGCCACGGCCCAGTGCTCGACACTAGCATTCAACTCGCCGACAACACCATCGAGATCCTTGTCCGCCAGCAGCCCGAACACCGCCAGGCGCTTGCCGACCGGTGGCCGCGAGGCCAGACGACGGGCCAGATATTCGGCCGCATGCGGATTGTGCCCAACATCCAGCAACAAATTCAGGCGCTTGCCGTTCCAGTCGAACCCGCGGCGATCGAGACGTCCGACCACACGCGTCGCTTGCAACGCCGCGACGATCTGCTGCGCATCCCATGGCAAACCAAGCAGCAGATAGGCCTGCAACGCCAGCGCGGCGTTTTCCATCGGCAGATCCAGCAGCGGCAAGTCATGCAGTTCAACCGCTTGGCCCTGCGCATCGGTGCCACGCCATTGCCAATACTGATCAGTGATGCCGAGGTCGAAATCTCGCCCGCGCAGGAAGAATGGACAGGCCAGCTCATGCGCCTTGTCGAGCAACGGTTGCGGAGGATTCAGATCGCTACACAGCGCAGGCTTGCCCTGACGGAAGATCCCGGCCTTTTCGAAAGCCACGGATTCACGGGTGTCGCCCAGGTAATCGGCGTGATCGACGCCAATACTGGTGACCAGCGCGATGTCGGCATCGACCACATTGACCGTATCCAGACGCCCGCCCAGACCGACTTCGAGCACCACTGCGTCAAGTTTTGCCTGTTGAAACAGCCAGAACGCCGCCAAGGTGCCCATTTCGAAGTAAGTCAGGGAAGTGTCGCCGCGGCCGGCCTCGACCGCAGCAAAGGCTTGGCACAGCTGTGCGTCAGTGGCTTCGACGCCATTGAGCTGCACCCGCTCGTTGTAACGCAGCAGGTGCGGAGAATTGTAGACACCAACGCTCAGGCCCTGCGCGCGTAGCAAGGAAGCCACGAATGCGCAGGTCGAACCTTTGCCGTTGGTGCCGGTGACCGTAATCACCCGAGGCGCCGGCTGGCCCAGCCACATACGGGACGCTACCTGTTGCGAACGCTCCAGGCCCATGTCGATGGCCGACGGATGCAACTGCTCAAGGTAGGCGAGCCATTCGCCAAGGGTGCGCTCGGTCATAGGCCAGCAGGTACCGGCGGAACCACGATCGGTTCGATTGGCGCCGCGACGAATTTCGGCGTCGGCTTGCCAGTCATCTGTGCCAGCAGGTTACCCAGACGCGGGCGCAGTTCCTGACGGTGGATGATCATGTCGATCGCGCCGTGCTCCAGCAGGAATTCGCTGCGCTGGAAGCCTTCCGGCAGTTTTTCACGTACGGTTTGCTCGATCACACGCGGACCGGCGAAACCGATCAGGGCTTTCGGCTCGCCGACGATCACGTCGCCGAGCATCGCCAGACTGGCGGAAACGCCGCCGTAGACCGGGTCGGTCAGCACGGAGATGAACGGAATGCCTTCCTCACGCAGACGCGCCAGTACAGCCGAGGTCTTGGCCATCTGCATCAGCGAGATCAGTGCTTCCTGCATGCGTGCACCGCCGGAAGCGGCGAAGCAGATCATCGGGCAACGGTTTTCCAGCGCGTAGTTGGCAGCACGTACGAAGCGCTCACCGACGATGGCACCCATCGAACCGCCCATGAAGGCGAATTCAAAGGCCGAAACCACAACCGGCATACCCAGCAAGGTGCCGCTGACGGAGATCAGCGCATCTTTTTCGCCGGTCTGCTTCTGTGCAGCGACCAGGCGATCCTTGTACTTCTTGCCGTCGCGGAATTTCAGACGGTCAACCGGCTCCAGATCGGCGCCCAGTTCGTTGCGACCTTCGGCATCGAGGAAAATGTCGATACGCGCACGTGCGCCGATGCGCATATGGTGGTTGCACTTAGGGCAAACGTCCAGGGTCTTTTCCAGCTCCGGGCGATACAGCACAGCCTCGCAAGACGGGCATTTGTGCCACAGACCTTCAGGCACCGAGCTCTTTTTGACCTCGGAACGCATGATCGAAGGGATCAGTTTGTCTACTAGCCAGTTGCTCATGCTTTCTTTCTCCAGTACCGGCGGTTCGAACGCTCTGGTTCGCAACCCCGCGTATGCCCTTCAGCTAAATTCATGTGTGTGGCGATGGTGCCTGGGTGACCACGGTCAGCGCGAAACATGACCTGCGTGCCCTCCAGAAACCCTCAGCCGCGCCTGCTTTGTGCAAGTGCATTGATGGACGGCGGCAGACTGCCAGCCGTCACATCAATATCGGAACCGGCAGGTCCCTATATTCCTTTTACGGCGTAAATGAATGCGCGAATCTTTGCGTGATCCTTGATGCCCTTGCTCGCCTCTACCCCGCCGCTGACATCTACCGCGTAAGGTTTTACCCGCGCCACGGCGCCTGCGACATTTTCCGGCGTCAGACCACCCGCCAGAATCAGCGGTTTGCTCAAGCCTTGCGGAATCAATGACCAGTCGAACGCCTCACCGGTTCCGCCGGGCACGCCTTCAACGTAGGTATCGAGCAAAACGCCACTGGCGCTCGGGTAAGCATCGACGGCAGCAGCGATATCATCGCCAGCCTTGACCCGCAGCGCCTTGATGTACGGACGATGCCAGCCCTCACACTCTTCGGCGGTCTCGTCACCATGGAACTGCAGCAAGTCCAGCGGCACGGCGTCG
Source organism: Pseudomonas helmanticensis (assembly GCF_900182985.1). Classification (NCBI taxonomy): domain Bacteria; kingdom Pseudomonadati; phylum Pseudomonadota; class Gammaproteobacteria; order Pseudomonadales; family Pseudomonadaceae; genus Pseudomonas; species Pseudomonas helmanticensis. Next base: position 195,635 of record NZ_FXUY01000001.1, on the reverse strand, counting down.
AGGATTTCCCCCAGCTCGCAGCGGCTGGCATTGACGAACAGGCCCACCGTGGTCACGAACGGCGGCAGCGCCTTGATGATCGCCCGCGCCTGTTGCACCGACACTGCGCGCGGGCTCTTGGCGTAAAACACGAATCCGATCGCATCCGCCCCGGCCTCGACGGCGGCCAGCGCATCTTCCATGCGGGTAATCCCGCAGATCTTGCTGCGAACGGCTGACATGTCGAGAAAAACTCCAAGGCAAAATCCGGGAAAGTCCCGGATGGTAACAAAAGCGTTCGAGGGCGTCAGCCGTCCAGTTCGGAGAAACCCGTAAGGAAATGTGGCCCGACAAAACGCTCGGGCAACGGGAACTCATCGTGATACTCGACCTGCACCAGATACAAGCCGTACGGATGCGCGGTCACCCCACCGGAGCGGCGCTCACGGCTTTCGAGGACTTCCTTCATCCACTCGACCGGACGCTCACCCGCGCCAATGGTCATCAACACACCGGCGATGTTGCGCACCATGTGGTGCAGGAAGGCATTGGCGCGGATATCGAGCACGATCATCTTGCCGTGACGGGTCACGCGCAGGTGATGCATTTTCTTGATCGGCGACTTGGCCTGGCACTGACCGGCGCGGAACGCACTGAAATCGTGAGTACCGATCAGGTGCTGCGCCGCCTCGGCCATGCGCTCGACATCGAGCGGGCGGTGGTTCCAGGTAATTTCTTCGTTGAGATGCGCCGGGCGGATCTGATCGTTGTAAATCACGTAGCGATAACGCCGGGCGATGGCTTTGAACCGCGCATGGAAATGCGCCGGCATCACCCGCGCCCAACTGACGCTGATGTCATGGGGCAGATTGATATTGGCGCCCATCACCCAGGCTTTCAGCGAACGATCGACCTGAGTGTCGAAATGCACCACTTGCCCACAGGCATGCACGCCGGCGTCAGTGCGCCCGGCGCACTGCAACGAAACCGGCGAGTTGGCGACTTTTGACAAGGCTTTTTCGAGCTCTTCCTGCACCGTCTTCACACCCGTCAGCTGACGCTGCCAGCCGCTGTAGCGCGAGCCTTTGTACTCAACGCCCAGTGCAACGCGGTAAAAGCCGTCGGGGGCCAGTTCGGCGACCGGGTTATCTATGTTTGCCAAGGTGGGACAGCCTGCTGTTTTTGCAAAGGCGGGCATTATAAGGCCTCAGGATCAAAAGATCGCAGCCTTCGGCAGCTCCTACACAGAAATCCGCATTCCCCTGTAGGAGCTGCCGAAGGCTGCGATCTTTTGACCTTGAAAACCAAAAAAAACGGCAGCCTTTGTGGGCTGCCGTTTCGTTTACCGCTGGACTGATTACAAGCTCGAGAGCATTTCCTTGGCCTCGCCACGCTGCTTCTCGTCACCCTCGGTCAACACTTCGTTGAGGATGTCACGCGCACCGTCGCTGTCGCCCATGTCGATGTAGGCCTGAGCCAGATCGAGCTTGGTCGCGGCTTCATCGGTGCCGGCAAGGAAGTCGAAATCGTCTTCGCCCAGATCGCCACCCATCGCTGCATCGGCTTCGGTGAAGGTCGGCTCGGCAACCGATTGCGACAGGCGATCGAGCTCAGCATTGACGTCATCCAGCTCCGCTGAGAAGGCATCAGGCTCAGCCGCCGGGTTACTGTCCATTTCGTCTGCCAGCGACAGGTCGAAATCAGCCGGCAATTCCAGATCATCCTGCGGCAAGTCGGCCACGACCGGTGGTTCTACCGGCGACAGGTCTTTCACGCCCTCGTCCAGATCCAAGAGGAAATCGTCGTCCGCCAGGTCAACCGCTGGAGCTGGAGCCGGATCAGCACCGAGGTCCAGATCGAGGTCGAAGTCCGACAAATCGTCGAGGTTCTCTTTGATCTCGGTCTGCTGTTGCAGCACCGACTCGAAGCTCAGGTCGTCGTCCGACGGAAATTCGTCCAGCTCGACCGGCGCCTCAGGCTCAACAACCGGCGCGGGTTCTACCGGCGTGATGTTGTCGAGATCGTCCAGGCTCAGGTCAAACGCGCTGTCGAGATCGTCTTCCACTGGCGCCGGCGCCGGTGCTTCAGGCTCATCCAGCAGCAAGTCCTTGACGTATTGCGCGTCCAGCTCGGCAGCGACGGCGGCAGCCGCCAGACCGGCAGCAGCGACGACGGCCATGGCCGGGAAGCGGCTTTTCAGTTCTTCGACCTTGGCAAAGTTGTCGCCGTTGGCCACCAACTGACGCTCCTGGCCGACGAACGCATCGCGATCGCCCTGCTGACCATAGACTTCCATCAGTTTCAGGCGCAGGTCACTACGTTGTGGCTCTAGGCTGACGCCCTCCTCCAGCAACGCCGCAGCCTGATTCAGGCGACCGGCATTGATGTGCGACTGCGCCTTGTCGAGCACGTCATCGGAACGCTCGGCGGCCGGTGCCACCAGCGGCGCAGCAATCGGTTCGGCCATTACCACGGGCGCCACGACTGGTGCAGGAGCCGGAGCCGGGGTTGGCGCCGGAGTATTCAGCTTGACGCTGGCGGCAGGTGTTTCCAGACCTTCGAAGCTGCTTTCCGGCAGATCCTGTTCGGCGGAGAACTCTTGCTCTTCGGCCAGCGCACGCGCCATGCGCACGTGCTTCTCGGCTTCCTGCTGAGCTTTGCGGCGACGTGCCAGCAACAACAGCAGGAGCAGCAGGACCACCGCACCGCCACCGATCAGCCCCAGCAGGATCGGATTGGTCAGCAGTTCGTTGAACGTCTTCTCGTCATCGACCGCAGGTGTCGGCGCGACCACCGGTTCGGCCGGTGTCTCGACCGGTGGTGCGATCGCCGATTCAGGCGTCGGCGATGCCGCCGCAGCGTCTGTCGGCGTCGCAGGTGGCGTGGCAGCCAATTCGGCGGTGATCGCCGGAACCGCTGCTGCCGCACCATTCGCCGCTGGCGCTGCGCCCGAACCTTCGGCCTGCAACTTCGCCAGTTGATTGTTTTTCAGCTCGATCAGCTTTTGCAGTTTGTCCAACTGACTCTGCAGATCGGTCATGCGGCTTTTCAGTTCCTCGTTGTCACGACGGGTCGTGTCGAGGCTTTCCTGGGTGACCGCCAGTTTGTTGCTCAACGCCTTGGCGTCGCCCGCCGGGCCTTTACCGCGACCTTTAGCGCTTTCGGCAGAGACCAGGCTGAGGTTGTCCTGAGCGTTTGATGCAGCACCAGTGTTCGCCCGGCCGCGATTGGTCGCATCGAGCTGCTGCTGGCCGCTGCCCGGCTTGGCCACATAACGACGGCCCTGACGCCAGGCTTCGTTCTGCGCCGCCACTTCGGCGATCGCTTTGTTCTGCGGCAACGCGGTACTTTGCACCGCGTCCGGCAGTCGCAAAACCTGACCGGTTTTCAGACGGTTGATGTTGCCGCCGATGAACGCGTCCGGGTTCAGCGCCTGAATCGCCAGCATGGTCTGCTGCACCGAACCACCGGTGCGCGCCTTCGCGGCGATTTCCCAGAGGGTATCGCGCGGCGTGGTGGTGTATTGCGTCGGGTGCGTGGCGCCAGTGGTCGGCGCAGCGATGGTCTGCGATGGTGCCGGTTGCGCGGCGGCATCAGCGGTCTGCGGCGAGAACTTCGACGGATCGAGCAGCACGCTGTAGTCGCGCAGCAGACGGCCGTTCGGCCACATCACCTGGACGAGGAATTTCACCATCGGTTCCGACAGCGGCTTGCTCGACGTCACGCGCAGCACGCTTTTGCCGCTGGCGTTGAGCACCGGGGTGAAGGTCAGATCGTTGAGGAAGGCCTGGCGATCAACGCCGGCCTTGGCAAAATCTTCGGCTGAAGCCAGGCTCGGTACCACTTCGGCAGCGGTGAGATCCTTGACGTCGAGCAGCTCGATTTCAGCCACCAGCGGCTGGTTCAGGGTCGACTTCAGGGTCAGCTCCCCGAGCCCGAGGGCATGCGCCATACCGGAGGACAGCGCCGAGGCGGCCGCTATTGCTAACACCAGTTTGCGAACTTGAACCATAGCCTCATCCTTTGTTTGAACGTTCCTCGGCCAGCGAGAAGATATTGATTGTCGCTGCCGTAAGGCATTGCGCGCGACGACGACAGATGTCGCGCGCGATCATTTCTTTGATGCCCCGGAAAGTCCCGGAGGGTGACACGTTATCAAGCGCTCCGGGCAAGCATAGCGCTCACCTAGAATCAGTCGACAAATTGTTGCCAAGTATCTTTTACAGCAGGTCTTTTATCAACAATTCAGCCACCTGCACAGCGTTAAGGGCTGCACCTTTGCGTACGTTATCTGACGTCAGCCACAGATTAAGTTCCGCCGGGTCGTCGACGCCACTGCGCACGCGCCCGACGTAGACAACATCCTGACCCACTGCGTCACCGACCGCTGTCGGATAATCACCGGCCTCGACCAGCTCGATACCCGGCGCATCTTCGAGAGCGGCGTTGACCTTTACCAGGTCGACAGCCTGCGTTGACTGCAAGGTCACGCTAAAGCTATCGCCAAAAAACACCGGGGCTTGAACGCAAGTTGCGGAAATCTTTAATGAAGGCAGCGCCAGCACCTGGCGCAACTCGCGCACCAGACGTTTTTCCAGCAGCGTGTGGCCCTGCGCGTCAGGCGTACCGACCTGTGCCAGCACGTTGAAAGCCATCTGCCGATCGAAGAAGGTTGGCTCCAGCGGACGCATGTTCAGCAACTCGGCGGTTTGCCGCGCGAGTTCGGTAACGGCTTCGCGGCCTTGGGCGGAAACGGCCAGATTGGCGGTGACATGCACCGATTGCAGGTCGAGCAGATCGAGCAGCGGCGCCAGCACCACAGCCAGCGAAGTGGCCGACGGGCTTGGGCTGCTGACCTGGAACGGCGCCTTCAAACCGGCGAGCCGGGCGGCATTGGCCTCCGGAACGATTTGTGGCGCCTGATCGGCCGGCAGCGCGCCAGACAGGTCGATCAGCGAGCAACCGGCAGCCTGCACGCGGGCGGCATAGCTCAGAGTGATCGCCGGGCCGGCGGCGAAAAACACCAGTTTGACCTTGCTGAAATCGAACTCGTCGACTTCGCGAACGCGCACGTTCTTGTTGCGGAACAGCAGCGAACTGCCGGCGGATTCGCTGCTCGCCAGCAGGTGCAGATTACCGACCGGGAAGTCGCGCTCTTCGAGAATCTGTACGAGGGTTTCGCCGACAGTACCGGTGGCGCCGATTACGGCAATATCTAGGGTCTGGGTCATGGTGCGAGCCTCTGGCGAAACGGGGGGAGCGGCACTTTACCGGGTGACCGCCGCACAGGCAATTTCTGCCGGGGATTTGCGGTGCTTGCACCGGCCCCTTCGCGAGCAGGCTCGCTCCCACATTTAAAATGCATAACCCCTGTGGGAGCGAGCCTGCTCGCGAAGAGGCCAGACTAGGCAACCGAGAAATCCAAGGCATAAAAAAACCCGCACCTCTTTCAAGGCGCGGGCTCTTTCATTGCATCAAACGATCAACGCTCAAGCAAAATCCGCAGCATGCGACGCAGCGGCTCGGCCGCGCCCCACAGTAGCTGGTCGCCAACAGTGAACGCGCCGAGGAACTGCGAGCCCATGTTCAGTTTGCGCAGACGACCGACCGGAACATTCAGGGTGCCGGTGACCTTGGTCGGGCTCAGCTCCTGCATGCTGATATCGCGCTGGTTCGGCACCAGTTTGACCCAAGGGTTGTGCTGGCTGATCAGCCCTTCGATGTCGGCGATCGGCACGTCTTTGTTCAACTTGATGGTCAGCGCCTGGCTGTGGCAACGCATGGCACCGATGCGCACGCAGATGCCGTCGACCGGGATCGGGCTCTTGAAGCGACCGAGAATCTTGTTGGTCTCGGCCTGGGCCTTCCACTCTTCGCGGCTTTGGCCGTTCGGCAGTTCCTTGTCGATCCACGGGATCAGGCTGCCAGCCAACGGTACGCCGAAGTTTTCGGTCGGGTACGCGTCGCTGCGCATGGCGTCGGCCACGCGACGGTCGATGTCGAGGATCGCGCTGGCCGGATCGGCCAGTTGATCGGCGACAGCAGCGTGGGTCGCGCCCATTTGCTTGATCAGCTCACGCATGTTCTGCGCGCCGGCACCGGAGGCCGCCTGATAGGTCATGGCGCTCATCCATTCGACCAGACCCGCTTCGAACAGACCGCCCAGGCCCATCAGCATCAGGCTGACGGTGCAGTTGCCGCCGATGTAGTTCTTGGTGCCCGCGTCGAGCTGCTGGTCGATAACCTTGCGGTTGACCGGATCGAGAATGATCACTGCGTCATCGTTCATGCGCAGGCTGGAGGCCGCGTCGATCCAGTAACCCTGCCAGCCGGCTTCGCGCAGCTTCGGGAACACTTCGCTGGTGTAGTCGCCACCCTGGCAGGTCAGAATCACGTCGAGGGTCTTCAGCTCGTCAATGCTGTAAGCATCCTTGAGCGGAGCAATGTCCTTGCCCACGGACGGGCCTTGGCCACCGACATTGGAAGTGGTGAAAAACACCGGCTCGATTAGATCGAAATCCTGCTCTTCCAGCATCCGCTGCATGAGCACGGAACCGACCATCCCGCGCCAACCGATCAGACCTACACGTTTCATCGCAACTACACCTTCTTGAAAAGTGGGCCGCTGCTTTGTATTGAATTTCGCAGCGGGCCCGAGAGATTACAGATTCCGCAGCGCGGCGACTACTGCGTCGCCCATTTCCTGCGTACCGACTTTGGTGCAACCGGCCGAATAGATATCACCGGTGCGCAGCCCTTGATCGAGCACGACGCTGACGGCTTTTTCGATGGCATCGGCGGCGTCCTGCAGATTGAAGCTGTAACGCAGCATCATCGATACCGACAGAATGGTCGCCAACGGGTTGGCGATGCCTTTACCGGCAATGTCCGGCGCCGAACCGTGGCAAGGCTCGTACATGCCCTTGTTGTTGGTGTCCAGCGAGGCCGACGGCAGCATGCCGATGGAACCGGTGAGCATCGACGCCTGGTCGGACAGAATGTCGCCGAACATGTTGTCGGTGACGATCACGTCGAACTGCTTCGGTGCGCGCACCAGCTGCATGGCGGCGTTATCGACGTACATGTGGCTCAGTTCGACTTGCGGGTAATCCTTGCCCACTTCTTCAACGATTTCACGCCACAGTTGGCTGGACGCCAGCACGTTGGCCTTGTCCACCGAGCAGAGCTTCTTGCCACGCACCATGGCCATGTCAAAACCGACGCGAGCGATGCGGCGGATTTCGCTTTCGCTGTACGGCAGCGTGTCGTAGGACTGACGCTCGCCGTTCTCCAGGGTGCGGGTGCCGCGCGGTGCGCCGAAGTAGATGCCACCGGTCAGCTCACGGACGATCAGGATATCCAGACCGGCAACGATTTCCGGCTTCAGGCTCGAAGCCTCGGCCAGTTGCGGGTACAGAATCGCCGGACGCAGGTTGCCGAACAGGCCCAGTTGCGCACGGATTTTCAGCAGGCCGCGCTCAGGGCGGATGTCACGTTCGATGGTGTCCCATTTCGGACCACCGACGGCGCCCAGCAGAACAGCGTCGGCAGCGCGGGCGCGGTCGAGGGTTTCGTCGGCCAGCGGCACGCCGTGCTTGTCGATGGCAGCGCCACCGATCAGGTCATGGCTCAGCTCGAAACCCAGGCTGTACTTGTCGTTGGCCAGCTCCAGCACCTTGACCGCTTCGGCCATGATTTCAGGACCAATACCGTCACCTGGGAGAATCAGAATCTGCTTGCTCATGCTTTCCTCGTGTCTTCAGTCGGTGCGCCATCTTAGGCGCGCCCGGAAAAATTCTTAGCACTCAGCCATCAGTACGATCACATCTGTACTGAACGAGCCGTCGGCATCAATCTCAAAATATTCGCGCACTTCGTTGCCCATCGACTGCTGCAACTGGCGGATCGCCGCGCGCATCACTTCAGGCGTGCGCATGCGTTCAACCCAGCTTGTGTATTCCAGACGCAGGCGCTGGCGCGTGGTACTGCGCACATGCAAACCGGCCTCGCTGACCTGACGCAACCATTCAGCGCCTGAATAATCGCGCACGTGGCTGGTGTCGCGCAGCACTTCGACGCTTTGCAGGTAAGTGTCGAACAACGGACTGCCCGGTGACAACACATCAACGAACGCCGCCACACCGCCCGGTTTCAGCACCCGACGCACTTCGCGCAAGGCCACACCGAGATCGCTCCAGTGATGCGCCGAATAACGGCTGAACACGAAGTCGAACTCGCCATCGGCAAACGGCAGACGCTCGGCGGCGCCGTTGACCGTGGCGATGTTGCAGATGTTGCGATCAACGGCAGCGGCGGCAACCACATCGAGCATTTGCTGCGACAGGTCGTAAGCGACCACTTCCTTGACCAGCGATGCCACATGAAAACTGACGTGACCGGCGCCGCAACCCAAGTCCAGCACGCGAGCCTCGCCCTGCCCGGCCAGTTGAGCCTGTAGCAGCGCGAATTCGGTGCCTTGAGCGTGAACGGCGCTGCTCAGGTAGGCGGCGGCCTGTTCACCGAATTGCTTTTGTACGACCTGGGTGTGTTGGGCGGTACTGGTCATGGGACTTCCTTTTTAGGGTGAGTCTTGTGGTGCTTTTGAGGGCCTCATCGCGAGCAGGCTCACTCCTACATTTGGAATGCGCTCCCCTGTAGGAGTGAGCCTGCTCGCGATGGCGCCATTCGCCATACGCAAATTATGCGTCGCGGAACAACCACGGCTGGCTAACCCGATGCTTGGCCTCAAACGTCGCAATCGCATCACCGTCCTGCAAGGTCAAACCGATATCGTCCAGACCGTTCAACAGGCAATGCTTGCGAAACGCATCGATCTCAAAGCTGTAAACCTTGCCATCCGGACGCGTCACGGTCTGCGCTTGCAGATCGACCTGCAATTGATAACCCGGCTCAGCCTCGACCTGCTTGAATAACTCATCAACTTCAGCGTCGCTCAAGATGATCGGCAGCAAGCCGTTCTTGAAGCTGTTGTTGAAGAAGATGTCGGCGTAGCTCGGCGCGATGATGCTGCGAAAACCGTATTCTTCCAGCGCCCACGGCGCGTGTTCACGGCTGGAGCCGCAACCGAAGTTCTCGCGAGCCAGCAACACGCTGGCGCCTTGATAACGCTCGGCGTTGAGGACGAAGTCCTTGTTCAGCGGACGCTTGGAGTTGTCCTGATACGGCTGGCCGACATCCAGATAACGCCATTCGTCGAACAGGTTCGGACCAAAACCGGTGCGTTTGATCGACTTCAAGAATTGCTTCGGAATGATCTGGTCGGTGTCGACGTTGGCACGATCCAAAGGCGCGACAAGACCAGTGTGCTGGGTAAAAGCTTTCATGCTGCGCTCCTTAAATCAATTCGCGAACGTCGATGAAACGACCGTTCACCGCTGCCGCCGCCGCCATGGCCGGGCTGACGAGGTGGGTACGGCCACCAGCGCCCTGACGGCCTTCGAAGTTACGGTTGGAGGTCGAGGCGCAATGCTCGCCTGACTCTAAACGGTCCGGGTTCATCGCCAGGCACATCGAGCAACCCGGCTCACGCCATTCGAAACCGGCTTCGAGGAAAATCTTGTCGAGACCTTCAGCTTCAGCCTGCGCCTTGACCAGACCCGAACCCGGCACCACGATCGCCTGCTTGATGGTCGAAGCGACTTTACGGCCCTTGGCGATCACCGCCGCAGCGCGCAAATCTTCGATCCGCGAGTTGGTGCAGGAACCGATGAACACGCGATCCAACTGAATGTCGGTGATCGCCTGATTGGCGGTCAAACCCATGTATTTCAGGGCACGGACGATCGAGTCGCGCTTGACCAGATCCATTTCTTTGGCTGGATCCGGCACGTTTTGGTCAACGGCCAAGACCATCTCGGGCGAAGTGCCCCAACTGACTTGTGGCTTGATCTGCGCAGCGTCGAGTTCAACCACGGTGTCGAACTTGGCGTCGGCGTCGGAGACCAGGTCTTTCCAGGACTCGACGGCCATGTCCCATTCCGCGCCTTTCGGTGCAAACGGACGGCCTTTCACGTAATCGACGGTCTTCTGATCCGCAGCCACCAGGCCAACACGGGCGCCGGCTTCGATGGACATGTTGCAGATGGTCATGCGGCCTTCGACGGACAAGTCGCGGATCGCGCTGCCAGCGAATTCGATGGCATGGCCGTTACCGCCGGCGGTGCCGATCTTGCCGATCACCGCGAGGACGATGTCCTTGGCGGTCACGCCGAACGGCAATTGCCCTTCAACGCGCACCAGCATGTTCTTCATTTTCTTGGCGACCAGGCACTGGGTGGCGAGCACGTGCTCGACCTCGGAAGTGCCGATACCGTGGGCCAAGGCACCGAACGCGCCGTGGGTCGAGGTGTGCGAGTCGCCGCAGACCACGGTCATGCCCGGCAAGGTCGCGCCCTGCTCCGGGCTGATCACGTGGACGATGCCTTGGCGCACGTCGTTCATCTTGAACTCGACGATGCCGTATTCATCGCAGTTGTCGTCGAGGGTCTGAACCTGCAAACGCGAGACCTGATCGGCAATGGCTTCGATGCCGCCCTTGCGCTCTGGAGTCGTTGGTACGTTGTGGTCCGGGGTCGCGATGTTGGCATCGATGCGCCAAGGCTTGCGCCCGGCCAGACGCAGACCTTCAAAGGCTTGCGGCGAGGTCACTTCGTGAATGATGTGACGATCGATGTAGATCAGCGCCGAGCCATCGTCGCGCTGCTTGACCAAATGCGAATCCCAGAGCTTGTCGTAGAGCGTTTTGCCGGCCATCAGACGGTTCCTCATCAGCTTGTTTCTATGCCCTGGGCTTTTCAATAACCCTTTGGCTTGTGAGGCCGATCCTATGGGGTTAGATTAAATAACTCAAATTCATATTTTTTATGCTTTGGATAACCAAATGGAATACGAACATGGATCTGGCCAACCTCAACGCTTTTATCGCGATTGCCGAGACCGGTAGCTTCTCCAATGCCGGCGAACGCTTGCACCTGACACAGCCGGCAATCAGCAAGCGCATCGCCGGGCTGGAGCAACAATTGAAGGTACGGCTGTTCGACAGGCTCGGCCGTGAAGTCGGTTTGACCGAGGCCGGCCGCGCCCTGCTGCCACGGGCATATCAGATTCTCAATGTGCTGGATGACACCCGCCGCGCGCTGACCAACCTGACCGGTGAAGTCAGCGGTCGCCTGACCCTGGCCACCAGTCACCACATCGGTTTGCACCGTTTGCCGCCGCTGTTACGGGAGTTCACCCGCCGTTACCCACAGGTCGCGCTGGATATTCAGTTCCTCGATTCGGAAGTGGCCTACGAGGAAATTCTCCATGGCCGCGCTGAACTGGCGGTCATTACCCTCGCGCCGGAACCTCACGCGCTGGTCAAAGCCACGCCGGTGTGGGATGACCCGCTGGATTTCGTGGTCGCCCCGGAGCATTCGCTGATCAATAACGGCGCCGTCAGTCTGGCCGACATTGCCGGTCATCCGGCGGTTTTCCCCGGCGGCAACACCTTCACCCACCATATTGTCCAACGCTTGTTCGAAGCTCAGGGGCTGACGCCGAACATCGCCATGAGCACCAACTACCTGGAAACCATCAAGATGATGGTCTCGATCGGCCTGGCCTGGAGCGTTTTGCCGCGCACCATGCTCGACGATCAAGTGGCGAGCATCGTATTGCCGGGCATACAGCTCAGTCGCCAGCTAGGCTATATCTTGCACACTGAACGGACGCTATCGAATGCGGCAAGAGCGTTTATGGCCTTGCTGGATGCACAAATCGATCTGCCAGGGACATAAGGCCAACTTGTGCTACTCCTATAGAGCCGCTGCCCCTGTGCCTAATGCCACCATCAGCTCAAGGCCTGTTAACGATGCCGAAATCTGTTGACCGAATTCCGCCGATGCCGCGTATTCAGGCCATTGACCCGCGACGATCCGAGCAGAGCTGGGAGAGTGCGCCGCAATTGCTCGCCGCGCTCAACGGCGCGCGGCTCGGCGCCTGGTATTGGGACATTGAGCGCGGGCAGATCAGTTGGTCACGGGGCACCCAGGCCTTGTTCGGCTTCGATCCGCGCCAACCGTTGCCCGAAGACCTCGAATACCTCGACCTGTTGCCGCCGGAAGACCGCGCAAAAACCGTCCGCGCCTTCCACGCCGTCATCGCCGGCGCCCCGCTGGAACAGGCGATGCACCACCGCATTCGCTGGCCGGATGGCAGCCTGCACTGGCTGGAGATCAATGGCAGCCTGTTACCCGACAAGAACGGCCGCCCCCGAATGATCGGGGTGATTCGTGAAATCACCCACCAGCGTCAGCGCGAGCAAGCCCTGAGCAGCTCGGAGAAACGTTTCGCCACACTGTTTCATCTGTGCCCGAACATGGTTCTGCTGACCCGTCAGGAAGACGGCCTGATCAGTGAAGCCAACCAGTATTTTGAAAGCCTCTTCGGCTGGCCGGTGCAGAGCGCGATTGGCCGCACCACGCTGGAGCTGGGGCTGTGGGTGCACCCGGAGCAACGCGCCGAACTGGTCAAGAAAACCAAGGCCAAGGGTGAACTGATCAGCATGGAGGTGCAGTTTCGCGCCAGCAATGGGCAGATTCACGACGGCATACTCAGCGCACAGAAGGTCGAACTCGAAGGTCAGCCGTATCTGCTCAGCACCTTCCTCGACACCACCGAACGCAAAGCCGCCGAACATGCATTGAAGGACAGCCAGGAACGTCTCGATCTGGCGCTGGACTCGGCGCAACTCGGCACGTGGGACTGGCATATTCCCAGCGGCATGCTCTACGGCTCGGCGCGGGCCGCGCAATTGCACGGGCTGGAGCCAAAACCGTTCCACGAGTCGTTCGACGAGTTTTTCGAAGGCGTGCCCGGCGAAGAGCGCGACAGCATGCGCGACGCCTACCGCAGCCTGCGCGAAGGCCCGGCAGGCAATTATCAACTGACCTATCGCGTGCAACTGCCGGACGGCAGCTCACGTTATCTGGAAAGCCGCGCCCGCCTCTACCGCGATGAAAGCGGCGCACCGTTGCGCATGGCCGGCACGCTGCTCGACATCACCGACCAGGTCGAGCGCGAACAACGCCTGGTGGCCTCGGAAGAAAAATTCGCCACGCTGTTCCAGGTCAGCCCCGACCCGATTTGCGTCACGCGCCAGGACAGCGGCGAATTCATCGAGATCAATTCCAGTTTTAGTCAGACCTTCGGCTGGAGCGCCGCCGACGTCATCGGCCACACCGCTGAAGAAATCGGCCTGTGGGACGCCTCGGCGAAAAGCCTGCAACGCATTGAACGGGTGATTCGCGAACAAGGTTTGAGCAACGTCGCGATCATCGTTCAGCACAAGGACGGCCAGTCGCTGACCTGCGTGATTTCCAGTCGGCAGATCAGCGTCGGCGATCAGCCGTGCATCGTCACCACCCTGCGCGACATTACCCAGCAGCAGCGTTCGGAAGCGGCGCTCAAGGCCAGCGAGGAGAAATTCGCCAAAGCATTCCACTCCAGCCCCGACGCGATCACCATCACCGAGCGCGACACCGGACGTTATCTTGAGGTCAACGACGGCTTCTGCCGCCTCACCGGCTATCGCGCTGAAGATGTCGTCGGCAAAACGGTTTATCAGGTAGGTATCTGGGCCGAAGAGAAACAGCGTTCGGCGTTACTCGCCGAGTTGCAGATCAAGGGCCGCGTGCATCATCAGGAAATGCTCGGGCGCAACAAACGCGGCGAACTGCTGACCGTGGAAGTCTCGGTCGAGCCGATCACCCTCAATGAAACCGCCTGCCTGCTGCTGACGGCGCGGGACGTCAGCCTGCTGAAAAACGCCGAAGCGCAGATCCGTCACTTGGCGTACCACGACCCGCTGACCAACCTGCCGAATCGCGCCCTGCTGATGGATCGCCTGAGCCAGCAGATCGCCCTGCTCAAACGCCACAACCTGCGCGGCGCGCTGCTGTTTCTCGACCTCGATCACTTCAAGCACATCAACGATTCGCTCGGCCATCCGGTCGGCGACACGGTGCTGAAGATCATCACCGCGCGGCTCGAAGCCAGCGTGCGCATGGAAGACACGGTGGCGCGCCTCGGCGGCGATGAATTCGTGGTGCTGCTCAGTGGCCTCGAAGGTTCGCGCAACGAAGTCAGCGCGCAAGTCCGCTCGCTGGCCGACACCCTGCGTGAATTGCTCTCGGAGCCGATGTTCCTCGACGGCCAGCGCCTGCAAGTGACCCCGAGCATCGGCGTGGCACTGATTCCCGACCACGGCTCGACCCCGACCGACCTGCTCAAACGCGCCGACATTGCCCTGTACCGGGCCAAGGATTCCGGGCGCAACACTACGCAGATGTACCACAACACCATGCAGAAGGCCGCCAGCGAACGGCTGCGCATGGAGACCGACTTGCGCCTGGCGTTGTCACGCGGCGAATTCAATGTGCACTTCCAGCCGCAGATCGACGCGCGGGATAATCGCATCATCGGCGCCGAAGCGCTGGTGCGCTGGAATCACCCAGAGCTCGGCGCGCAATCGCCCACCGAGTTCATCAAAGTGCTGGAAGACAGCGGGCTGATTCTTGAAGTCGGCACGTGGATCCTCGATGAAGCCTGCGAAGCATTCAAACAACTGATCGCCCTGAAACTGGTCGATCCGTTCAACTTCAGCCTGTGCGTCAACATCAGCCCACGGCAGTTCCGCCAGAACGACTTCGTCGAACGCATCGAACACAGCATGACCAGCCACGGCCTGCCCTGCTCGCTGCTGAAACTGGAAATCACCGAAGGCATCGTCATCCAGAACCTCGAAGACACCATCAGCAAAATGCGTCGTTTGAAAAAGCTCGGCGTGAGTTTTGCCATGGACGATTTCGGCACCGGTTACTCATCGCTGACCTACCTCAAGCGCCTGCCAGTGGACACGCTGAAAATCGATCAGTCGTTTATTCGCGATGCGACGACTGATCCGAACGATGCCGAAATCATCCGCGCCATCGTTGCCATGGCGCGCAGCCTGGAACTTGAGGTGATTGCCGAAGGCGTGGAAACGCCGGAGCAACTGGCATTCCTGCAAGGTTTGGGCTGCCATTTGTATCAGGGTTATCTGCACAGTCGACCGATGGCGCTGGAAGATCTGAAATTGATGCTGGAATAGCGAGCATAAAAAAGGACGCCATTGGCGTCCTTTCTTTGCAGCGGATTTACAGATTTTTTCAGGCCGCTTCAGCGACCGGTAGACCGAGCAAGCGCGAGACATGATCGGGTTCGGTTTCACGGCGCAACACCGTGAACAGCTCGGTCGCTTCGGGATAATTGCGCGTCAGCATCGCCAGCCATTGCTTCAAACGGCCCGGCGATTGCCGCGCGGTCATCTGCGCCTTGGCTTGCAGCCAGAAGTCCTGAATCAACGGCATCAGCTCGGCCCAGCTCATCTCAATGACTTCTTCGCCGGCGCGGGCAGTGGCAATCTGTCTGGCCAGATCCGGGCGCGACACCAGACCGCGACCGAGCATGATGTCTTCGACACCGCTGATTTCGCGGCAACGGCGCCAGTCTTCGACGCTCCAGATATCGCCGTTGGCGAACACCGGGACTTTGACCACGTCTTGTACGCGCGGAATCCACTCCCAATGTGCGGGCGGTTTGTAGCCGTCCATTTTCGTACGGGCGTGAACCACGATGTGTTCGGCGCCGCCTTCGGCCAACGCCGTGGCGCAGACCAGCGAGCCATCCGGGCTGTCGAAACCGAGGCGCATCTTCGCGGTGACCGGAATGTGCGCCGGTACTGCGCGACGCACATGCTCGACGATCTGGTTGAGCAGTTCAGGCTCCTTGAGCAGCACCGCCCCGCCACGGGATTTGTTCACGGTCTTGGCCGGGCAACCGAAGTTGAGGTCGATCACTTCAGAGCCGAGTTCGCAGGCCAGTGCCGCGTTTTCCGCCAGACAGACCGGGTCGGAACCGAGCAATTGCACGCGCAATGGCACGCCGGATGCGGTACGGGCGCCGTTGAGCAGCTCCGGGCCGAACTTGTGGAAGTACGCCGGCGTGAGCAACTGGTCGTTGACCCGAATGAATTCGGTCACGCACCAGTCGATGCCGCCAACGCGGGTCAACACGTCGCGGAGGATGTCGTCGACCAACCCCTCCATGGGCGCCAGAGCAATTTGCATGGGGAAACACTACTTGAAGAAAAAACGTGCCGCAGTTTACTGGATTGCAGCCACAAAGCGGTAACCCCTGTAGGAGCTGCCGCAGGCTGCGATCTTTTGATGTTGTTTTTTAAAGATCAAGATCAAAAGATCGCAGCCTGCGGCAGCTCCTACAGGGATCGGGTCAGGCGGGGATTTGGATCGCCGGGCCGTAGCCTTCGATAAACTCGGCCGGCATGCGCTTGGGCCTGCCAGTGGACAGTTCGATGCAGACGAACGTGGTCTGCGCGCGCAACAGCGTGGTGTTGTCGCTCGGACGCTTGAGCTGGAAATGCCGGGTCATTTTCAGGCGCTGATCCCAATCGACGATCCAGGTCGCCAATTGCAGTTCGTCGCCTTCATAGGCCGCCGCCAGATAATCGATTTCATGGCGGACCACGGCCATCGCCCGGTCCAGCCGCCGATATTCGACCAGGTCCAGCCCCAGACGCTGCGAGTGGCGCCAGGCGCAGCGTTCGAGCCAGGTCACGTACACCGCGTTGTTCGCGTGGCCCAGACCGTCGATGTCTTCGGCGCCTACTTGCAGATCAATGGTAAACGGCGTTGCCCGATCCCAGCCCATGCCCCACTCCCGGTCAATGTATTCAACCGGGGCAGTGTAACGGAGCTCACGCCGATTGGCGCGCCTGAAGGCTGCGGCCGGCCAGCAGTGATAACACTCCATCAATCACCCGAGGGTCGGCGAGTACGCGCTGATGACCGCCGCCTTCAAGGCGCAACAAGCGGCTGTCGAACCAGGATTCGTGGATCAGCTGTGACTCTTTGACCGAGACGAAGGTATCGTCCTCGGCATGCACGATCAGCCCGGGCATATCCAGTTGATAGTGCGCAACGTCCAGCGTGGCGGCACGCATGCCGACATCCTGCTCGACCTGACGAATGAACGCGGAGCGCGCTCGCGGCGGCATGCCCATGTAGCGGGCGAATCCGCGTAGCACACCCAGAATGCGCGCCGGTGCGGCGATACTCACGAGGGTTTCGGTGCGCAAGCCCAATTGCACGGCGAGCATGGCACTGGCACCGCCCATGGAGTGGCCGATAACGGCTTGCAGTGGCGGTAACTCGGCCGCCGCTTCGAGCATCGCCCGAGCGAACAGCACGACATTGGCCTCACGCCCCGGCGAGCGACCGTGGGCCGGACCATCGAGTGCGACGACGGTGTAGCCGGCTTCGACCAGCGCGGTGATCAATGACGCGAATTGAGTCGGCCGGCCTTCCCAGCCGTGCATCAGCAGCACGGTCGGACCTTGGCCCCAGCGCAGCGCCGACAGGCCGAAGCGCAGGGTAATCCGCTCGGAATTGGCCAACAGCGGCAATTCCCAATCGCGCAACGGCAGCGCGCGCGGCGTCATGAATACCGAACGCATCTTGCTCGCTACCCGCTTCGGTGCAATCCAGCCCAAGGTGCCATTAACGCCACGAACCCATTTCAACGTGCTCATCGCTCTCTCCTCAGGCCTGTTGCCTTCAGGTCAACGCACCGCCGACTTGGCAGCGCGCAGCAATCGATCGGATAAATCTCCCGGGCCCAGCGCTCTTGCGAGGGCCAGACCACCCACCATCAAGGCCATGTCGGCCAGAGCTTTATCGGTGTCCTCAGGACTGGCCGCCAACTGCGCAACCATCAACTCCAGGTGTTCGTTCAGCGCGAGGCGGAACGAATCCGGCAAACGCCCCAGTTCGCCGATGGAAGCAGGAATCGGGCACGCCGCCTCGCTGGAGTCGCGGTGCTTGCGCGACAGGTAGAACGCAGCGACCAGCGCGCGGCGTTCTTCACCAGTCAGTTCGCTGTCCATGTCGGCAATCAGGTCGCGGCGGCGACCGAGCAATTGCTTGAACGCTTCAAGCATCATCGCGTCCTTGCTTTCGAAGTGCGCATAGAAGCCACCGACGGTGAGGCCGGCCGCGCCCATCACTTCGCCCACGCTAGGGTCTGCCGGGCCGCGCTGAATCAGTGCGGAGCTGGCAGCCTTGAGGATGCGTTCGCGGGTTTGAGCTTTTTTATCGTTCATCGTTGCCTCCGAATATTACGACTAGAATATTATTCGCATAATAATATTCCGCAAGTCAAGAATATGACCGCTGGTCTGAAGCACAGTGTAAGGAAAAAGGAGAGTTGGCCAAACGCCAGACAAACAAAAGGGCCATTCAATAATTGAATGACCCTTATAAATCCCGCAGAGCGGGTAATCGTGGCGTCCCCTAGGGGACTCGAACCCCTGTTACCGCCGTGAAAGGGCGGTGTCCTAGGCCACTAGACGAAGGGGACACAAACCTTCTATACAACTGATCAGTGCTGAGAGCTGATCGATTCAAGGCCGGTGTGGCCAGACCTTGAACTTGTAAAATTGGTGGAGCTTAGCGGGATCGAACCGCTGACCTCCTGCATGCCATGCAGGCGCTCTCCCAGCTGAGCTAAAGCCCCGGATTTTTCGCCTCGCGGCGGAGTGACATCTTGCAACATCACTTCTGTAAAACTGGCGTCCCCTAGGGGACTCGAACCCCTGTTACCGCCGTGAAAGGGCGGTGTCCTAGGCCACTAGACGAAGGGGACGCAAACCCTTCTATACAACTGATCAACGCTGAGTGTTGATCGCTTCAAGGCCGGTGTGGCCAGACCTCGAAGTGTAAAATTGGTGGAGCTAAACGGGATCGAACCGTTGACCTCCTGCATGCCATGCAGGCGCTCTCCCAGCTGAGCTATAGCCCCTCATCGTTGATGTCATCGCTGAGGACGGGGCGAATCTTAAGGGTGTATCGAAAGCCTGTCAAACTTATTTTTGAAAAAAATCAAAACTTTTCGTCGGCATAACAACCACTTACCGCCCTCCTCCCGAAAATCCGGGACTTGGGATAAAGCATGCCCCTGTAGGAGCTGCCGCAGGCTGCGATCTTTTGACGTTGCCGTTTAAAGATCAACATCAAAAGATCGCAGCCTTCGGCAGCTCCTACAGGGGGGTTAAGCTATCAGGCGATAGCGGCCAGCAGCTTTTCCCACTCTTTGTTTTCTTTCTTCGACACGCCGCCCAACAGGTCGATCGCCTGACGCAGGCGGAAACGGGTCAGATCCGGGCCGATGATTTCCATCGCATCGAGCACCGACACCGAGCTTGCCTGACCGGTTATCGAAGCAAACATCAGCGGCATGGCATCACGCAGTTTCAGCTCCAGCGATTCAACCACCGCCTGAATCGTTGCGGTGATGTTGTCCTTCTCCCACTGACGCAGGCTTTCCAGCTTCCACAGGATCAACTGCATCAACTGGCGAACCTGATCGCCCGAAAGCTTTTTCGATTCGAACAGCTTGGCATCCGGATTGACGCCGCCAGCGAAGAAGAACCCGCCCAGCGGAGCAACCTGGCTGAAGGTTTCAACGCGACCCTGCACCAGCGGTGCGATCTTCATCATGTATTCCGGGTTCAGCGCCCAGGTCTGCAAGCGGCTGGCGAATTCTTCCACCGGCAGATCACGCAGCCACTGACCGTTAAGCCACGAGAGCTTCTCGATGTCGAAGATCGGCCCGCCGAGCGAGACACGCTTGAGGTCGAAGTTGTCGACCATTTCCTGCAGCGAGAACTTCTCGCGCTCATCCGGCATCGACCAGCCCATGCGACCGAGGTAGTTGAGCATCGCTTCCGGCATGAAGCCCATGCGCTCGTAGAACGTTACCGAAGTCGGGTTCTTGCGCTTGGACAGCTTGCTCTTGTCCGGGTTACGCAGCAGCGGCATGTAGCACAGCTCCGGTTGTTCCCAGCCGAAGTATTCGTACAACAGAATCAGTTTCGGCGCCGATGGCAGCCATTCTTCGCCACGCAATACGTGGGTGATTCCCATGAGGTGGTCATCGACCACGTTGGCGAGGAAGTACGTCGGCAGGCCGTCGGTCTTCATCAGCACTTGCATGTCCATGCGATCCCACGGGATCTCGACGTCGCCACGGAGCATGTCCGGCACCACGCAGACGCCTTCGCTTGGCACTTTCATGCGGATCACGTGCGGTTCGCCAGCCGCCAGACGGGCCGCGACTTCTTCTTTCGACAACAGCAGTGCGCGACCGTCGTAGCGTGGGGTTTCGCCGCGAGCCATTTGCTCGGCGCGCATCTGATCCAGCTCTTCAGCGGTGCAGAAGCATGGGAACGCGTGGCCCATTTCAACCAGTTGCTGGCAATACTTCTGGTAAATGTCGCCGCGCTCGCTCTGGCGATACGGGCCGTGCGGGCCGCCAACGTCCGGGCCTTCGCTCCAGTCGATACCCAACCAGCGCAGGGCGTCGAAGATCTGCTGTTCGGACTCGCGGGTCGAACGCAACTGGTCGGTGTCTTCGATCCGCAGGATGAACTCACCACCATGCTGCTTGGCAAAGCAGTAGTTGAACAATGCGATGTAAGCGGTACCTACGTGGGGATCCCCGGTAGGCGATGGCGCGATGCGAGTGCGGACGGTGGTCATGGCATGTCTCGAAAAGAATGAAAAGCAAAACAATCAAGCGGCGAATGGTAACAGGCGACACCCGCCCCG
This sequence comes from Pseudomonas helmanticensis, assembly GCF_900182985.1. Taxonomy (NCBI): domain Bacteria; kingdom Pseudomonadati; phylum Pseudomonadota; class Gammaproteobacteria; order Pseudomonadales; family Pseudomonadaceae; genus Pseudomonas; species Pseudomonas helmanticensis. The sequence goes on along the minus strand of NZ_FXUY01000001.1, from coordinate 174,930 downwards.
CTCCAGCAGACAGGGCATTTAAGCCAAGTTTGCGTCTGTAACGCGCGTAAGCCGCAGTGAATGGCCGAATATCAACCGTGGGCATTTACCGTTTATCGGCTGTATGCGAGATTCAGCCGCTGATAACTTTCCTTACAATTCCTCGACTACAGTTTGCCCATGCCTGCCCAACTCAAGCGTCGCCTGTTGATTTTCCTGCTGCTCGTCCTGCTGATTGCCGGGGGCTTTTTCGCTCATTGGTTTTTCAAGGGACGCTTTTTTGAAAGCACCGACAACGCCTATGTCCAGGGCGAAATCACCCGTGTGTCGAGCCAACTGAGCGCGCGCATCGATGAAGTGCTGGTGCAGGACAATCAACACGTCGAAAAAGGCCAATTGCTGGTACGCCTTGAGCCGAACGATTTCCATCTGGCCGTGGACCGCGCCAATGCCGCCCTCGCCACCCGCGAAGCCGAACGCTTGCAAGCGCAAAGCAAACTCACCCAGCAATCGAGCCTGATCGCCGCCAGCGATGCGCAAGTGGCGACCACACAAGCGACGCTGGGCCGTTCGCAAATGGATTTGTCGCGGGCGGAAACCCTGCGCAAACCCGGTTATGTCTCTGAGGAACGCGTGACCACCCTCTCCGCCGACACTCACATTGCCCGCTCGCAAGTGGCCAAGGCGCAGGCTGATGCGCAAGGTCAGCGCCAACAGGTCAACGCCTTGAACGCGGAAATCAAACGCCTCGATGCACAGATCGCCAACGCCCGCGCCGATCTCGCGCAAGCCGAACTCAACCTGACCCGCAGCGAAATCCACGCGCCGATCAGCGGCCTCGTCGGCCAGCGTGCCGCGCGCAACGGCCAAGTGGTGCAGGCCGGCGCTTACCTGTTGTCGATCGTTCCGGACGAAGACATCTGGGTGCAGGCCAACTTCAAAGAAACCCAGATCGGTCACATGCAGCCCGGGCAAAAAGCCGAGCTGACCTTCGACGCGTACGGCGACACGCCGATCGAAGCGCGGGTCGACAGTCTGTTCGCCGCGTCCGGCGCACAGTTCAGCCTGCTGCCGCCAGACAACGCCACCGGCAACTTCACCAAAGTCGTGCAGCGGATTCCGGTGAAACTGACCTTCAAGGCCGACAACCCGTTGCACGGCAAAATCCGCCCGGGCATGTCCGCCACCGCCACCGTGAACATCAAAGACGCCCCGGACAATGGCCGGTGATTCGCTGATCCGCCCGGTCGGCGAACCGACCCGGCGCGATTGGATTGCGGTGATGAGCGTGATGCTCGGCGCCTTCATGGCCGTGCTCGACATCCAGATCACCAACTCATCGCTCAAAGACATTCAGGGTGCGTTGTCGGCGACGCTGGAAGAAGGCTCGTGGATTTCCACCTCTTATCTGGTCGCGGAAATCATCATGATCCCGTTGACCGCGTGGCTGGTGCAGCTGCTCTCGGCGCGGCGCTTGGCGGTGTGGGTGTCGCTGGGGTTTCTGGTGTCTTCGCTGCTGTGTTCGATGGCCTGGAGCCTGGAGAGCATGATCGTCTTTCGCGCCATGCAGGGATTCACCGGCGGCGCGCTGATCCCGCTGGCGTTCACCCTGACCCTGATCAAACTCCCTGAACATCACCGCGCCAAAGGCATGGCGATGTTTGCCATGACCGCCACTTTTGCGCCGTCCATCGGCCCGACGCTGGGCGGCTGGCTTACGGAAAACTGGGGTTGGGAATACATCTTCTACATCAACATCCCGCCGGGCCTGATCATGATCGCCGGCCTGATGTACGGGCTGGAGAAGAAAGAAGCGCACTGGGAATTGCTCAAAAGCACCGACTACACCGGCATCCTCACGCTAGGGATTGGCCTCGGTTGCTTGCAGGTATTTCTGGAAGAAGGCCATCGCAAGGACTGGCTCGAATCGAGCCTGATCGTGACGCTGGGCAGCATTGCGCTGGTGAGTCTGATCACCTTTGTGATCGTGCAGATCTCCAAACCGAATCCGCTGATCAACCTCGGCATTCTGCGTAACCGCAACTTCGGCTTATCGAGTATTTCCAGCCTGGGCATGGGTGTCGGGTTGTACGGCTCGATCTACCTGTTGCCGCTGTACCTTGCGCAGATCCAGAACTACAACGCCCTGCAGATCGGCGAAGTGATCATGTGGATGGGCGTGCCGCAGTTGTTCCTGATTCCGCTGGTGCCGAAGCTGATGAAGTTCGTCTCGCCGAAATGGCTGTGCACGCTCGGGTTCGGATTGTTTGGTCTGGCGAGTTTTTCGTCGGGGGTGCTCAACCCGGACTTCGCCGGGCCACAGTTCAATCAGATCCAGATTATTCGGGCGCTGGGGCAGCCATTGATCATGGTGACCATTTCGCTGATCGCCACGGCGTACATCCTGCCGCAGGATGCGGGCTCGGCGTCGAGCCTCTTTAATATCCTGCGCAACCTGGGCGGAGCGATCGGTATTGCCTTGCTCGCGACATTACTGGATGCGCGCACCAAGACTTATTTTGATTATTTGCGTGAAGCGGTAGTGCCGACCAATCCGCAGGTGGCGGAGCGACTGGCGTCGATGACGGATCGGTTTGGCAGTGATACGGCGGCGCTGGGCAAGTTGAGTGAGATCGTCCATCAGCAGGCGGCGATCATGGCTTACAACGATGCGTTTCACTTTGTCGGGATTGCGCTGGGGGTGAGCATGCTGGCGATTTTGTTGACCAAGAAATTGCCACAAGGATTGAAGGCTGGGGAATCCCACTAACTGCAACTGATCGTTCCCATGCTCCGCGTGGGAATGACTCCGGTGACGCTCTGCGTCACAGCGGACGCGGAGCGTCCGGGGCTGCATTCCCACGCAGAGCGTGGGAACGATCATCCTTACACAGCCAAAAGGCGTTCGCGCAATTTGGCAATCTCATCGCGCATCTGCGCCGCTGCTTCAAACTCCAGATCCCGCGCCAGCTGATACATCTTCTCTTCCAGCGCACGAATGCGTTTGGTGATCTCGCTCGGCGAACGCAATTCGGCTTCGTACTTGGCGTTCTCTTCGGCGGCCTTGGCCATGCCCTTGCGCTTCTTGCTGCGCGAGCCCGGCACGGTGGCGCCTTCCATGATGTCGGCGACATCCTTGAACACGCCTTTCGGGATGATGCCGTTTTCCAGGTTGAAAGCTATCTGCTTGTCGCGACGACGCTCGGTCTCGCCAATCGCCCGCTCCATCGAACCGGTCATGCGATCGGCGTAGAGAATCGCCCGGCCATTGAGGTTACGCGCCGCCCGGCCAATGGTCTGGATCAGCGAGCGTTCGGAACGCAGGAAACCTTCCTTGTCGGCGTCGAGAATCGCCACCAGCGACACTTCCGGCATGTCCAGACCTTCACGCAGCAGGTTGATCCCGACCAGCACATCGAACGTGCCGAGACGCAGGTCACGGATAATCTCCACGCGCTCAACGGTGTCGATGTCCGAGTGCAGATAACGCACACGCACGCCGTGGTCGGCGAGGTAATCAGTGAGGTCTTCGGCCATGCGCTTGGTCAGCGTGGTGACCAGCACGCGCTCTTCGATTGCCACGCGCTTGGAGATTTCCGACAGCAGATCGTCGACCTGCGTCAGCGCCGGGCGCACTTCAATCTGTGGGTCGACCAGACCGGTCGGACGCACCAGTTGCTCGACCACGCGCCCGGCATGTTCGGCTTCGTAGTTACCTGGTGTCGCCGAGACAAAAATGGTCTGCGGGCTAACCCCTTCCCACTCGTCAAAACGCATCGGCCGGTTATCCAGCGCCGACGGCAGGCGGAAGCCGTATTCAACCAGGGTTTCCTTGCGCGAACGGTCGCCCTTATACATCGCGCCGACCTGCGGCACGCTGACGTGGGACTCGTCGATCACCAGCAAGGCATCCGCCGGCAGGTAATCGTAAAGCGTAGGCGGCGCCGCGCCGGCCGGACGTCCGGACAGATAACGTGAGTAGTTTTCGATGCCGTTGCAGTAACCCAGTTCGAGGATCATTTCCAGGTCGAAACGCGTGCGCTGCTCCAGACGCTGAGCCTCGACCAGTTTGTTGTTGCTGCGCAGGTATTCGAGACGCTCCTGCAATTCGACCTTGATGTGTTCGATGGCATCGAGCAGGGTTTCCCGTGGCGTCACATAGTGGCTCTTCGGGTAGAAAGTGAAACGCGGCATCTTGCGGATGACTTCGCCGGTCAGCGGGTCGAATGCGGAAATGCTTTCGACTTCGTCATCGAACAACTCGATGCGGATCGCTTCAAGATCGGATTCCGCCGGGTAAATGTCGATCACATCACCACGCACGCGGAAGGTCGCGCGGGCAAAATCCATGTCGTTGCGGGTGTATTGCAGGTCGGCCAGACGGCGCAGCAGTGCACGCTGATCGAGCTTGTCGCCGCGATCGACGTGCAGGACCATCTTCAAATAGGTTTCCGGACTACCCAGACCGTAGATGCACGACACCGTGGTGACGATGATCGCGTCCTTGCGCTCCAACAGCGCTTTGGTCGCGGACAGACGCATTTGTTCGATGTGGTCGTTGATCGACGCATCCTTCTCGATGAAGGTGTCGGACGACGGCACGTAGGCTTCGGGCTGATAGTAGTCGTAGTAGGAAACGAAATATTCGACGGCGTTGTTCGGGAAGAACGCCTTGAACTCGCCGTACAACTGCGCAGCGAGGGTTTTGTTCGGCGCCAGCACCAGCGTCGGGCGCTGGATCTGCGAGATGACATTGGCGATGCTGAAGGTCTTGCCCGAGCCGGTCACACCGAGCAGCGTCTGGTGCGCCAGCCCGGCTTCGATACCCTCGACCAGTTGGCGAATGGCTTCCGGCTGATCGCCGGCGGGCTCGAAGCGGGTGACGAGCTGGAATTCGGACATATACACCTCTGGGATCGCGGTACTCCGAGCAAAGCGGAACACCACGGGGACGACCGCAAACGACCGGTGTCGCGCAAAAAAAAACCTGGATTGTGCTCAATGTGGTGGCGATTGCCTCACCTTTCAAGGCAAACGTCCTACATCCGGTAAAGACTCTGACACGGCCAATCGACTAACGGTCGAGAAATAATCGGAAAAACTTACCTGAAAAGCCGATTCGCCTGTCGCCATTGCTCGCAGATGGCCTCTATACTAGCTCCCCGTTTGTGCACCGCTCTAGTGCATTCGGCTGGAGCGCCACACGTCCCTCCACTATCCATTCAGAGCCGCCGTAATAATGAGCCTGTTCTCCGCTGTCGAAATGGCACCCCGCGATCCAATCCTGGGCCTCAACGAAGCATTCAACGCCGATACCCGGACCGACAAGGTCAACCTGGGCGTGGGTGTTTACTGCAACGAAGAGGGGCGAATTCCACTTTTGCGCGCCGTTATCGAAGCCGAGACGATTCGCGTCGCTCAACACGCTTCGCGCGGTTACCTGCCGATCGATGGCATCGCTGCCTACGACCAGGCCGTGCAAAAGTTGCTGTTCGGTAACGACTCGCCGCTGATCAGCGCCGGTCGCGTCATCACCACGCAGGCCGTCGGCGGGACCGGCGCCCTGAAAATCGGTGCCGACTTCCTCAAGCAACTGCTGCCGAACGCCGTCGTCGCGATCAGCGACCCGAGCTGGGAAAACCACCGTGCGCTGTTCGAAACCGCCGGTTTCCCGGTGCAGAACTATCGCTACTACGACGCCGCCACTCACGACGTTAACCGTGCCGGCATGCTCGAAGACCTCAACGCCCTGCCGAACGGCTCGATCGTTATCCTCCACGCTTGCTGCCACAACCCGACCGGCGTCGACCTGACCCCGGCGGACTGGAACAACGTGCTGGAAGCGGTCAAGGCCAAAGGTCATGTGCCGTTCCTCGACATGGCTTACCAGGGTTTCGGCGACGGTATCGACGAAGACGCCGCTGCCGTGCGCCTGTTCGCTGAGTCCGGCCTGACCTTCTTCGTTTCGAGCTCGTTCTCCAAGTCGTTCTCGCTGTACGGCGAGCGCGTGGGTGCGCTGTCGATCATCAGCGAATCGAAAGAAGAAAGCGCGCGCGTACTGTCGCAAGTCAAACGCGTGATCCGCACCAACTACTCCAACCCGCCGACCCACGGTGCAAGCATCGTCGCTGCGGTGTTGAACAGCCCGCAACTGCGTGCGCAGTGGGAAGCCGAGCTGGCCGAAATGCGTCTGCGCATTCGCGGCATGCGCGAGCAGATGGTTGCCCTGCTGGCGGAAAAAGCACCGGGCCGCGACTTCAGCTTCGTCGGTCGTCAGCGCGGGATGTTCTCCTACTCGGGCCTGACCACTGAACAAGTGCATCGTCTGCGTAACGAGTTCGGCATCTACGCCCTGGACACCGGTCGCATCTGCGTGGCCGCACTGAACCAGAGCAACATCAAGGCTGTGACGGATGCGATCGTTCAGGTCATCTGATTTCGCTGCGTGATGAAAAACGGGAAGCCTTGGGCTTCCCGTTTTTTATTTGTCCGAAGGAATGCAACATTCCCTCTAAACTGCACACAAATCAAAACTGTAGGAGTGAGCCTGCTCGCGATAGCGTCGGATCAGTTGACGCTTCACTGCCTGACACACCGCTATCGCGAGCAGGCTCACTCCTACAGGGTTTGTGTACATCCGAGAATTCTGCGAGAAACCAAATGAAAAACGACAACCTGCGCGCCGACCGTGACGATCTGGATGACTTCATCCCTCGCGCATCGGCCAAACGCGAAAAAAGCCTGGTGCTGCAAGTTGCCGCCGGGGTGTTTCTCGGTGGCCTGGCCTTGTGGCTGGTGCAACTGGCGGCGACTGCGGCCTACGCCAAATTGCTGCTCGGCACGATCACCTTCGGCAGTTAAGCCAGTTCACTCGCGCGCTGACTGGCCGCATCGTCATAGGCGACGTAGAGCGATTCGGCGATCTGACTCTTGATCGCCTTGGCGCTTTCAAGCCCAAGGACAAAACCCTCGGCCTTACCGCCGGCACGGTTCAATTCTTCAGCGGTGCTGGCCTGAGTGATCGCGTCGAAGAGTTTCTCGGCGTGAGGCCCTACCCCTTTCGGCAGGCTGATTTGCGCGATGCTCATGCGAACACCTGGTTTTTGCGGGTTGTCTGGTTCATGGCGCGTACCTTTTCGGCGAATGGCCGGCAGCGCGTGTTACCACTTCCGGGCGGCCATGGTAGACCTCTGCTACGGTTCTGGTAACCGCCAATCGCTGACAAACCACCGTCTGTCCTGATGAATTTCAGTTTTTTCCACCTCGCGCTTGACTTCTCTTTTTGAATCAGTAACATACACACCAATTCCGCAATAGCTCAGTTGGTAGAGCAAATGACTGTTAATCATTGGGTCCCTGGTTCGAGTCCAGGTTGTGGAGCCAAATAGCAAAGCCCCTGAATCGAAAGATTCAGGGGCTTTTTTGTGGGCGGCCGAAAAGATCAAAAGATCGCAGACCACCGATCCCTGTAGGAGCTGCCGAAGGCTGCGATCCTTTGATCTTCACATGAAAAAGGGCCGATCTGTTCAAAACAGATCGGCCCTTTTCTATTCAGGCACAGCGGTCAGACATGCTCGCTGCTCTTCGCCTGCGCTTTCGGCGCGCCATGTCCGTGGTCGTGATCATCCGGCTCGATCACCGGCACTTCCTTGCCATCGCAGTCATGCAGTTTGCCGTCGCTGAAGTAGTCGCCTTCGCGCAACGCATCCAGATCGCGATAACGCAGGGTGCGCTCTTCCGCTGCCGCAAACACCGACTGCTGATCGGAGTTACCGGTGGTGAAGTGGTTGAACGCGAGGTTGAGCAGGATCGCCATGATCGCCGACGAGCTGATGCCCGAGTGGAAAATGGTCGCGAACCAGCTCGGGAAGTGATCGTAGAAGTTCGGCGCAGCAATCGGGATCATGCCGAAACCGATCGACGTCGCCACGATGATCAGGTTGACGTTGTTGCGGTAATCAACCTTCGACAGTGTACGAATCCCACTCGCGGCAACCGTGCCGAACAGCACGATACCGGCGCCGCCGAGCACCGAAGTCGGCACCGCTGCAATAACCCGCCCCATGAATGGCAGCAGGCCTAGGATCACCAGGAACACACCGCCAGTGGCGACCACGAAGCGGCTCTTGATCCCGGTCACTGCCACCAGCCCGACGTTCTGGGCGAAGGCGCTCTGGGTGAAAGAACCGAAGATCGGCGCGAACATGCTCGACAGCATGTCGGCACGCAGGCCGTTGCCCAGACGCTTGGAATCAACCTTGGTGCCGATGATTTCACCGACCGCCAGGATATCCGCCGAGGTTTCCACCAGCGTCACCATGACCACGATGCACATCGACAGGATCGCGGCGAAGTGGAATGTCGGCATGCCGAAGTGGAACGGTGTCGGGAAGCCGAACATCGGGCCAGTGGTGACACTGGAGAAGTCCGCCATGCCGAGGAACACCGCCAGCACCGTACCGATCACCATGGCCAACAGGATCGACAGACGCGAGATGGTCGAGCTGCCGACCTTGCTCAGCAGCAACACCAGCACCAGCGTGACCGCCGCCAGACCGATGTTCTGCATGCTGCCGAAGTCCGGCGCGTGGCTATTGCCACCCATGGCCCAGCGTGCGGCCACCGGCATCAGCGTCAGGCCGATGGTGGTGATCACAATGCCGGTGACCAGCGGCGGGAAGAACTTGGTGATTCGCGAGAACACCGGCGTAATCAGCAAGCCGATCAATGATGCGGCAATCACTGCGCCCAGCACCGACTGGAAGCCGCCCTCCCCGCCACTGCTGACGATCGCGACCATGGTCGCTACGCCGGAGAACGACACGCCCTGTACCAGCGGCAACTGACAGCCAAAAAACGGCAGACCCAGGGTTTGCAGCAGTGTTGCCAGCCCCCCCGCAAACAATGAAGCAGCAATCAGCAAACCAATGTCTGCCGGCGACAGGCCGGCCGCCTGGCCGATGATCAGTGGCACCGCAACGATACCGCCGTACATGGTCAGAACATGTTGCAGGCCGTAAGCCATATTCGCGCCGACCCCGAGATTTTCGTCCTCGGGCCGTTGGTGTGAAACATGGGGCGTTTTCATGGTGGGGGGTTCCCTGGTTTTTGTTATGCGCACACTGTATTCAATACTCGGGACAAATGTCCATAGAGTTGTATACAACTTATCAGTCACATAATGGATAGGTAGCCACCCAACCTTCTAGCCCGCGGCTTGTATCCCCCACAAATCCGGCAACACATCCCTTCCTGCGTCTTCGCTCGCCCCCACTAGGCTGAACTGTTCATGGCGACCGACGGTACGGTCGCATCGTTTTTTATACATATAAAGTATGCATAATGAAGTCATTGGACATTCAGTACGACAAAAGCAAGAACGCAGCCAACAAACTCAAGCACAAAGGCGTCAGCCTCGCCGAGACCGAACCGGTCTTTCACGACGAACGAGCACTGACGATCGAGGACAACGATCACGATGAACAACGCTGGATCACCCTTGGTCTCGACGGCAAGGGACGTTTGCTGGTCGTTGCTTACAGTTATCGCGGCGCGAATGTCGTACGAATCATTTCTGCACGTGTCGCCACACCGAGCGAACGTTGCGCGTACTTTCCAGAGGCTTGATCGATGAAAGATGAATATGACTTCTCCCAAGGCAAACGCGGCGCACTGGCGCCGGCCAAGGGTAAAACCCGCATCACCATCATGCTCGACGACGCCGTCATCGAGGCGGCGCGCAACGTCGCGGAAAACGAAGGTTTCGGCTATCAGACAGTGATCAACAACACGCTGCGCCAGGTGTTGCTGGAGGGTGCCGGAAAGCCGGCCGATGACCCGGCCATTTCCGGGCAGTTCAAACAAGGCATTACCGCCGCCGACCTCAAGAGCCTCGAGAAAAAGCTGTCGGCGGCCGTCGGTGAAATCCGCCGCGTACTCGAGCCGGACGCAAAACCCTGACCGTCAGACAGGCACAAGCATTCGCGCCAGCGACTGGCGCACATGTGGCTGATCCGGCAGGCGCAAACCGAATTCCTGTTGCAGCACTTCGATCAGCTCATCGACGTCGCAGACTTCCCGGCGCTCACTGTCACCGCCCATGCGATGCAGGGCGAAACTGCCGTTGTTCAAGGTTTTGCGCCAGCCGTCGCCAGTGCGCGCAGCCATCAGGCGCTTGGCGAAAGGAGATTCCGGGTGAGTCGAGACGTACCAGTTACCGACGGTGTAGTCGGTGTCTTCCTGGCGCTGCAGATCGAACAGGTACATCGACCGCCACTCGCCGGCGACCTTGGCGCGCAGCATGTAGCCATCGACCTGCTTTTCGATGCGATAGGGTTCGTGGGGGGTGATTTGCTCGGCTTCGGAATCGAGCAGCAACGGTGCGGTCGGCACCATGCCGCCAAACCCGACGTCAGTGATGTAACGCACATCATCGATGGTCACCAGACTCAAACGGTGAGTGCGCGTGGTCCAGGTGCCTTCGGGCTGGTTCATGACCACTCGACCGCTGATGGCACGCGCGTCGAAGCCCAGTTCGAGCAACAGGGCAAAAAACAGGTGATTGAGTTCGTAGCAGTAACCGCCACGCCCGTCATGCAGGACTTTCTGCTCGATGGACGGCAGATCGATCAGTACCGGCGCGCCAGTAATGGTCGAGAGGTTTTCGAAGGTAAAGGCATTGGTGTGACGCCATTGCAATTCGCGCAGGGTGGCCAGGGTCGGCGCCGGCGGCTCAGCGAAACCGAGGCGTTGCAGATACAGTTTCACATCGTTCAGGCGGGGCTCACTCATTGCTCGATCCTTATGCATGGGGCCGCAGGTCACTGCGTTGATGGTCGCCATGTATACGGGATCGAGCAGCTGTTTCGATAATTGATTTCGCCAATCGCCCGTTAGCGCTTCTTGCGCGAAGCGATACGAATCCAGGTCGGCGCATGATCGCTGGCATGCGGCTCGTTGCGCACCCAGGCGTCTACCCCGGCCTCATGCAAATACGGACTCAGTGCCGGATTGAGCAGCAGATGATCGATGCGCAAACCGGAGTTGGTTTGCCAATGCTGACGAAAGTAATCCCAGAAGGTGTAGAGGCGATCCTCGGGGTACAGATGGCGCAATGAATCGGTCCAGCCCTGATCCAGCAAACGCTGGTAACACTCGCGGCTCTCGGGTTGCAGCAACGCGTCCTTGAGCCAGGAACGGGTGTTGTAGATGTCCATGTCAGTGGGCACGACGTTGTAGTCACCGGCCAGCACCACCGGGTGATCGCTCTGTTGCAGATCTTTCGCGTAGCTGATCAGCCGTTCGAACCAGGCCAGTTTGTAATCGAACTTCGGTCCCGGCTGCGGATTGCCATTGGGCAGGTACAGGCAGCCAACCAACACCCCGTGCACCGCCGCTTCCAGATAACGGCTGTGTTTGTCATCAGGGTCGCCGGGGAGCCCGCGCCGACTCTCCAGCGGTTGCGCATCACGGGCCAGAATCGCCACCCCGTTCCAAGCCGCCTGCCCTTGCCAGATCGCCCCGTAACCGGCGGCTTCCAGTTCGGCAGCGGGGAAGGCACTGTCGAGTGACTTGAGTTCTTGCAGGCAAGCGATGTCCGGTTGCTCGCGTTTGAGCCACTCGAGCAGGTTTGGCAATCGGGCGCGCAAACCGTTGACGTTGTAGGTGGCGATCCGCAGGTTTTTCATCGGCTGAGGCTCCTGCCCATGGGCTGTAAAAATTCTGACCCCACGATACTCGCGCCGGTTGCATCGGATCGGCCCGCTGCGGCGTAATAGGCGCTCGTCATTCGCCCGCACTGCCGAGAACCGAATCCATGCCCACCACGCTGCAAGGCCAGCGCATCGTTCTGCGCCCGCTTCAGTATGCCGACGCCGACGCCCTCCTCCACGCCGCCGCTGACGGCGAATTGTGGAACCTCACCGTCACCGTCGTGCCGTCGCCTGGCACCATCGACAATTACCTGAAAAAAGCCCTCGATGGCCGCGACGCCGGCACGGTCATGCCGTTTGTCATCGTCTTGAAGGACAGCGGCGAAGTGATCGGCTCAACGCGGTTCTGGAAGATCGATCCGCTCAATCGCAAACTGGAAATCGGCAGCAGCTGGATCGCCGCGCGCTGGCAGAAATCCTTCGTCAACACTGAAGCCAAATACCTGATGCTGCGTCATGCCTTCGACGTACTCGACTGCGTGCGCGTGCAGTTCACCACCGATGAGAACAATCAGAAATCACGAAACGCGATCCTGCGTCTCGGCGCGCAACAGGAAGGCATCGTCCGCCATGAACGGATCATGCCGGATGGCCGCAAGCGCAACTCGGTGCGCTTCAGCATCATCGATGACGAGTGGCCCCAGGTGCGTCAGCGCCTTGAGCACAAGTTGGCGGCGTACGGCTGAAGCGACCGCTCGTCACCCGGCAGGCACCAAGTGTGGCGCGTCTCAGACCAACGTCAGGTAACCAGCCCTATTCTGGAGACCTACCATGACTACCCGCACCCTGACTTCACTCGTGCTCGCCGGCCTGCTGGCAGCCACTTCCGCCGCAGCCTTCGCCGCCAACGATGGCGCGGACGCTACCGGCACCAAATCCGGCGCCACCAGCGGTACGAACATGCCGCCCAACAGTACGCCCGGCGCACCTTCCGGCAGCACCGGCAATGGCAATGACGGCTCCGTTTCGGGGTCCGGCACCGGCACTAACGGTGGCGCCAGCGGCTCGGGCTCAGGTGCCGGCGGTGGCACCGGAGCAGCGGGCGGCGGCACCGGCGGCGCGGGTGGTGGCACTGGCGGCTGAACGAACAAGAGCAGGCCATGGTAAGCGCCATGGCCTGTTTGTTTGCGCGCTGATCAACGATCCGAGCGCATCAGCTCCCCGAACACGGTGTCCATCGACAACACGGCGGCGCGATTGCGTCCGGCGTTTTTCGCCTGATACAGCGCCGCATCGGCACGCTGAATAAACATCTCGGGGCTGTCATTGCCCAGCGGAATGAACGAGTAGCAGCCAAGGCTCACAGTGAGATATTCCGAAGGTGATCCGCTGTGGGCGATGCGCTTGTCCATCACGCTACGGCGGATTTGCCCGGCAATCGCCAGTGCGCCATTGATGTCGGTGTCCGGCAGCAATACGGCAAATTCCTCACCGCCATAACGCACGGCCAGATCAGCCTTGCGCTGACAGCAACTCTTCACCACCTGCGCCACCTGAGTCAGGCAATGATCTCCCGCGACATGGCCATAGGCGTCGTTGTAGCGCTTGAAAAAATCGATGTCGAGCATGATCAGGCTGACCGGACTCGACTGCCGCGCACCTCGGGCAAACTCGATTTCCAGCGAGCGTTCGAACAACCGCCGGTTGGCCAACCCGGTAAGGCTGTCATGGGTGGCGATCTGCTCCAGTGCCCGTTGCGCCCGGAGCAGGTTCTTCTCGATCCGTTCGCCGTCGCGCACTTGATGGATGAACACCCAGCCGAACAAACCAACGCCGAGAATCACCAACGCGATGATCACACTGGACTGAAACGCGCGCTCGTACCAACCTTTGAGAATTGCGTCACGCGACGTCGCTGCCGCCACCACCAACGGATACGACGCCAGTTGCCGGTAGCCATACAAACGCACGACGCCATCGACCACCGAGTTGATCATCGCCGTACCGGCTGAAGCCTCAGGCATCAACGTCTTGTAAATCCGGCCCTGCGCCAGCGAAGAGCCGATCAGGCCCTCATCGAAAGGTCGACGCGCCAACAGCGTGCCGTCAGTCAGGCCGAGGAACATGATGCCGTTGTTGTCCAGGCTGAAGCTTTCGAAGAACTTGTCGAAGTACGACATCTTGATCCCGGCCATCAACACGCCCTGGAAGTTGCCGGCGCGGTCGTTGATGCGTTTCGAGATGGGGATGATCCATTCGCCATTCTCGCGGCTGCGAATCGCCGGGCCGATGTGCGCCAGCGTCGAGGCGTTCTGCTGGTGGAACTTGAAATACTCGCGATCCGCCACGCCGTTGCCACGTGGCAGATCGGTAAACGAGGTGATCACCCACTGACCGTCGCGATCGAACAGGAACATGCCGTGCAGTTGATCCAGTTGCTGCACCCGTCGGGCAAAGGTTTTCTGCAAACGCGGCTTCTGGCCGGCACCGTAGCCATCGTCCTCGATCCAGTCGACCAGGCTGGTCAGCACCAGATCAGCGGCCAGAAAGGTGTCCTCGGCCTGTTGCGCCATGGCGCGGGTCAGGTTGCTCGACGCCATCTTCGCCATCGCCAGATCCTGGCGGTGCGACTGCTCCAGTTGCAGATACAACAAACCGAACAGGCACAGGCATATCGCAACGATAAACAGCGCCGCCGCTTTGCGCAGCGGCAATCGTTTGAGTGCGCCGGGAGCCTGATGAGGATCGTGAATGGGGATTGGCAAAAGCGTGTCCTGGGCAGTTACGACAGGGGCAAACGCCCGAAACCCTTGTGTTGGTGAGCGTAGCCCACCGGGATACACCGGGCAAACGCCCTGGTCCCGCCTAGTAGTATCGGCGCACAGCGAGTTTCGATGATCGCTGTTCGCAGATTTATTTTCGATTGTTCTTTGCGGTTAGTCCGTTGTGAAGTGCCAGCCGGCGCATCGCACTGTGCCGTGAAGCGCTGGCCAGCGACTTCGATCTGGCAATCCTGCGCATCGGCATGCCGGAAGACTTCGATGCCCGCCGCATGGCGCTGATCCTCGCCGGCTTCACCCGCAACCACCCGCACGCACGCCTGGAAACCATCAGCGGCATGAGCCTGCACCTGCGCCAACGGCTCGATGCTGGCGACATCGACGTCGCCCTGATCAAACGCGAACCGGACAGCGGCCCGGCGTGGGCGACCTGGCCGGAACGGCTGGTGTAGGGTCAAAGGCGCGGATTTCGATTCGTCCAGTGGCGTGCTGCCGCTGGCGCTGTTTCCGCAAGGTTGCCTGTATCGGCAGCGGGCGATCCGCTTGCTCGATGTTGCGCAACGGCCGTGGCGGGTGGCGTTTGGCAGCCACAGTTTGGCCGGGATTCAAGCGGCGGTGGCTTCAGGATTGGGGGGTTCGGTGTTGCCGGCTTCGGCGGTATTGCCGGAGCATCAAGTGTGTACGGACTTGCCTGAACTGGCGCCGACGGAGTTGGCGCTGGTCAGCCGTGAGTGGGTTGCAGCGGGGGTTAGTGGAGTTTTTGCGTGGGGAGTTGGGTGTGGATGCCGGGGGATTTGCCTGACATCCTCGGCCTCTGTTACCGGGGTTTATTGATTTCCCGTAGTAGATCCGCGACGGGGATATTCATGATGTTTGAATAGTAGGGTTTGTATCCGTAGGCAGTGACGACGACTTTGCAGGGGACTTGTTGTTTGTCGGAGAGAAAGTGGTTCAGCTCTGTTACTGACAGATCTCTTTCCGAACTTCGGTCGTTGGAGGTTTCACTCAGGAATGCACGAGTGAGATAGGAAAATTTTGCTGTGGCGTCTTCATTTTTTTCCGATCTTATCAAGCCAAATGCAGAGAACTGAATGGCTTTGCCCACGGAAAAATCATGATCATCCGCCAAGGAACAATGAAGCATGCCCGAAATCATCCCGACTCGTTCTCCGCGATCAAAAAGATCCAGCACATCAACATCCGACTGATACCGGATAACATATAGCGAGGAGTTTTCCCTTTCAACAGATTCGAAACTCAGGTTTGCCGGAGGCTTAACGTGATCTTTCGCACAACCAGAGCAAATAGTGAGTAACCCGCAAAGAAGTAACCTGTACATCAAGGAAACTCCCTCATGATTGAGTCAAAAAGCATATCGCCTGCCGATTTGCTCCCGGCGATACGAGCAGTAAACAACCCCAATGCATTTGCATGATTTGCGTCTACATTGACATTCAACGAAGGGCCGCAGGAGATGAGCCACTTCTCACCAAATTCAGCCACCCCATCTGAGGAATCTTTTTTGGTAGGCATCGCCTTGATGTTGACCCAGTCCGCAGTCACCGGATCGGGACGCTCGCGATATATATCCGAACCTAACCAGACCAAAGCCCCTTCCCCAACAGGATCAAGGGTAATCAGCATCTGAACCCTGTAACCCCATTCCGACATGATTTTTGTCAGATGCGCACCATTCCACCCGCCGAGGCTATGACCGACGATGTAGACAGGACAGCTCTTGTAGGGAATCAGACTGAGGACATGCCGCTGAATATCCTGTTTTCCTGAACAACAATCGCCTTGGTACTCTCCACCAGAACAGACTTGTCACTGACATCTTTCTTATCCGTCAGCGCATGCTCCTTGTGAAGTTTGTAATTATTACCCTTCGCGCACGTTACCGTTTCAGCAGCCATCCCTCACTCCTCCAAAAACAACTTGATGGTTTCAGGCAGGTGCGAGCTGACTTCGTGGGTAAATCCGTTAGCGTCAGACTCCCCATGTTCCAGGCGCCCGTCAGCGCGCTGGATAACGTAAGGATGATTGGGCATGGGATCTCCGGTCACGTCATTTACCAGTTTCAACCTGTCGGTGAAATGTACCGGCATCGGCAGCAAGCCACTGAAGGGAGCCGATGTCACTGTGTCACCGATGATGACAGTGCCTGAACCGCCGATGACGACGCTGCCGTGTCCCCCGGTACTGTCCAACGTCGCGGCGTTCAAGCCATTGATGAACACCGTCGACGCAACAGCGCCCGTGATCGGGCTGCCGCAGGCGGATTTGTCAGTCATTCTTGCAGCCGCCAGACCGTCGAAATTTACATTTGGAGAGCCACTGACAATGGGATTGGTGCCATGTCCCGGCAGCGGGCAGGCGGTCGGATCGGTGACGCGGGCGGCGGGCTTTCCGCTCATGAGTAGGCTCCTTGCAATGTTGCGTGATTATCCTTTCAGGTGCGCAAGCATGCGTGAATTCGCCGGGGGCTTCAAACCTACAGAAAAAAGGCGCCCGATTGGGCGCCTTCTCTATACGTGGAAACCGCTCACATCAGCGCGACGGCGGCACCCGAATATCCCCCGCCCGGCATTGCGTCTTCACGCCCTTGCCACACGCGCCAAACTGCAGATCCTTGCCCATGCACACGCGCACTTCCGACAGTTCCGGGCCGCTGCAAATCACCGCAATGCCGTTTGCCGGAATCCCGGGATTGGCCTTGCGGAACAGGTCGGCGATCTCTTGGGCTTCGAAGTAATACGAGGAGCTGAGCGGTTGCAGTTCGTCCGGGACCTTCACTGCCGCGACGGCTTTATCCGCTTCATCCAGATAGCCCATCGCACCGAGGCCGCTGCAAGTGCCGTGCTTGGACCATTCGTGATCGAGCAGTTTTTTCGTCGGGAACAGTGTCAGGCCTTTAGCGGTTTCTGCCGCCGACAATGTCGTCAGCGGCGGGCAGGATTCCGGCCAGCCGCCGTTGGCGTATTGCGGCCACAGACCGTGCAGCACGAAGCCGTAACCCTTGCCGGTGCACTGTGAATCATCCTTGTGGGTCAAGCAGAACGTCGGCGACCAGGACAACGTCAGCAGGTAGTAATCGAACACCCCCGCCACTGCTTCTGCCTGCACCTTGCTCGATTGCGACTGACGCGCCGAACTCAAGCCGATGCTACCGGCTGTCAGCGCAATCACTGCCAAAATTGTAAACAGCTTTTTCATCTACCCGCTCCTTGGGACGCCTGCGTCCGTGGTTTTCGATCCTGGCCAGACTTGGCCAGTGCTGATTTCGACACGCTTGTGTTGCAAGCGCATGACGCAAGGCAAGGCCGTACGCCGTTGAAAGGTCTACGATTAACAGGCAGACATCAAACCAAGGGATCCGAAATGAGTAAAGCAGACGAACTCGCCGCCAAACTCAAGCAAACCCGGCACACCCACGCGGATGCGGCGCTGGAGATCGATTGTTGGCCGGCGCAGGTCTACGACCTGTATCACCGCATCGAGGCGTGGCTGCAACCGGTCACCGAGGTCGGCCTGAAAATTCGGCGTAATCCGACCCACGTTTGCGAAACCTCGCCCGATGGCGAAAGTCACGATTACGCCATCGACCAGTTGGTGATCGAGGCCAATCATCAAAGCCTGACATTTGATCCCATTGCCCGGTTTACCGAGGATGGCGCCGGACGGGTACAGATCAATCCGTCAGCCACGGACACCTATTTGCTACGTACCGTGGATGAGCATGGCGAAAGCCATTGGTGGATGCAGTCGATTGAAACCGGGCAGCAGCTGGACGCCATCGCGCTGACGGAAAACAATCTTTTGCTGGCGGTACAGGAAGGTCTCGGCCTGTAGCGCCGACTATTGCCGCCGCGCCGCACAGAAATCGAAGATCGCCTGAGACACCGCTTCGATCATCTGCGGATCGGCATCAGCCGCGGTGAACAAGCGGAACTGCGCATCCGGCAACGCCGGCAAGCCATGTTCCGCATCCAGCGCCGCCAGCCCTTGGCCCAATTGACTCAATGGCATCGGTGCCACGGCAAATCCCGCCAGCGCCGCTGCGCGCAAACCGGCATTGCTGGAGCAGAGCATGGCGGTGCGCTGCGCGATTCCGGACTGGGCCAAACGGGTCAGCGCCGCTTCACGATACGGACACGGCTCAGGGAACAACGCCAGCGGCAATGGCGTCGGCAGTTGCGTAAGCGGTTGCGCGGCCCACGCCCACACCAGCGGCTCCTGCCAGAGCAAGCGCCCCGACTCGCCGGTTTCACACAGCGAGCCGATGACCATTTCCAGGTTGCCCTGCTGCATCTGGCTGAGCAAAGTCCCCGGAATGCTCACCTGCACATCGATCTCCATTCCCGGGTGCTGCGCCGCGCAATCCTGCAATGCGCGCAACAACCGCGCCTCGACAAAATCCTCGGAAACCCCAATTCGCACCCGCCCCTGAAACGGCGTGCGCGTGAGTTGCGTCCAGGCATCGCGGTGCAACGCCAGAATCGTCCGCGCATAAGCGATCAGGCGCTCGCCGTCAGCCGTGAGCTGTTGCGAGCGCGTGGTGCGCTTGAGCAGAGGTTTGCCGACTTGCTCTTCCAGCCTGCGCAGATGACCGCTGACCGCCGATTGGGTCAGGTGCAGTTTTTCGGCGGCACGACTGAAGCCGTCCTCATCGACAACCGTGACAAACGTCTTGAGCAGCAGTGCGTCAAACATAGTGAGATACGTGATCAATGGTGGATTTATTCACGATTTATAGTTTGATGCGCGCTATGTTGCAATGCCTCGCACTGTCCACCCGAACTGTCGAGGCTTAGCGTGACCACCCTTCTGCACATCGAATGCTCACCGCGCAAACAACGCTCCGCGTCCCTGCAAGTGGCCCGCAGCTTTATCGATCGTCATCTCCAGCACCATCCGCAGACGCACGTCGAAACCCTCGATCTGTGGAGCCTGCAGCTGCCGGAGTTCGGTGAAGAGGCGATGAATGCCAAGTACGCAGGCCTCAGCGGAATAGCGCGTACAGCGGCCCAACAATCGGCCTGGGAAGAACTCGAGACACTCGCCGCCCACTTGCATCGTGCCGATATTCTGGTGATGTCAGTGCCGCTGTGGAATTACAGCATTCCCTACAAACTCAAGCACTACATTGACCTGGTGTCGCAGAAAGACATCCTCTTCAGCTTCGACCCCGAGCGTGGCCCGCAAGGTTTGCTGCACGGCAAAACTGCTGTGGTCGCGTATGCCCGTGGCCTGGATTTTTCGGCGCAATCGACCACGCCCGCCGAGCGGTTCGACTTTCAGAAACCGTACGTGGAAGCGTGGCTCGACTTTGTCGGGATCACCGATGTGCACGCGTTGATCGTCGAAAAGACCATTCTCGGTGAAGACCTCGACCGCGATTCGCGACTGCTCGCCTCACAACAGGCGCGGGATCTGGCTGATCGTCTCGCGCGGGCCGGGTGACACCCACAAAAGCCTTTCACTACACTGGGCCACCTTCCTTCTCGGAAACCCGATCGCAATGACAATTCTAAAAAGCACGATGATCCTCTGCGGTGCGCTCACTTTGGCCACCGCCGTTCAGGCGCAGGAAAGCACTTCACACCTCGACAGCATCCAGCAACAAGGCCAGTTGCGCGTCTGCACCACCGGCGACTACAAGCCCTACACCTTCAAACGTACCGACGGCGACTTCGAAGGCATCGACATCGCCATGGCCCGTTCGCTGGCCGACAGCCTCGGGGTCAAGGTCGAATGGGTGCAGACCACCTGGAAAACCCTGATGCCGGACATGCAGGCCGGCAAATGCGACATCGGCATGGGCGGTATTTCGGTGACGCTGGAGCGACAGAAAAAAGCCTACTTCAGCAACACCCTCGACACCGACGGCAAGATCCCGCTGGTGCGCTGCGCCGACGTCAGCAAGTACCAGAGCGTCGAGCAAATCAACCAGTCCAACGTGCGCCTGGTCGAACCCGCCGGTGGCACCAACGAAGCCTTCGTCCACGCCTTCCTGCCCAAGGCGCAACTGGCCTTGCACGACAACGTGACGATCTTCCAGCAACTGCTCGACAACCAAGCCGACGTGATGATCACCGACGCCTCGGAAGCGCTGTATCAGCAGAAACTCAAACCGGGGCTGTGCGCGGTGAATCCGCATCAGTTCATGCAGTATGGGGAGAAGGCTTACTTGCTGCCGCGCGATGACATCAGCTGGAAACTGTACGTTGATCAGTGGCTGCACCTGAGCAAGGCCACCGGCAAATATCAGCAAACGCTAAGCGAATGGATTGCCGTACCTACCGCCCAATAACCCTGTGGCGAGGGAGCTTGCTCCCGCTGGACTGCGCAGCAGGCCCAATCTTTCAAGGCAAAAGAAAGGGCCGCTTCGCGACCCAGCGGGAGCAAGCTCCCTCGCCACAGGTCATGTGTGATCAATCCTCATGCAACATGCCAGAGCTGTACTGATTCAAGCTGCTGCCAATACTGTTCCCGCCAAACTTCAGCGTATTGGCATTACTACGCCCTTCCTGCGACTGACAATCCGAGGAAAAACAACTCGTAGTCGTTAGCCCACCCGCCCCCGAACAAGCACTCAACACCGATACAGCTGCAGCAATCAACAGCACTTTGACGACACTGGCGCTCATGGCACGATACCCCTCGGGATGAAAAGCGACGATCTTGTGCCAACATCCTAGGCCCGCCCCGCACGCGGCAACATGAAACTTTGCGGATCGACAGCGCGGGTTCAGAATCGCCTCCCTGCCAGACAACGACATCCCATGCAATTGCTCCCTCTCACCGACGCCAGCCCCGCCATTCAGGCTTACGTCCGCACCCTGCGAAACCAGCCCGACGTGCGCAAATACATGTACACCTCGCACGAAATCTCCGAGCAGGAACATGCGAACTGGCTGAACTCGTTAAAGGGCAATCCACGCCAG
Source organism: Pseudomonas helmanticensis (assembly GCF_900182985.1). Classification (NCBI taxonomy): domain Bacteria; kingdom Pseudomonadati; phylum Pseudomonadota; class Gammaproteobacteria; order Pseudomonadales; family Pseudomonadaceae; genus Pseudomonas; species Pseudomonas helmanticensis. Next base: position 153,573 of record NZ_FXUY01000001.1, on the reverse strand, counting down.
CAAGTGTTTGTGGTGATCAAGGATGAGCAAGCGGTGGGGGTTGTTTCGTTGAATGCGATCAACTTTTTGCACAAGAGCGCGGATTGGGCGTTTTATCTGGACGTGGGGTTGCAGGGTAAGGGCTTGGGCAGTGTGGTCGAGTTCTGGATGCTCGATTACGCGTTTGGCGTGGTGGGGCTGGAGAAGCTGAATTGTGAAGTGCTGGCGATGAATTCGGCGGTGGTGAAGATGCATCAGAAGTTTGGGTTTGAGATTGAAGGTGTGCGACGGCAGAACATCTTCAGGGATGGAGCGCGGATAGATGTTGTTCTGCTAGGTATTACCAAAGACGAATGGCAACACAAGCGCCCTGCTTTGGCGCCTGTGATCGAGCGGATCACTGCAAGCTGAAAAGACGCCAGCCCTCTCAGTATTTGCCGGGTTTGGGGATCGCAATACGGCTACCCGTCTTGACCTCGCGCAACGCCAGGCTGGACTGAATAGACGCAATCCCCACCTGACGCCTGAGCACCTGCTCGATAAAGTCGCTGTAACTATCAAGATCTTCCGCCAACACCTGCAACACATAATCGGCATCGCCGGTGATCTTGTGGCAGGCCACCACCTGCGGCAATTGCGCAATCACTGCCTCGAAGGCATCAGGGGCGTGGTCGGCGTGGGTGGAAAAACGAATGTGCACAAACGCCATGATATCCAGCCCGAGCATTCGCCGATCAAGGTTGGCCTGATAGCCCTTGATCACCCCCGCCTCCTCCATGCGCTTGCGCCGCCGCCAGCACGGCGTAAGGCTCAGCGACAGTCGCTCGCTGAGTTCAGCGTTGGAAATGCTGGCGTCTTCCTGCAATAACTCGAGAATCGCCAGGTCGGTCTCGTCGAGGCTGATGCGTTTGGATATTTTTTTCTGCATAACGCCATTCCTGAGTAAAAACACCCGAATAATCGACTGAATCACGAACACAAAGCAAAGAAAGCGCAGCCCAGCCGGAACAGAATATTTGCACTGGCTAACAATAACGGATGCGCAGAATGTTTACAGTTTTCAGTGATTCCCACCGTTTGCACCACGGCACCGAATTGAAAGACGGCGTGCTCAAACCGTCGTTCGAACAACCGAGTCGGGCCGACACCGTGCACAACCGCGTCAAACAGGTCGGCCTCGGGCAGATCGTCGAACCGCGCGCATTTGATCGCTCGTGCTACGTGAACGCACACAGCGAGCGCTACGTCAGTTTTCTCGAAACGGCCTGGAGCGAATGGTGCGCCACCGGTCGCACTCTCGACGCCTTGCCGCTGGTCTGGCCGGTGCGCGATCTGGCCGGCGAAGAGGTGCCGACGTTCATCGACGGCAAGCTCGGCTTCTATGCGATGGATGCCGGCTCGCCAATCACCGCGACGACCTGGCAAGCGGTGAAAACCAGCGCCGATATCGCCCTCACCGGCCTGGCATTGATCGATGAAGGCCACGACAGCGCCTTCGCCTTGTGCCGCCCGCCCGGCCATCACGCCGCGCGCGAATACATGGGCGGTTATTGCTACCTCAACAACGCCGCCATCGCCGCACAACAAGCCATCACTCAGGGCGCCAAACGTGTCGCGGTGCTGGACGTCGACTTCCACCACGGCAACGGCACGCAGAACATTTTTTACCAGCGCAGCGACGTCATGTTCGTGTCGCTGCACGGTAAGCCGGCGGTGTCCTATCCGTACTTCTCGGGCTACAGCCACGAAGTCGGCGCGGGTCTCGGCGAGGGTTACAACCTCAACTATCCGCTGCCGAAAAACACCACCTGGGAGAGCTATCGCAACGCCCTGCTCCACGCCTGCAAAAAACTCCAGCAGTTCGCACCTGAAGTGCTGGTGATTTCCCTCGGTGTCGACACGTTCAAGGACGACCCCATCAGCCACTTCCTGCTCGAAAGCGATGACTTCATTGGCATCGGTGAACTGATCGCCAGCGTCGGCTGCCCGACCCTGTTCGTCATGGAGGGCGGCTACATGGTCGATGAGATCGGCATCAATGCCGTCAACGTGCTGCACGGTTTCGAGAGCAAACGCAGCTGAACCGCACCCGCTTTAAAACCTTTCAATGACTGGATCGGAGAACAAGACCATGACGCTTTTTATTGATGTCGATGATGCTGCACGCCTGTTCACCCAGGTCGGTATCCGCCGCGCCATTCGCGAAATGGCCGGCTACATCGAAGCGGACTACGCACGCTGGGCGCAGTTTGATAAATCGCCGCGCACGGCCAATCACTCGGCAGACGGCGTGATCGAATTGATGCCCACCGACGACGGCCAGCAGTACTCGTTCAAATACGTCAACGGCCACCCGAACAACGGCCAGCAGAATTTGCTCACGGTCATGGCCTTCGGTCTGCTGGCCGATGTGCAGAGTGGCTATCCCACCCTGCTCAGCGAACTGACCTTGACCACCGCCGTACGCACCGCCGCAACCTCCGCGCTGGTCGCGCAATCGCTGGCTCGTCCGGGTGCGACTTCGATGGCCCTGATCGGCAACGGTGCGCAAAGTGAATTTCAGGCACTGGCCTTTCATGAAATGTTGGGCATCAGTGAAATCCGCATTTTCGATATTGATCGCGACGCGTCACTCAAGTTGAAGCACAACCTCGCCGCGTTCCCGGACATCGAAGTGATTCTGGCCAGCTCGGTGAAGGACGCGGTCAAGGGCGCGGACATCGTCACCACGGTCACCGCCGACAAAGCCTACGCAACGATTCTGACGCCGGAGATGATCGAGCCCGGCATGCACATCAATGCGGTCGGCGGTGACTGCCCGGGTAAAACCGAGCTGCACGCCGACATCCTGCGCAACGCCCGGGTCATCGTCGAGTTCGAGCCGCAAACCCGTATTGAAGGCGACATTCAGCAACTGGACGCCGATTCCCCGGTGATCGAGTTTTTCCGGATTGTGCAGGGCGAAGTCGCCGGACGCGAAAACAATGCGCAGGTCACGGTGTTCGATTCGGTGGGTTTTGCTCTGGAAGACTTTTCCTCCCTGCGCTACCTGAAAGACCTGGCTCAGGCACAGCAAATCGGCCAGCGCATCCACCTGGTGCCGACGCCGGCCAACATCAAAAACCTCTTCCAACTGCTGGATCCGCAACCGGCCAAAGCCTCGTGTCTGCGCACCGTCAGTTGATCGGTAATCGCCGCCCCCAAACCACAGGGGGCGATTCACCTTGTGATCAGCCGCTGCACCACTAACAAGAACGCTCGACACCTACTTTCTGCCAAAACTCAAAAACATAAAATCAAGAGGTTTTGCAATGAAATCGACCCCTTCCGGGCTGCCTGAACAGCCCGCGCTGCAGCGCACGCTCAGCAATCGTCACATCCAGTTAATGGCCATGGGCGGTGCCATCGGAACCGGCCTGTTCATGGGCTCCGGGAAGATCATCGCCCTCTCCGGAACGTCGATCATCCTCATCTACATGATCATCGGCCTGTTCGTGTTTTTCGTCATGCGCGCCATGGGCGAAATGCTCCTGTCCAACCTCAACTTCAAAACCTTCGCCGATTTCGCCGGCGCCTACCTCGGCCCGCGCGCGGCGTTCTTCCTCGGCTGGTCGTACTGGCTGAGCTGGAGCGTGGCGGTGATCGGCGATGCCGTCGTGGTGGGCGGATTCTTCCAGTACTGGTTCCCCGACGTACCGGCGTGGATACCCGCCGTCGGCATGCTGGCGACCCTCTTCGCCCTCAACGTGCTGACCGTCAGGCTGTTCGGTGAAGTGGAATTCTGGTTCGCGATCATCAAGATCATTGCCGTCGTGACCCTGATCGGCGTCAGCACCGTGCTGATCGCCAGCTCCTTCGTCTCGCCCAGTGGCGTCACCGCGTCTCTGAGTCACCTGGTGGACAAACAGGCGGCTTTCCCCAACGGCTTGTTCGGCTTCTTCGCCGGATTTCAAATGGCGATCTTCTCCTTCGCCGGCACCGAGCTGATCGGCACCGCCGCCGCCGAAACCCGCTCGCCAGAAAAGACCCTGCCCAAAGCGATCAACTCCATTCCGCTGCGGATCATCCTGTTCTACGTCCTCGCGCTGACCTGCATTATCGCCGTGACCTCCTGGCAACAGGTTTCCCCCGTCAAAAGCCCGTTTGTCGAACTGTTCCTCGTCGCCGGATTTCCCGCAGCGGCCGGTATCGTCAACTTCGTGGTCCTGACGTCAGCGGCCTCCTCGGCCAACAGCGGCGTGTTCTCATCGAGCCGCATGCTGTTCGGACTGGCCAATCAGGACAACGCCCCCGGCCTATTCCGCCGACTGTCGACCAACAGCGTGCCGCTGCTGAGCCTGGCGTTTACCACACTGTTGATGCTGGTCGGCGTGCTGGTGCTGTTCATCGTGCCGGAAGTCATGACCGCATTCACCATCGTCTCCACCGTGTCGGCGATTCTGGTGATCTTCACCTGGTCGACCATCCTCGCGTCTTACATCGCCTACAGGAAAAAGCGCCCGGATCTGCATGCGAAGTCGGCTTACAAGATGCCCGGCGGCGTGCCGATGGCTTGGTTTTCGTTGGCGTTTTTGGGGTTTGTGCTGGGGTTGCTGGCGTTGCGGCCTGACACGCGGACTGCGCTGATGGTGATGCCGGGGTGGTTTGTTTGGCTGGGGATTGCTTATCAGTTGACGCGGTTGAGGAGGCCGAAATCTGCGGTTGAGTCGGCGGGGCAGTTTGGCTAGAGCTGCAAGCGAAAGCCGTCACTTGGAAGTGACGGCTTTTTATTATCAGTGAACGAGCATCTCACCTGCCCACGGCGGGACAGGCTTTACGCCTTCACCTCAACGTTATCCAACGCCTGATTCACCGCCAACTCCCCCAACATCACCACCTGCGCAATACCCAGCGCGGTTTTGCGGTGCGAGGGGTCGAGCACTGCGGCGAAGTTGTTGAGCATTTCCGAGGCGGAACTTAGCGTCTCACTGGTGTTGGCCAGCAGGGATTCCGAGTCGTACTTGGGGTTGGCGAGGTACATGCGCTCGGGTTCGTTGACGCTGGACATGATGTGGCCGGCGGGCAGGAGGTAGTGATCGAGCGCGCGCTCGGCGGCTTCGTGGAGTTTTTTGGGGTTGAGGGATTCGTAGGGGGATGCGGGATCGGTTTCTGGTGGGTTGGGCGTTACTTTGAACATAGATGGAACTCCAGCACTAAAGAATGGGAGCCATCCACTCTCGCTACCAAACGAAGGGTGGTGACCATACACAGGTTGGTAGACCGGAGCACTGGAACCGGCGCTTCCGAAGAAGCCCTGAGCATGGCCACCATAATCCAGGCGCAAAAATGCGACTGCATGGGGTGACGCGATGCATCAGTGCTGCGGGTCTACCAAACCCGATCACTGGTTTTCAGTGACCCAGGAACGATAGAACCCGCTAGCTAGACGCACAAGCCGGCGGATTCTGTCTTAGGTGTAGGGGGTGGCGCAAGGAGGTGTAGGCCAAGGACTGCAAAAACAGACTACGTTTAAACACCTCCAGATTTCTGCGTTTAGAACAAGCTCGACGAGTTTAGTGATCGAACCAAAAACAGCCGCCAATTGCAGGAAGCATTGCTTTTTCAAGTGCTGTCTGTCGTTGCGATGATGGATTGGGCGCAGAGCTCCGCCGACACCCCATGTTGACTGGCTCATCTGCTTAATTTTTTCCGCTGTGTAGCAATTTTTAAGCAGGCTGCAATTACTTCTGCCCAAGGCACTATTGCTACTATGCTTGTAATTTCCCGAAAGGAGTCGGCGCAATGTCGGACGAGTATTCGTTATCAGATGTGTTGAAGAGGATGTACCAGAATCAGCTTGGGCTGGAGGCCGCCTTGATGGAGCTGACGCTTCTTGCTGAAAAGGAAGGGTTGACCGAGATAGGTGAAAACGTACGTGGTGCACTATGGATAATTGGCGAGAATTCCGGCCACATCAAGCAGGGGTTGGCCAGGCTACAGGGCAGAGAACCGCCTAGATCGTAGAAGGATGTGTCAGTTGTAGAAACACTCTTTTCAACACGGCCAATCCTCTCCTACAAAATGGCAGGGTCGGCTAGAGAATGATCGTAAACTTTTGCCGACCTCAAGTAGCAACCGTTACTTTGGACGTATACTATCAAGTATTGTTGTAAATCCCTCCTGCTTACCTAACTCCGCTAGCATCTTTTGAAAAACATCAGACATCTCCACCAGCTTCGCTTTGAATTCTTTATAATTTTCAAGAGACTCAGCAAATGTAGTTTTGTTTTTATCAAAACTGATTGAAAATATCGAGTTGGTTTGCGCGCTATGCACCCTTACCCCCGCAGGAACTTTATTAACTCGGCATTCAAAATCATTATTCAAAACCTCGTCAACAGCATTAGAACAAAACTCTCTCAACAACTCAGAAATACAGAATATCTCCTTATAAACGCTTTCACAAAACGAATGAGCCTTTTCAACATCTGGAATGGTGCCTTTATGAATGACAGAATTTCTAAACTCCGTTAATTTTCTGTTGGGCTTATATGACACCCCAAATACAAGTGCGTAAAGAGCTAAGAAAGCTCCAGTTTGACGCTCTGACTGCCGAGACATTTCAGAAAACATAGAATCGAAGAGTTCATCACTAACCCTAAGGTGGTTCAGCATAACTCTTATACAAAACTCGAAAAATCTCTCGAGCGATGCTGAAAAACTTGCTGATGCTTCCAGAGTGAAATTTGCAATTAATGCATTTGCTCCGGATTCTAGAAGCAGCTCAAATTTTTGCGCCTTAAGAACTATGGCCATTTCATGCCCAAATTCACACGTTACGATGGAAACACGGCCGTCGAAATATGGCGCGTTAAATGGCTTAAACAGTGGCTTACCTTTCGTTTGCATACATTCGATGCAAGTCGCAAAAATTTCCATAGAGAGGCATATTCCCAAAAATAATATTCGAATTTTCAATGACTACCGAAGCCGGCATTACCCTTATTGTGTCAGGCAAATATGAGAATCGACAAGCGCAATTACGCTTTTAAGCGCCGTTTTAAGCCAGCTCTTTCATGAAACTGCTCAAAGCGCTAACACCTATTTGAGAAACAGCCATGGAAAAGATCTCAGCTAATCCGTCCTCTACGACGAGCGAATTGAAATAAGTAACGATTCCCGTGAGCAACAGGACTGCTGGTGTTTTTACAATTTACGGACAGTTCATCTGCGTTGAATGACTTATGGCTTGCCCCGTTTGGCCCCTTAGCGTCTCTCCCAAAATATCAGAGGGCAAATTAGACGCTCCGGCAGAAATGAATGGCTAAGGGATTCGAACCCCTTCCAATGCAGACATAGGCCGCTCACGACCAGTAAATAAAGCTTTTCCTCTACTCCTCAGTGGCGTGTGACGGTCTACGACGGCCCTTCGTTTGCCCTAATTCTGCCCTAAACCACAAGCGTCGATGATTCACTTGGGTTAACAGGAGTGACTCCTTTCGGCCAGAAGCGGTCGCTCAATCTCGAGTTGCTAGCGGTCCATAGAGAACTTTCGCAGGGGGCGGCTAATATCTGAACCTATCCCTTAAACTACCCCATCGTTGTCCTAAAGATTATTCCGTAATTTCTCAGTGAACAGCAGACAGGGTTTGTCTGACACGCTTGCCACCCCGTGACGACCTGATTGGTCACACGCAGCATTGACGATTCAAAGCGCTGCGGTAGTCGTTCGGCCTTGTGGAAAATATACGGCGGCCTCGGGGCTGGTCGTCGATATCTACTCTCTCGGTACCCTTTTCTGAAGAGCAATTGGAGGGGTGTAAAAAATAACGTGTATTCTCTACCAATCCGTAGTGGCTATCTGATAATTTCGGGAGACTGGTATAACGTACAGCCAGAAAACCCACCGCTACAAGAAGGATTAATTCATGAGTGACGCGCAATCACCGAAGCTATTCATCTCATACAGTTGGTCTACACCGGATCATGAAGTGTGGGTGATGGCATTAGCTACTGAACTCAGGGAGTCTGGCGTTGATGTGATACTCGATAAATGGGACCTTAAAGACGGGCACGATTCGATCCAATTTATGGAATCAATGGTGACTGATGAGACTGTCACAAAAGTTATTATGGTTTCGGATAAAATGTACGCTCAGAAAGCCGATGGACGTGCAGGAGGGGTGGGCACAGAGACTCAGATCATATCAGCAAAAGTGTATGAGACGGCGAAGCAAGATAAGTTTGTAGCCGTGATTGCTGAAAAAGAGGACGGTAAAGCTTGTTTGCCAACGTTCTATGGAAAGCGTAAATATATAGACCTAAGCGAAGCTGAAGACTACGCAAAAAACTTTGAAATGCTGCTTAGATGGATCTTTGATAAACCGCTACATGTCAAACCAGAAATCGGCGCGCTTCCAGCGTTTTTGTCAGAGTCAACCGCTATCAACTTGGGAGCGAGTGCCGCTTATCGGCGAGCATTGGATGCGGTAAAGCAAGGCAAGCCGTTTGCAGCCGGCGCTGTTGACGAATACTTTCGCGCGGTCTCGGAAGGATTTGAAAAGATTAGGATTCAGAAAGAAAACGAAAAAGAGTTCGATGACCAGCTTGTTGAAAACATTGAAGCCTTCATTCCTTATCGTAATGAAATAGTTTCCTTGATTGTTGCGATTGCACAATACAATGCGCTGCCAAATATGGATCAAAAAATTCATCGATTCTTGGAGTCATTGTTGCCGTATGTTGATAGACCTGCACATATCACCCAGTACAGAGAAGGTGACTTCGATAATTTTAAATTTTTAATTAATGAAATATTTTTATATGTCGTTGCAGTTTTCTTGAAGTACGAAAGATTTGATTCGATACAAATGTTGCTGTCTACGCCTTACTATATTCATGAAAGAAGTAGGAATGGGCAAACAGGGGCGTTTGGATATCAGGCGTTTTACGAGTACGTCCGGACGCTCGATTATCGTAGCCAACGTTTAAGTCTCGGCCGACTATCACTGGCAGCAGACCTGCTGAAGGACCGTTCACAGTCATCGGGCCTGGACTTCAATCAGCTTATGCAGGCTGACCTGGTGCTTTTCTTGAGGGGGACTCAAGATGGTGAGCGTTGGTTCCCTAATACACTGTTGTATGCAAGCAGGTCGTATGGTCCTTTCGAAATATTCGCACGATCGATGTCGCAGAAATATTTTGATTCTGTCAAACCCCTAATAGGAGTTGCGGATAAGCGAGAGCTTGGTGCGCTGCTGCTTAATTTCAAGGGTCCGCAGTCTCAACTGCCTCGCTGGCAGTTTGATACGTTTAATCCTGAGGTACTGGTGGGCTACGATATGCTCGGCACTCGTCCCTAGATATCGCTTGTCGGGGAGTTGCAGCACGCCAATGAGTGTGTAGACACTCAAATGGGAATGAGCGTCCGCTTTTGGCCGAAAGCAGCCACTCGCTTATGATGTTTCGGCTGACGCTGAAATCCTTTACAACTCCACCTTGAATCCACTGAGGCCCACGCTGTCGGCAAAACGTCCCACGGCGGTCAAGCTGGCCCAGGTGCGCAGTGACTCACGTCGCGAGCGCACCGGCACCCAGCGTGCGCCGCTGCCGCCGAGGCGTATCGATAGGCCCCAGTCGGGGCCACCGTCGATCCTGGCCACCAGGCATTCGCGCACCGCGTGTTGTTCGACCAGGGCGCGCAACACTTCTTCGTGAATGCCTTCGCCGATCACTGTGCGTGCTCCAGGCGCCGCGCCGTGGCGGCCGCCTCGAAGGTCTTGTACAAACCTTCGATACTGGCCGCGTTCAGTACCTTGACCGTCTCCAAGCCCAAGACAAAACCTTCGGCGCGATCACTGGCGCGAAACAGATCGTCCGCCGTGTGCGCCAGCTCGATTTGGTGCAGCAGTTTCAGGGTTTGCACCTCCACCGCGTTCGGCAGGTTCAATGCGGACAGTGCCTTATCCATGCTGCCCCTCGTTCGACTCAGCGCCGTTCACCGGCGGCGCAAACCCCAACTCGCCCGATTCCACATCGATTAGCAGCCAGCCGCCCAGCGGTTGGTTGCTGCCACCAACGATCAGCCCCTGCACCATCAGCCCGTCAGGCAGGATCACCCGCAGCATGTTGGCGTCCTTGGGGCCTTCCAGAAAATGCGCCAGTTCGACACGGGTGCGATCGGGGGCAATTTTGCTCAAGCGCACCGGGCACTCGAGCGTCGTTAACTCGGCGGGCGGACGCCCTTCGTAGCGGGCAATCACGGCAACGGTGGCCAAGCCTTCAAAGACGTGAGACATGAGTCGAGTTCCTAAGCGAGTCAGTAGGCGTCGATGGGAAAACCAAGAGGTCAGGTAATGGTAGACCAGCCCCCTGGGGCCTGGTTGCCACGCGGCGAAAAAAAGGCCCCCACACCTGGGCGAGGTGTGGGGGCCGATTGAACATAGGCTGGAATTATGGAAACACCTAAGCATTCTCAATGTGCTGAGAAATTTGAATAAAAAATTCGTTGGGCTCTGCGGCAGACATGCATCTTTTGACAGACGCGGCCTAGATCATTGGCGACATTAGAATATTTTTAATAGAAGGGAAATTTAGGGGGCGACGATTTTCTATCGAGTCGCCGTACGTATCATCCTCAACCCCTTGCGCATAAAGGCTTATTATTAGGCTTTGCGTTTCGTCATCAAGCGAGCGCCACCAACTCGGAGAGATATAAAAGTTTTCAATCAGAAGTATCATAAAAACCGCAAGACTATCCGCCGTCAACTTTTTCTCCAAAAACTGCGCCATTAATTTATTGCAGGTTTTAGAGTGTTCTGACAACCAAGACAAAACTACATATCCGTCACCCTCACTAGAAAAAGAATTGATAGCCATATAATCTGGAATTTGACTTGGAGAACTCGAAATTTTTTGAGCTTCATTTCCGTTAAAATCGAACGTCGGCCCAACGATAGCACTCCCCATAATTGGAGGAGGAGAATCAAGCGTAAATACAGCATAATTCAGACCCGAATAATCATTTGAAATCAACATGTCATCGAGCTTTGATTTTATGTACTTTAGATCGTTTGTAGTTAGATCGTTATTAGTACCAAGCCGGCCAGCCTCGGCTTGAATAGCTATCTGGTGATGTAAGCTTTTTCCTCTATCGAGGGTTTTCATCAACTCAAACACTTTTGAAGCATAGTTCTTACTGAAAAACTCTTTTGAAATTCCACGATATGTTACTAAAAAGCAATGCAGCGGTATAACTCTAAACGGTCCATCCTCAATTGGCGCAAATAAATTTTTGTCATGAACGGAACAAAACCCGGAAAACACCGAAGCTTTATTAATCCCAATTTCTTTAATTACTATTTTAGAGGCGGCACTAGTCTTAGAATCCACGGATGTTTCTAGCACATGCCCATCTTTAGATATCGCCTTTAAGGACGAACTCTTCGAAACAGTATGTGCATTAATTATCTTACTGGAACATTCGTGCAACAGTGATATCGGGACGCTGCACTTCTTCATACTTTTTTCGAAGGATTTGAGAGCTTGGATTACAGCATGAAACTCTACAGGAGGTTTACTTTCAATATCTCGGTGGCAGTGCTTATACTTCTTTCCTGAATTGCACCAACATGGTTCATTTCTTCCAGGTGCTTTCATAAAACTCCTTGACCTAGGCTTGCAAACTCTGCATGTAACTTCTGTCGCTCACATTTGCTGGAAGGTCAACCAAACTCCTATAACCGCCTTAGTCGCATAATCGCAGCTGTAAGCGCTTTCGCGTTTGCGTCCAAGGTTTCCATAGCCGTAACCGCGTTAGCAGCCACATTCTCCACGCCATTCTCTGAAAACCATTTGGTGACCTCTTCTATCGCCGCCCCCAAGGCATGCTGGTTCTGCAGAATCAAAGTCAGAGCATCAGCCGTGGCAATGTTGGAGTCAGAATCATATGGCATGGAATTCATCCTTTGAGTTGGGTTCGCAAAGCTTAGCTCATGGCATCACCGGCGAAACTCAGCCACACATTCGGCAGGCGCCATTTCTGCACCAAAACAATGCACCAGTCCCATCTCAGTCCCATATGGCCTTTTTTCGGACGTCAAAAACCACAAACCCCCGACTTTCTCTAGGAAAATCAGGGGTTTGCGTTTACTGAATGTGGCGGTGAAGGAGAGATTCGAATTCACCTGCACGGAAAACGCCTTTACGACGGCCCCCCCTCGTTATTCATGTAGCTTGTTCCTCCTCCCAGGCGAGCGACGCCGATTCTCTCCATTGCACATCTGTCACTCCAAAACGTTCGGCCATAGGTTTTGAGAACCGCTTTAAGGGAGGGCGACCAGGCTTTGGGATGGGTGTAAGGCCAGCGTCACAGCTCGCCCATTGCCAAGCTTCTACATTGTTCATCAGCTTAGTCCTGATGACAAAGCTCTTCGGTTTACCGTGCAACCGGTAATCGATCACATACAAATCCACTTGCTTCATGAGCCCTCCTATTCCTCATGTTCAAGTGATTTCCGCTGCAGAAAAAAATTCAAAGAAATTGTCCGACGATCTATTCGCAGCAGATCACCTTCGCCGCTTTGATAGGGTCACAGTCATCATCGATTATGAGACCAGCGGGTCGTGGCGTGAAAATCAGAGAAGAATTTACAGCCTACGTCGTTTCCTGATCGCCTCTGTGAGGACCGCTGCAATTTGGCCAAGAGTTCCATCGCCGTTGTCGCATGAACGGCATTGTCCCCTGCCCCATTTGCTGACCTCTTCTATGGCCGCGCCTAGGGCATGTTGGTTATGCAGAATGTATGTCAGCGCTTCGGCCATGGCGAGGTCTGAGTCATATGGATGTGAGCCCTCATGGAGAGTTCGGTACACGGAAGCCTGGTCATCGTAGGGCGTACGAAGATCAATGACGCTTTTGGAAGTCTCGAATTCCGCACCGAAACAGCCCCGACAAAGCAACTCGTCGCCTGCCTGTCGCCAGGTAGCACTAGCTCCTTTACTGTATGCATATACAGCACACTCGCAGCGAATCCCGCTTTATGAATTTCGACCAAGCTAAAATTCTCCGACTCCAGCGTTGGCGCACGACACTCAACGATCAGGACTTCCGTATGCAAAACCCGGAAGGCCATCGGCAAACACTTCACGAAATGTCGGCGGCGCTACTCGATGAAGGTCTGATCGACCAACTGGAACAGTTCGACTTGAACGACAGGGCAAACGCCGCCTATTGGCACGCCGTCGAAGAGCTGCAGAATTCGCCAGGTCACTACCGCGGTGCATCGACGTACGACGTTGTACAGATCGATAATGGGAAACTACTAGGCACGATCAGCCGATCCATCTTCAATTTTGCCAATGACCAACCGCTAGGAGCGTCATTCGCCTATGACGGAAAAATTTACTCAGATTCGGACGGAATAAGACTAACGCTCGGTCTTTCACGGAAGGTCGGGACGATCTCCGGTTTGGTAATGGAAATGAATGGTCGCCGTTACCAGTTGGTTGAGACTGAACGAATGATCGCTGGCGTCACCCACCACCCGCTTTCTGATGCTGACACTTACCGGGCGTTAATAGATACAGCGCAGGTCGCTCAAGAAGAGCGCGATCTGCGCGCCTTCGAAAAAGTACGACCTTACATCGAGTCGGCAGCTTTCTGCATTTGCTCTGCCTGCCTCGATCGCTTCGGTGCACGTGATGACTGCCCAACTTGCGAGGGAAAAGGCTTTGTAAAAAAGCCAGCGCTAGCAGTTCTACGCTGAAAACATCACGCGAGGGCATGGTGACAGTTAAAACAATCCGCCCAACGCTATCGGCTCCCAATTCATGATCACCAGCTCGCCACTGACTTCAGCCTTCCCTTGCCGCTGGTTGGTGTTGCTGTAGCGGATGTCCAAAGTTTCGAAGTGGAAGCCTTCGAAAACGCGACGGATGTCGGGATGGTCGTTGATGCTGACCATCACTTTGCCTTTGCTGCGGCGCATGAAGTCCGCCATCCGTTCGTAGTTCTCGCACGGGAAGTCCACGCCGTAGCCGGCGGTCTGCCAATAAGGCGGATCCATGTAGTGAAAGGTGTGAGCGCGATCGTAGCGCTCTGCGCATTCAAGCCAAGGGAGATTTTCGACGTAGGTGCCGGACAGGCGCTGCCACGCGGCCGAGAGGTTTTCTTCGATGCGTAGCAGGTTGATGGCCGGTGCGGTGGTCGCCGTACCGAACGTCTGACCGGAGACCTTGCCGGCGAAGGCATGGTGCTGCAGGTAGAAGAATCGGGCGGCGCGCTGGATGTCGGTAAGGGTTTCAGGGCGGGCCATCTTCTGCCATTCGAACACCTGTCGCGAACTGAGCGCCCATTTGAACTGGCGTACGAATTCTTCGAGATGGTTCTGCACGACGCGGTAAAGCGTGACCAGGTCGCCGTTGATGTCGTTGAGGACTTCGACCGGCGATGACTGGGGCTTCATGAAGTACAGCGCGGCACCGCCGGCAAAGACTTCAACGTAGCATTCGTGTGGCGGAAAAAGCGGAATGAGGCGGTCGGCCAGGCGGCGTTTGCCGCCCATCCAAGGGATGATGGGTGTAGACATTGATAGCAAGACCTTTACTGTATGGATGAACAGGTGCTAGGCTCGCCGCGCTTTGTGCACGGAGCAAGAGCCTTGGCTGGACTTGCAGGGACCATCTGCAGGGAAGGCGGTCGATCTGGATGTTGACGCATCCGGACCGGCCGCTCTTTTTCACTTCGGTGTTGAGACTTCTTTTGCGTATGCCTGACAGGCCGCGAGGGCTATCAGCCCCCGGTCACCGTCATCGGTGACGCCGATAATTCGTTGAGCATGCGCTGGGTCAAGTTCGGCTCTTGTGGGGCCATGAACCACGCCGCCGGTGGCGGTGGTGGCTGACAGCGTTCCGTTGCCGGCGCCGGTGGTGGCGTCGAGTAGGACTGACAGGCGCAGATCAGCAGTGGCAAGGCGGTCGCGCAGGCGACCTTGATCACGTTGGGCATCACTCAAGGCTCGGTAATGGTTTTGTTCGCTGGTAGCCAGGCGCTGCTCGAGCGCAAGGCGTTTGTCCTGTTCGGCACGCTGCTGCGCAACCGTGGCCAGGGCCAACTGGTTAAAGGTTTCGGTGTGCAGTCGGGCCTGCTCTGCGAGCTGTTTGCCGTAGCGCCAATCCTGTAATTGCCATGCGATGGCGGCGGAGGCACCGGCTAAAATGGCCAGCAGCATGCCTTTGGCCAGCAGCCGATACGGCGTCGGGATCAGTTCGCTGAGACGCATAGCACCGCCCTCGCCCGCCCCCATAACTCCAGCCGATCCTGCAGGCCATTGAGGCCACCGTTGATCCTGCGGGTGATCGTGTTGAATTCGTTTTGATCGGCCAGCGCGTTCAGCCCATTCACAGACCAAAACCATGCGGCCGACTCGGCGGCCCACTGCGGCAGCTCCAGCAGCTCAGGCGTACGCAGCAATCGCTCGTCGCCGAACAGCGCCAAGCTGCAGCGCAAGTAGTTGTCGTGGCCAGTGACCTGGATCAGGCCGCGACCCCGATAGCGCTGGCCATCACCATCCGCTGCCGGTGTGTTGCCCAGTTTCGCAGCCAGGCTGCCGGTGTCGTATTTGCTTAGGTATTGATCGCCACCCAACTCCCGGACGTACTGTAGCTGGCCCGACTCATGACCGACTTGCGCCAGAAACGCGGCTTGGCGCTTTGGGGTGTTGATCTGCCGGTGGGCCATGGCTGCGTTGAGGGCGGATACAAACACGCCCGTTTGGCGTCGGGCGTTGGGCATGATGCGTTGCAGCTGTTGCTCCGTAATTGACATACAAACTCCAGACATGAAAAAGCCGCTCAAGGCGGCGGATGGATGCGACTAAGCGCTTTATGCGAGGCTGACGACCTTGACCGGCTTGGCCGGCTTTTTCCCCTTCTTGCCCTTGGCGTTAGCCTTGCCCTTCTTGCCGCCGTTACATTCAACGGTGGTCGACCAGCCGGATTGGGTGTACGTCTGCTGCACCGATTCGGCTAGAAACTCGCCATCAAGCCCGACCTTGAAGCCCTGAGCGATGATCAGGCATTCCGCAAACAGATCTGTACGCCCGGCCATTTCCAGCCGCACGCCGGCGGTAGAGCGATTGAACGCCGCCAAGCGCGCCCGAGCTGCTGCCTGGGCGGCGGTCTTGTTCGGGTAGATATGCCGATCGGTATGCACCGCTGGCAGCCCGGCCGGGGCGTCGTCGTTCTCCAGCGACACCACAGCCAGCGCACCGGTCTTTTTGTCTTGATGCTTGGCCCCGACCGCCTTGTGCGAATCGCGATCCTCAAAGTTGAATTGCCAGCGGCTGACGTCGCTTTTGTTGATCACGATCGGCGGCAGCACCTTGCCGCTTGCGCTCTGCCCGCCTTGACGCGGCATGACCAACAACTTGCCGTCGGCAACCTTCGCCGTGCAGTCGTATTGCTTAGCCAGGCGCGTGACGAAATTGAAGTCGGATTCGTTGAGCTGATCGGCCCGCGCGACCTTCGTGCCGACCGGACACGCCGGCGACCAGCCGTTGCGCGCGGCGATATCGCCAACGATCGCCGACAGCGGCACGTCCTCCCAACTGCCGCTGCGCACGGTCTTGCCACTGCCGCGCATGTCGCTCGCCTTGCCCTTGATCACGATCGTATCCGGCGGGCCAGACACCGCGACCCCGTCGACCACATAGCGGCCCAACCGGACCAGCGACGTCTCCTGATAGCCCAGATAGATCTCGATGCCCACGCCTTTGCTCGGCAACGTCACCAGCCCGTCCCGATCGTCAATGCGTAGTTCGAATTCGTCGGACTCCATACCGGCCTTGTCGGTGACACTCAACTGAATCAGGCGGTCATTCAACAGGGCCGTGATGTCGACCCCGTCGACCACAATACGAAAACGCGGCGTCATGAATTTTTCCCAAAAGAAAGCCCGCACAAGGCGGGCCAAATAAGCGGAGCGTTACGCGTAACGCAAAGATTCGCCGGCGAGGACTCCGGACGGGGTCAGTTCCACAAGGTAATCGCCTCGGTCACCGGCTGCGGCAGATCCGGCAACACGATCACCACACCGGCGCGGTAGGGCTGCTCTTCATCGGCCAGCCCCTGATTGGCATCCAGCACCGCCTCGACGCAGCCATTCAGATGGCCGTAATAGTTGTGACAGATGGTATCGAGCAGATCCCCGTCAGATGTTCTGCATGTCATCGCCATAGCGTACCAATTCCAAGGTAAAGGCCTGTTTGCGCGGGATGCCGCCTTGCATCAGCGCGCTCTGTTCTTCATCGACGCTTTCAAGGCACCACGTCCCCAGCACGTCGCCATAACCGGTGGTCAGGGTCAGTGGCTGAAGGTGTCCGCCAATCGCGCGCAAGGTGTCGAGTTGCTTTAACCCGCCTTTCAGGCCCGGCAGGATCACGCCCTTGAGGGTGATTTTCTCGTCACCGATGCCCACACCCTGCTGCGCCGGTCGCCGCGACAGGCGCTCTTGCGAGGCCCAGCGAAACTTGGTCGATCGGCGCAGCTCATCAAACGCTGCCGTGTCCAGATTGAAGAAATACGGCTGCGCTTTGGGGTCTTGCGGCTGAATGATCAGCAGGTGCGGGAACGGCTTCACCGCTTCCGGCGCCGGCGTCTGATCCGTGGCAAAGGCGCCGGTGGGCACGATGTTGGCCAGTGACGGACTGATCTTGCCGGCGATCTTGTTAATGGCCGTGGCGGCCTTGCCGGCCTGTTCCTTCAATACGCCCAAACGTTCCTCCACCTGGGCGACCGCGCGGGTGGCCGTGCCGTACATGGCCACCACCCGCCCCACTTGCGCCTGCGCGGCGTTGATCCCGCGCATGGCCCGCTGCAGCTTTTCCCCGATCGCCTGCCCGACAAAGGGCAGGCTTTCCAGCTCGGACGCGGCGCCGGTGATTTCGCCGATCGCGCCATTCACCGGTGACAGCATTCCGTCCAGGCTGCGCCGGCCGGTCTCGCCCGCCGTGGCCAAATACTTCAGCCCCGATTGCAACTGCCCCAATGCTTCCATGTGCCCCCCTTATCAAACGTGTGGCGTGTCATAGAGCTGATTGCCCCCCATCTGCTTGGCCATGTCGCGATAGTGCTGATCGAGCATTGGCTTGATCTGCGCAAAAAGCTGATTGCCATCCTTCACGTCGCCGTTGACCACCAGCGAAAAAGGCGCCTGAATCGCCACGTTGGATTCGACTTTTGGCGCCGCCGGCGCTGCCGCCATCGGCTTGACCAATGCCCCCGCCGCCGCGTCTGCGCTGGCCGGTGGCATCATCATGTCTTTAGCCGCCAAACCGATCTGCGGCGGTGGCGCAGGCTCCTCCAGTCCGGAGCGGATCACCTTCGGTCGCCGCAACTCCGAACCCGGAAAGCGCACCTTGTTGGCAAAGTGCGGCAACAGCATGGCGTCTTTCGAATTCAGGTCGTGCGGGTCATACGACACCGGCGGCGCCTCCGGAACGGTCGGCGCCATCGTCGCACCGACATCCAGCCCCTTGCCGGGATTGGTCAGCATCAAGGGACCAGTGGCCGCCGGCGCGAACGCCTTGGCCGTAGCGCCCAACGAGGTATCGCCCAACTTCGGCGCCATGTTCTTGCCGGCATCGGTCATCATCAACGGCCCGGCGTCCGGGATTTTCTTCAGCTCCTCGGGCGTGCCGAACATCTTCTTGCCCATGAAACCGCCGAGGGCATCCCCGCCCTGGCTGCCTAGGTAACCACCGATCAAGCCGCCAACGATTGTGCCGATGATAGGAATGGCCGAGCCAATTGCCGCACCGGCGGCCGCGCCGGCCAGCGTGCCCGCCAAACCACCGGCGGCCGCCCCATACCCCTCGGCTTTCTCGTCCTGAGTCTCGGCGTTCTGATAGGTGTCATAGGCCTTGAAGCCCGCGTCAACCACCGCGACCACCGCCGTTCCCTTCATGACCTTGCCAAACTCGCCGACACCGCCACCGCCGGCATTGAAACTTTTGCCGCCGCCTTTGCCGCCCTTCCCGCCTTTTTTGCCTTTCTTGTCTTTTTTGCCGTCGCCCGCATCCAAGTCGCCCGCATCCAGCCCACCACCGCCAACGCCACCGGCGCCCATGTTGGTCACGATCACCTTTTGCGGAATGTTCGGATTGCCCATCAGCGAGCCACGGCCGATGTTCAGCAGCCCCTTGGCCATCTTGAGACCGCTCATCGCCGTCGACAGACCAATCAAGCCGGCAGTGGCCAGACCGATACCCGATACCAGTCGCGGCGACTCGTCGGCCAACCTGGCCAACTTGCCAGCCACAGAGCCGATCCCCTCCGTCACGGCATCCGTCACCGGACGCATGGCGTCGCCGATCGCGCGCATCGAGTCGTCAAGGTTCTGCACCATTTCCGACTGCTTTTGCGCCGAAGACTGCCGGCGCTCTTCCAGGTTCTTATCCAGAATCCCGGTCGCGCTGACCGACTCCTTTTTCAGCTTCTCGTACAGATCCTTGTTCTGCATGAACGCGGTCAAGGCGCCCTTGACCTGCATGTCAGCAAACAGGTCACCGGTGCGCAATGCCGATTCCAGCGAGGCGATCATGGCCTTGGCTTTTTCGGGATCAGATTCCTGGCTGATCGCAGCCGTGGCTTTGGCCATCTCGGCGGCCTTTTTGGGGTCGGTCGCTTCGATGTACTTTTGGGCCAGCGCAAAGCTGGATTCCAAAGTGGACTTGCCGCTTTGCAATCCGGTATTCATCGAACCTTGATAGTCGATGCCGGCCTTTTTGTAGGCCGCGACGGTTTCGCCGGAGCCGATTTTCTCCATCCAGTTCTTGAGGTTGTTCGCCGCCTCGTCCGAGCCGCCGGCGGTCTTCATCTGCACTTGCAGCATCGACCCCAGTTGCGTCACCGAGTCCATGCCGGTAATGCCCAGCTTGCCCATGCCGGCAAGCAGTTCGGGGAACCAGCGCGCCATGTCGGCCGCTTCAAAGCTACCCGCCTGACCTTGGTAGGCGATCGCCTCCAGAGCCTTCTGCATCATCGCCGGGTCGGTGATCTTGGCGTTCTGCCCCAGAGCGTTGATCATCCGCGCGGTTTCAGTACCGTCCGAACCCTGACCCACGGCGAACTTCGCCGCCGTCGGCGCGTAAGACATGGCCTTGTCCAGCTCCATACCGGCGCCCACCAGGGCGTTCACCACCTCAGCCACCTGATTGCGCGCCATGCCCGTATCGCGCGACGTGTCGATCACGGTCTTGGAAAGCGTCGCCTCTCCGGGCGTGTTGGCAATGTTGGCCTTGATCGCAATGTCACGAATGATCGCGCCATAGTCCGCGCTGATCTTGGCCGGAATCGCCATCGCGGCCGACGCGGCGACAGCCTGCCCGACGCTGCTGCGCATCTGCTTCTTGCCTTCGTCGAGCTGCATGTGCCCTTTGGCTTTCAGCTCGGCCCCGCGCGCCGTCCTGCCCATCTGAGTGTAAGCCTTGCTCAGATTGCGGACTTCGACGCCTTCTTTCTTCAGCGCGGCGAGATTGGCTTCCAGCTTTTTGCGCAGGGCATCGGCACCCTTCTCACCCGCCAAATGCGCCTTGCGCCACTCGTCACGCAGACGCATGGTGTCGCCGATGGTCTTTTCAAGAACCCGGGCGCGCTTGCCGGTTTCCTCAAGTTTCTTGATGCGGCCGGTGACGTCCTTGAACGCCGCTCCCACCGTGGAACTGACCGCCCCGCCAATGACCAGCCCGAGCGCAAGTTTATTGCTCATGTGCGTGCCCTACCTTGCTCAGTCGAAAGCGGCTCAATCCCTGAGCCACCACAGCATCCGGTCAAAGGGCATGGCCTCGATCTCGGCAGCAGAGAAACCCGTCTCTCTCGCCAAAGTCTTGGCCGCTACCCGTTGGGTCTCGGCGTTAAAGCTCATCCTCTTCGACCAAGCGAAAATAGCCGGCCTGCAGGCGGTTGTAGTTGCGCGTAGTCAGTGCCGCAATCTCGGCCTCGGTCGCCTGCATCAGGCTACAGAACATGTTGATTTCGAGCTGCTCATAGTCGCCCTTCGCGCCCGCCGAAGCGGCACGCTGATCGCGCACGGTCGGCGCGCGCATGGTCATTTTTTCGACCTTGACGCCGCCGAATTCGACAGCGCCTTTGAAGGTGATAACCGCCCCTTCGTCGGACACAGACAGCCACGATGGAGCAGGTTTTTTTGCGTTTACTTCAGTCATTTTCTAATTCCTTACATGCCCAGGGCCGAACGTTCGGCAGCCAATTGATCAACGCCATCCACCACAAAAATCACGGCGAGCGGATCAACTTCGAACATCACACGCCCGTCGATTTCGAGCTTGTAATAGGTGATCTTCACGCCGTGCTTGATTTCACCCACGGTCGACGGCTTCCAGTCGCCCATGTCCACTTCTTTCAAACCGCCGCGCATGGTGACGATCACCGGCGTCACGCGGCCTTTCAGATCCGCGAAGGCGCCACGGAACACCAGATTGGCCGCCGTCTGGTCAGCCAGACCGAAGAACTTCAGCGCCTCGCGGCGCACGCCATTGGTGGTAAAGGACGACTCGATTTTTTCCAGACCCACAGCGAACTCGATCGGGGCGAACATGCCGCCGCCTTGGTAGTCCTCGACTTTTTGGGTCAGCTTGGGCAGCGACAGCGTCGGCACGTCGCCGGAGAAGCTGACACCGTCGACAAACAGGTTCATGTTCTTCAGAACTTGAGGAATCATTGATAAGCCCCCTTAGGCTTCAAGCACTTCGGTCAGCCACTCGTTAGTGACCTCGATCATGAAATTCGGGTTTTCCGCCGGCGGCACGTCGGTGAAGCGGATACGCCAATACACTTTGCCCTGCTCGATCTGGCTGGCCGTGTTCTGCTCGGTGTCCGCGTACACCTCAAAGTTGATGATCGCGCCGGCGTTCTTCTGGTCGCGCATGAACGCTTGCAGGCCTTCGGTCACGTCCTTGACGTAGGTCTTGGTGATCGAGCGGTCGACCGCCCACTTGTGCCCCGCCTGAATCGCATCCATCAGGATGTCGCAGGTACGCACACGGGTGACGAACGCCCATTTCGAATCGCTCGACAGCGTGCGGTTGCCCCACAGGCGATAACCGCCGTCGCGAATGATCGTGGTGATATTGGCGTTATTAAGCAGGTTCGCCCGGCAAGTGGCGTCGCCGTCCAGGTACTCGACCGGGCGCGAGGTGCCGGTGATACCGACAAATTCCTTGTTCGATGGCGAGGCCCAATAGCCGTAAGTCTCGTCAGTCCAGGCGAACAGCCCCGCAACCCACGCCGAACCCGGCGCGTCGATCGTTGCACTGATGACCGTGTCCCAGAACTGCACACCCGGATCGACCAGATACAGGCGCTTACTGCCGAAGTTTTCGGCGTACTCAATGACCGCTTCGTCAGTCGTGTTCGGGCCGTCGATGATCGCGATCGCGCGCAGCTTGCCGGCCAATGCATCCATGGCCGTCGCGATCGCTTGGGTTGCCGAATGCTTCGGGGCGATCAGCAGCTTGGGTTGCGCGTTGTGCTTGCTCTTGCCATCGAGCAGCGCTTGCAGGCCGGTACGCTGACCCGAGGCCAGCACGCCGCCGATGATCGCCGAGGTTTGCAGCGCGGCGTCTTCCAGCTTGGGCACGCCGATGGCGACGATCACCGCTTTGGCCCGCACATAGATCGCCTGACAGGCCTTGGTGATCGCCGAGTCAGCACCGAAGGCCGCGATCGCCTCGCGCACGGTCGTGATCAGCATCAGCTCGCCGGCCTTGGCCGTGCCGCCGCCGAGAACGCCCGGGGTAAAGGTGTCGCACAGACCAATGATCGAGGACGACGGCAGCGAGATAGTGCGCGCACCGGTGTCAATCAGCGTGGTCGTGACGCCGTGAAAAAAACCACTCATAAGGGTCAATCTCCAGAAACGAAAAAGCCCCGCATTAGCGAGGCTGTGAGGGTGTTCGTGTTACGCGTAACGGAAAAGAAAACGCCCCGTCAGTGCGGGGCGTTTATTGAAGCGGCTCGGTCATCCAGAGCGGGGCAATCGGCCGATGATCAGCGAGCGGGAATTGCTCCCCTTGTGGCCAGTCGCGCAACTGCCGGCGATACGCTTGCATCTCGGCATATTGCTCGGCAGTGATCGAGGTCGGATCACCCTGCTCGATCTCGTCGCGATTGCGGGCCACCAGCGGATCAGTCAAAGCCAATTGAACATCACGCCACATACGCTCAGCAGCGACCAACTCATCAGGGGCAGGCAATTGCGGATCAGCCAGCACGGGGACGCCATCGTCTCCCCACTCAATAACCTTGCCCTGACCCTGCCCAGCGAGCAGCTCGGCGTGATACTTGGCCGAGATTTCAATCACGTCCGCCGGCATGACGGCGTGCACTGCGGGATCATAGAACCCGCGTTTTTGCTTCGAAGAATACATACCTACCCCTTAGTAGCCGATGGCAAGCCAGTTGTGCACCAATGGGGCGGCCTGCGGGTTGTAGATGTTGAACCCGCTCAGCGTCTGCGTATTCACGCCCGTCATGTAATAGTTGGCTGGAGAGGTCAGCCAGAACCCCAGAGTCACGCCCAGGCACGCATTAGGGAACGCCGTGTAAAACACCACCGGGTTGTTACCCACAGTCGTCGACGTCGCCTTCACACCCCACTGAATGATCAGTCCGCCGAGCCAGCTCGGAAACGCGATATACCCATTGGCCCCCCGATTCACGGAGAAGCCGAATCGCAGTTTTTTCGGCGTGACGATCGTGGCGTCATCGACACCCGCGTCTGTCAGTGCCTGCGTTGCGATCTTGGCCGTGCCGAGCTTGATTTCGGTCGCCTGCGTAGCCAGCGCCGCGAGCGCGGCGATATCAATGTTTCCCTGATTGATCGGCGCATTCCAGGCCTTAATGCACCAGATCACTGTCAAGTTGCGCGGACGTGTTCCGCCAAAGGCTAATTGATCGCTGTTAATAATTGGCGAGCTGGCATTGATAGTCGACACGGTGTACTGGGCGCCCGGATAGTCCGCAGCATTTACCGCGTCGTATCCCATATCAGACAACGCCGTGTCCGGTGACGTGGCGGCGTTCCTGTCCGAGACTGTCGATATCGCAGTGCCTATGTCAAAGACGTGTTCGGATGCCTTTTGCCAGCTACCAATCGCACGGCCCGCATCGACACCACGCCCGTGATCCCAGCCACGCAGAAACTCGCCGCGCGACTCCGGAAGGCGGAAATTGCCAGCCCCTTCATTACTCTTGTTGAAGGCCGTTCCGAGGAACGCCGCCAGATCGGGATAGACAGCAATGCTCTTGACACTGCCATCCAGCTCCAGAAAGCCGGGCGCGACCTTGTCCAGCGGAAACGCTACTGTGGCGCCCACTGGCAACGCCGAGGCCTGGGCAATCATCGCCTCGATCTCGGTCTTGGTGTAAGTGTCTTTAATGCCCATGCCGGCGAGCGTTTCCGGGTTATCACCCGACACCACAATTCCCCGATCGTTGGTCTTGATCCGCGTCCACTGTCCCGGCGTCTTGTTCTTCGGCAGCACTTCCAGAATGGCCGCATCGACGTAGGCCCGCGAGGCCAGCACGATCGCTGGGTCAATCTTGAGCTGAATGCTGCCGGTACTGGTTACGATGAAATTCATGCGCACGATTTGCGTGCGCCCCGAACCCTGCGACAGCAGCGGCTTGAAGCTCGGCGCGCAGTTGGCCACCGCCACCAGATCCCCGTCCGCGTCATACAGACCTATTTCGCGGATCCACTTACCGCCCTCATCGGCGGGAATGATCTGCTCGGCGATGATCACGGCCGGGTTGACCGGGTCGATCTTCAGTTGGTTGAGCGGCTTGCGGCGCCACTCGTTGAGCAACTTGGTTTGTCCGGCCGCCGGCACCGGGTTGGGCGGATCAGCCAGCCCGTTTGGGTTGGCATCACCCACGCCCATTTGCGTGATCAGCCAGGGAATGCCGAGCGCGTCGGCGTTCGCCTGCTTGGCCATCCCCACGTTCGTGAGGATCGCGAAAAACTGCGAATTCGCATCAATCATAATAAACGTCCAGGGTGTCTATGGTGTGTTCGCGACCGACCACGCCGAAGCTGCCGGTGACCTCGATGTCACGCATAACGGGCGGGTAAACGTCGATTTCGTCGCCTTCGTAAAGGGACACGGCAATATTCAAATCGCCTTGTGTTTCCAGGCTGATCGCCAGCCCGGTCAGATGCCGCGTGACGGGCTTGGCGTCGTCAATCAGGCGCACTAGCTCCTGATACATTTCTTCGGTGATGCCGGTGTCGAGAACACCGACCTTCAGCGCGAAGGTGCCCGGCACACCCTCGGGCATGGTGTTGAACCACTCGACAATCTCGATCAGATAGCCCAGCGGCTCG
This sequence comes from Pseudomonas helmanticensis, assembly GCF_900182985.1. Taxonomy (NCBI): domain Bacteria; kingdom Pseudomonadati; phylum Pseudomonadota; class Gammaproteobacteria; order Pseudomonadales; family Pseudomonadaceae; genus Pseudomonas; species Pseudomonas helmanticensis. The sequence goes on along the minus strand of NZ_FXUY01000001.1, from coordinate 128,210 downwards.
ACGACCCGGCGCAGCGCGCCGATCGTGCCCTTGTGCTTGTGGATGTAGAAAGACGCCTTGATGGCCGCGCGCTTGGTTGCCTCAGACCATCGGTAATCCCAGCGATCGACAGACCACGCCCACGCCAGATGCGGCAACAGCTGAGCCGGGCAAGTGTCGGGGTCGTACAGCGTGCGCAGCGGGACAATTGTGCGCTCGTAGAAAGCCGCCTCGATTGCCCGCTCCAGTGGCGTGCTATTGCTCGGCAGAAGGCTCTTCATGCTTCCCCCGCCAGCTTCACCGCGTAACCCGTACAGAACGCCGCCTGCGCCTTCGTGGGGGCCAGATCGACCCATCCGATCAGCTCAACCCGCGAGACGCCGGCAATGTGCAACTGCGCATCCACCGCCGACCGGGCCACCTCAACCCCCAGCCGTTTGCGTGGATTGATCCATGCCGCCAGTCGTCGCTCGGCTTCCGCCCGGCTGGCTTCGCCCTCAGGCCCCGCACTGCTCATGTGCAAAATGGCATCAATGCTGTAGTCGAGGATTTCCGCGCTTTGCACCGTGACCCGATCGGCGAGCGGCCGAACGTCTTCGTCATTCACTGCCAACCGCACCACGTCCAGCAGCTCGGCGCTGGCCTCGCCTTTTCCCTCAGTGCTAAGCACCGTTACCGTAACGTTGCACGGTGATGGACTTTCAGCCGAGGCGTCAGCCACCAGCCCCGAGGCGTTGCGTGTGTGCAGGATGTAGCTGTTACGCGGCCCCGCCGTGGTCAACCCCTCGTAAGCCAACTGGATGCGCTCGCGGTACGGGTCGTCTTCCTCCAGCACTTCAGGCACCGGCGGCGTGACGGTCAGATCTTCGGCTTGAATCACCAGGCGCGGCAGATTGACGTTGCCCCCAAGCTGATCAAGATCACTCTTGATCGCGTAGGCCAACAGCAGCGCCTTAGCCGCGTCGTTGACCCGGGCGCGGTTGCCCAGCTTGATATAGGCCCCCGTCTCCAGCAGCTTGACCACCGGATCGGATTCCATGTTGGCCGTCCAGTTGTCGCCCAGGTCGACCCGAAAGGTGCTGAGGCAATCTTGATAGGTCAGCTCATAATCCAGCGGTTCCAGCACGTCCGGCGCCGGCAGGGCGGACAGATCCAAGACACTCATGTACTCACCTCGGCCACGAAGTCGTTGCCCAGGTACTTGCCGGCAACAACAAAATCAATCTTCCCGCCCAGCACCGCTTTCACGCGGACGCTCCCAAGCTGCACGCGCGGCTCCCAACGCTCAATCGCGCGTGCGGCCTCGGCTTGAACCGAGCTTTTCCACCCGGCGTTAACCGGCAAGTCCACGTAACTACGCACCTTGCTGCCATATTCAGGACGCACCCGGCGGCTGCCGATCGGCGTGCTGAGGATGTCGCCGATGGACTGAATGACGCTCGGCAAATCGGCAATGGGCTGGCCGGTGTGGCGATCCATTCCGATCATCTACGTCACTCCAGGGGTTCAATTTCGGGATGGGATTTCAGGTAGGTGAACGCCTGTTCATCGGACGCCGACACCTCGACAGTGGCCTTGACCACCGACAGCGTTCGATTCGTTCCAGGGATGCACAAGGTGCGCGAGGTGAAGACCGTATCGCGGAACTTCAACAGCAGATCCGGCGTTTGAAGTTGAGAGGTCACTGATTGACGAATCGGTGACGGTAGTGGCTCATCGATCGCTTGCTCATTGTTCTTGGCCATGGGTTTCCTCCGGGCATAAAAAAGCCCGCACTGAGCGGGCTGGATGGGTGATTAATGCTTGTGGTGATTGTCGCTACTGCCGACGGCCATGATGTTCGCGTCGCCGTCGATGTTACCGGTGACGTGTAACGTACCGTCGATATTGACCGGCCCCTTGATGTTCACAGCGCCCTCAACATCGATCGTTCCCGACTTCACTGTCACCGCGTTATCCGTAACGACGAGTTCTGTACTGCCGACTTTGATCGTCACCGTGCCGGTCGGCAGGGTTATGGTGTAGCTCTTGGCCTGCCAGTCGTAGACCAGCGAACCGCCATCATCAAAACGCCAGACCTCAACGTGGTCGCGGTTGTCTGGCTGGGCGCCGGCATTGCCGTACAGCCCCGGAATGAAAGTGCCCATGCCGGCCTGACCGCTTGGGTTGAACAGCACCCCCTGCTCACCAGGACTCGGTGCGCGCCAGTGCCGCGCCTTGCCGGCGGCGAGGCTGTGCCAGCGCACCCAGGCACTTGTCCATTCGCCACTCGACACCCGCACAGTTCCTGCCGGTAGATCGACCCCCACCACTACGCACGGCATCAGCATGGCCGCGATCATGCGGTCATGCTCTGCACTGGCGTAACTCATGGCAAGTCCTCCGGTGCCAACACAATTTCCACCGGAAAGCCGCCGTTCTCGGGAACCACTTCGGGATCATCTGACCAAGGCCAATCCTCCGCACCCAAATACAGCTTATGGGTCCATTCAACGACCCATACGGTGTAGCCATCCAGCTCCGGCTTGGTCCAGTCCTGCATGGCCTGAACGAACTCGGCAGGCTCGACCGCAACGCCCCACGTTTGCAGGCGCAACAGCACCGCCAGTTGGGCGGCTAAGTGTGCGGCCTGCTGACAATGCTGCGCACGAATCGGATCGACGATGATCCGCGCTTCAAACCTGCAGATCAGAGATGTCTGCCCGGTACCGATGTCAGTACCGGGTTCCATTTCTGCCATTTCAATGAACACTGCAGGCAGCGCAATGCGATCCTTGATGTTGGGCCATGCGGTGACTGCTTTGACACCTGGCAGATGGGTTGATAGCTGCCGTTCGATTGCCTGATAAAGCTCATCAAGGGTGAATGGTTCGTCAGACATTGGCCGCCCCCTTCAGGTACTTTTGAAACTCAAAGTTCAGCTCCTGCTGCAGGATTTCCAGCAAACGGCCATGGGCGCGCTTGACCCACTCGTCGAAGTGCGGACGGGCTCCCTCAAGCGAAACTTTGGCCTTTGCCAGTGGAAAGCGACTGCCGTTCTCCGCGACCCATCCAGAACTGGCACCGCCCCTCGCCGACGCTGTCGTATCGGGGTAGTCGTTCGAATTGAAGTGCTTGCTTGCGGTACGGATCCAGATGTCGGGCTTGTTGCCGTAGACCTGTTTGAGGAAAGCGCCTTGATAACGGCGCCCCGCCACCGACACGCCGCCGCCGTTTTGCCGTGCGCGACCGATCCGGCTGGACTCAATGGAGTTCAGTCCAAACCACAATTTACCGCTTGCGGCTCTGCCGGCGACCGGGTAGCTGCGCAAGCGCTGACGCACCGCTGCTACGGCAATGCGCTCCTGCCGGCCCACCGCACGCGCAATGTGAGTGCGCAGCCACCCTAACGTTTTGTTGATGGCTCGACGCTGAGCAGCAGCGGCAGCTTTCGGCACCAATGCAGCGAAACCTTCAAAGGCTTGCAAATCTGCCGCCGAAGACTGAATCGTCAGCATCCCGCCGCTTGCCGAGGACTTGTAATAACTGCCGACGCTCATGCTCGCATCCTCAAGATCAAAGCGACCAAACCGTCTCCGCTCGGCTCCAGTTGCAGCAGATCGTAGTCACCGCCGCCATCCAAAGCAGGCAAGTCGACGCTGACCAACATGCCCTGTTCCAGACCTTGCGAATCGCTGACACGGATTTCGAAGCGCGGCTCGCGCAACCCGGTGTTGAGCTTGCCGAACTTGGGTTGCAGCCAGGGCGCGGCAAACATGCCGAACACTGGCTCTTCGCGACCTTCGATCCGTGCGGTATCGCCCAGCGTTTCGAACACCACCGCGTCGACTTCGGCGATCAGATCGCGAAAGCCCATGGTCAGAGTTCCAGCAGGATCTGGGCGCGCGGTCGAGTGCACAGGTGCAGCGGGTTGGACTGTGCTTCACCGGCCATGCCTTTGTTGAAGGGCAGCGGCTCGATCATGCTGTAGTACGGGATGCCCTGGGTGTTGACCGTTTCCATGTAGTCGGCCGGTGCAAACACGGAGATGTACAGATCGGGCACGCCTTCCGGAACCAGCAGCGCCTTGTCGTCATGGACGAAAGAAACGCCGGCGACCTTGCCACGGTAACGCTCCCAGATGATGCCGCCGAACTCGAAACTTTCGCGTGCATCACCACGCAAGGCCGCCGCTTGCTGACTGTTAAGGTAGGTTTCTTTGACCGATTTATGAACAATCAGCTTGTTCCAGAAGTTCTTGCCGCAAAAAGCGCGCGAGCCGGTACTGGTCACGCTGCCCAGCGCATCCTCCTGCATGTCCAGCGCCTCACCGCACTTGACCCGCAGCTCGGTACCGGCCTCAGTCAGCCCCATAGACAACTTCTGACGCTGCACACCGAAGCGCTCATACAAGTCCAGCAGCACCGTCGAACCATCAGCGTCGAGGATCTGGCCGTTGAGTGCGCCCATGCGCTGGAACTCATGCGTCGCATCCAACTGACGACGCGCCTTGGCCAGACGTGCATTGACCACGTCCTGCACCGCCTGCAACTCAGTGCGAGTGCCGAAGGCGCGGATGCCTTGGATCTCATCCGCCTTGATGGTGAAACGCTCCGGCAGGTGCACGGTGTTGAACGGGATCAAGTTACGCTTGCTCGCAGCAACCACCAGGCCAGAACCACCGCGCTCACCGGCCGGCACCAGTGCCAAAGTGTCACCGTCCTTTTCAATCTGTACGGTCAGGGTGGTAATGCCTTCCTCGCGGAACAGGCCCAAGGCGCTGATGCGGCCCGGCAGGTAGGGTTGATCATTGAGTGCAGCGGTCAGCGAGGTAACGGTAAACGCTTCGTCTTCAAAAATGGCGATATCGGCCATGGGTACTCTCCAGAAACGAAAAATCCCGCACGCGGCGGGATGCATACAAAAAAAGGATCGACTTAACGAACGATCACGAAATGAGTGGCGAGTGCTTTCTCGGCGGCCAGATCCAGACCGGTCAAATGCGCTTCGCTGACTTCGGCCAACCGCACCACGGCACGACCGCGACGCACCACATCGGATTCGCCAAGCGGGCCGTAGAGAATGGCGACAGCGTTTTCGGTGCCGTCCTCGGCAGTCGGTTCGTAGGGTGCAAATTCGCCGGAGGCGGTCACCAGTCCGAGAATTTGCCCGGGCCACAACGCTGGGCCGGCCGCGACGTTGATCGCTTCACGCGAAATATTGCCCGCGCCTTCGGACAGCAGGAATTCACCTGCGTGCATCGGTTCCTGTTTGATGGTCATGCTCGTGCTCCTTTTGCGCTTTGCGCGGTTCCAGTTTGGGCCGCTTGGCGAGCGGCCCAAATCGAGTTGGGATCAGGTTGTTTGGCCAGCACCTTGGGCGCTAGGTCGTCCGCCAGCGGCAGACTGTTGTCGATTTCAAAGCCCTTACCGCTGGTGACAATCTTGTCGAACAGACGCCCCCGCACCGCCGGCCCATCCAGACCTGCAGCGACATACTCGGCGCTGAATTCCGGCAGCCGCGCGGCCACGCAGAGGTCGTTAATCGCCTTGGCGCGTGCCAGACCCGCCAAAACGATCTCTTCACTTTCAAGCTGGGTGGACTTCAGCAGCGGCTCGATCAGGTTGCTGATGCCCGCCGCCGTGCAGCGCTGTGTGACCATCAATGCCAACTTGGCCGAGTCGACTACAGGCGGTACCAGCGGCGGTTCGACAGGCTCAAGATCCGGATCCGGTTCGGGTGCCTCGTCGAGCTGGGCCAGCAAATCAGCCGGTGCGTTCTGGAATCGTTGCAGCACCGCGCCTTGACCGAGACAGGCTTTGACCTTGACGCCGTCGCCCACTTCATCGGCCAGCCCCAATGCCACCGCTTCGTTGGCGGTCAGCCAGGTTTCAGCCGCAACCAAACGCCGCAGTTCCACCTCATCAATGTCGGGCGCCTTGGCCTTGTACGCCGAGATGATCGCTTCCATGGTCTGGTCGAGAACGTCGGCCACCTTGCGGAAGTTCTCCGCATCACCGGCGGCGTAAGTCCATGGGTTATGGATCATCAACATCGCGTTGGAAGCGATGACCACGCGGTGTGCGCCGCACACGGCCACACTGGCCGCACTCGCGGCCAGTGCATCGATCCGGCCGGTGCAGCGCTCGCCCAGCCGCGACAGCGCGTTGTGCATGGCCAGACCGTCGAACAGGTCACCGCCGATACTGTTGAACGCGGCGACCACCGGCGACACACCATCATCCATGGCGCGCAGATCCTGCACGAACTGATTGGCAGTGATACCCCACGCGCCGATCTCGCCATAGACGAAGACTTCGATCACTCGCTCGGTGGCCTCGCCGCTGGCATGAACGGCGTACCAGGTCTTGTCCTTGACCTCGACGCGTTTGCCGGCGCGGTTGTAAATACGCGGTTTCGCGCTCTTGCTCATGGTTGCTCCTTGTCGTCGGTGTCTTCGACGGCATCAAGGGTGTTGTAGTTGAGGCCCAATAAGGTGGCGCGCGCCAGATCGGCGGCGTTTTCCAGATCAACCGTTTCGGCGTCGTAGCCGGTACGCAGGACCATCTCGCTGCGCGACGAAAAACCGGCTCTCACCTCCATCGCTCGTGCTTGCACGTCCTGAACCGGCTGGATATAGGCCCAGCCTTGTGGAACCCAGCGAGTGCGAAGGTACTGGCGGCGCTTCTGTGCGTAATCGTCCAGCACCAGAACACCCGACAGCACCGCCATGTCCATCCACGCGGCCCGCACGGGGCGGCAAAGTTGATGGACGTACACGCTGAATTGCAGTTGTTCCAGGCGGCGCCGAAACTCGTTGAGCACCACTCGCAGCGCTCGATCGTTGATCCCACGCATGTCGCCGGTGAGGATTTCGTAAGGCGTACCCGACCCCGCTGCAGCAGCCATCAATTGCTGTCGCATAAAGTCCGGGTAGTTGTTGCCGGCGTCTGGCGGTTTGGAGAACTCCACCTCTTCGCCCGCGCCCAGCTCCTGCATGGTGCCGGGTTCAAGCGCGACCATCGGCGTGAAGCCGTCGCGATCCAGATCAAGCAATTGGCCGGTGACGGGATCGCGTGGAACCGGTCCCGACTCCGGTGCGGGACGCTTGATGAATCCGGCAAACAGGTTGGCCACCTCTTGGCGGAACAACACCGCGTCGTCGTAGTTGTCCAAACTGCGCAGGCGCTTTAGCACCGGCGACAGTCTCGGCACACCGCGCAGTTGTCCTGGCTCAACCGGTTCGAAGATGTGCAGCACTTGAGCCGCCGGCACGCGCACTAGCTGGTTGTAGCCGGCGTTCAGCGAGGCTGCATCGCGCGGATGCGCCAGATACATCCAGTACGCCACCCGCTTGCCGCCGGGCGTGAACTCAATGCCGGCACGGATGACGTTGCCGTTCTTGGTGCTCTCGAATTTGTCGTGCGGCACGAATTCCGGTGCGAGGATCTGGAGCTGCAGCGGAACTGCTAAGCCTTCATCCAGACCGCGTGGCCGCAAGCGAACAAAGCATTCGCCCGAGGTTTCCACCGTACGCGCCACCAGTGCCTGCTGGCCGTAGAAGTCGGTACGGTCATCTGCATCGGATTCATCGACCCAATCTCCCCACAGCTCCTGGAGCAGTTTGCGCAAGGCATCATCATCGGTCGTTGGCCTAGGCGTGATGCCGGTGCCGATCAGGTTGCTGACGCGCTTGTCGATGACGTTGAAGGCGTAAGGGTCGTTGCGAACCGCCGCCCGGGAGCGCGACCGCAAATTGCGCAGAGCCGGAGTATTGATGCTGTTGATCCCGTTGTCGGGAGCGTCCCAGCCAGCGGAGCGGCGCCCTTCTCCAGCGCCTTCGTAACTGGCCTTGATGTTGGACGGCAGGACGAATCCGTTACGGGTCAGCGTTGGGAAGTGTCGAGCCATCAGACCCCCTTCCCTGCATGGTACAGCCGGACCACGCGCGAACGTGGCCCAGCTGCACTTGCCAACGACGATCGTATTTCCTCGCGCGCCTTGAGCAGTTCATCGACCGTGCGGTACTCCACGGTACGGTCGGTGTAGCGCACAGTTTTCTCACCGCGAGCAATGGCCGCCTCAACCGCGTCGAGGTGCTTTTTTGTAAAGGACATATCAGCGTCTCTTCAGATAGCCGCTGGCAGAGCTGCGGCGTTGAGGGGGTGCGGCTACCGGTCGCGGCGTTGCGACCGGTGCAGCGGGTTGCGGTGCGGGTACGAGTGCCGCTTTCGCATTGCTAGATGACTGCTGCAATGCGATGGCAATACGTTCGCTTTGAACGGGTTTTATAGCTGCGGTGTCATCAAACAAACCGGCCTGTGACAGTGACTGTCGGACCCGCTCCCAATCGTGTTCCTGATACCGGTTGATACCCAAGTAATGGGCCATGGCCAGGCAGTACACCATCAGGTCGAGCGCTTCGTTGCGCTCCGCCTTGCCCTTGACCCACTCGATACGCTTGTGACCGCGCACGTAACGGGCGACCTTACGTTCGGCCACGCATTGAGCGAAGAACTCATCCGGCAGGTCGTTGGCAAAGTGCAGCGATCCCGGCCCATCCGGGAACGGGTAGCGGTTGTAGATCCAGTCTTTGGCGGTGTCGGTACCGACGAACCACAGCTCGGCGCCGTTGCGTTCGGTCTGGCCCTTCCAGGTCACGTCGACCATGGACGGGCGCTGAGCGATCACCGGCCTACCCGGCTTGCTCGCACCCTTGATGGCGAAGACGTTACGCCAACGACGGGCGCGGCAGAACTGGTAAACCTCGTCGGTGTGATGACCGCCGGAGTCGACACCAGTGGCGAGAATCCCCAAGCCGACACCGCAGGGATGCCGGTACCGCGCCTTGAGTTTTTCGTCCAGCACTGCCCAGGTGCGCTCATCCGCCGGGTCGCCCCATATGATCTGGTGATCCACCACCCAGCGCTCCATGCCGACGCCGAAGCCCATCACCATCAGTTCAAGGCGGTTGGCCTGAACGTCGACGGCGCCGGTCAGCATCAGCACGCCCAGCGGCATAGCGCCGAGGGTGTATTTTTCCAAACGCGCCCGAGCGATCAACACTTCCGCCTTGGTCTGTTCGAGCGCGCTGTCCCATACCTTGGCCAGTCGGGTGTTGTAGAACACCTGCATGAGACTGGTATCGCCTTGCGCCTGGGCTTTTTTCGCGTCCTCGAACTCGACGGCGAGCGAGGCCCAATCCATCCAGCCGGTCGGCGAATACAACGCACTGAGATGAAACCCGACGGTCTTACCATCGCCACGACCATGCGCACGCCATTCACCTCGGGCGAGCATGTCGCTTTTGTGGTGCTCCTCGATCAGCACGTCGCACTCAGGGGCGGCGCACTCGTAATGCACGGTGGCGTAGTCCGCGCTGTAGTGCAGCCGTTCCCACTCCAGTACCTGCATATGACCGCACGTAGGACATGGCACGTAGTAGTGACGCTGGTCGCTGGATTCGAACAAATCTGCGATACGCGAAGCGCCTTTGATTGTCGGCGAGCTGGAAAAATAGATCTTGGCGTTGCGACCGAAGTTGGTTGCCCGAGTTTCGGCCAGCCGGATGGGATCACCCTCCTGGCCAACATCGTTCTCCCAGCGATCGACTTCGTCGCCGTAGATGTAACGTGCCGACAGCTCCGAAAGGTTGGCCGCAGAACCTGCAGTTGTGACGTACAGCGAACCACCTTCGAATTCCTTGGTGTCCATCGTATTGCGCGCGTCCCGTGAGCGGCTCGTTGCCACGCGCTCGCGTAACACCGGGGTGGCCTTGATGGTCTTGCTGATCCGCCCCGAAACCCGCTTGGACAATCCAAGACTGGGCAGCAAGGCCAAGATGTTCGACGGTGCCATGTGGATCAGTCCGCCCATCCAGTTGAGAGCGATCTGGGTCTTCATCAACTGCGAGGCCATCATGGTGACCACGCGCCTGCAGGGGTGAGCCGGCGACAGGCAGCGCATCGGCTCTCGGGCATAAGGTGTGCGTGAGGTGCGGTACTGGCCTGGCTCAGGTGCGCCGGTGTCTCGCGGGATTCGCATGTACTCATCGGCCCATTCATCAATCCAGAGATCGGGGTCAGGGCGCAGTCCACGGAAGTAGTTCTCACGGTACACCTTTGCACCGTCAGAAAATTCCGTGTGCATGGGGTCAATCCGCTGTCATGGCATGTTCAAGATCCGCCGAAGAGAGGCGCTCTGCCTCTTCCAGCGTCCGACGGATCGTTGCCGTCAGGTGTTTTTCGATTTGCCAAGGATCCGTCATCGCCGCCAAATCATAGGACAGCTGCGGAAGCGGCCCAAACAACTGGTCGCGCAACAATCTGCCTGCGTCGTAGGCACCGGTCTCGACTGCCTCCCTGGACACCAACGAACCCTGCGCCTTGCCCAGCTCGATTTCGGCTAGTTTGGCCATGTTGTGCTCGCGCAGTGCGCGGGACCGCTGGTAGTCAGGGTGCTTGCCGTCCACGGGTATCAGTTGCGGCGGCGCAGCCGTGGAGGTCGGCTCGCTGACGTGGGACAGTTGACTGTATACGTCACGCTGAATCCGGTCTTGCTGGTGACGTTCGGCAACGGCGACCTTGCTGGGATCGCTGGTTTTATCAAGCAGCGCCTCGGTGGCTTCAAGGTCGATTTTGCCGTTCTCGGTAAGCACCAGCCGATCCTGACTGGCCAATTTTGAGACATAGGATTTGGCCCAACCGCGCCGGGCCGCAAACTCCGTTTTGCTGATGATTGTCATGATTAATTCTCCAGTTCACCCCGCGAGTTCACCTGTTCACCTCAGTTCACTAAGCTGGTGAACCGTCCGCTAACACAGTCCCGCGGGTTTCCGACCCCGTACCTGACGTAACTTGCCAGGGTCCCCACGAACGCGGTGCTGCAACCAATACTTTCCTATCAGGTTTCATAGTATATTCCGGCCTTTTTCACAGAATTGAGAAGCGATGCAGATCAACATTACGTGGCAACGAACTGGGGCGGCACTCCTCGTTCTGATTCCCTTGGGAGTTTGGCTAGACCAGCACAACCAAAGCTCGACTCAAAACCATATCAACGACCTTAACAACCAGATAAAGGCGTATGAGAAGTCCAGCACATGGAAACTCCCAGAAACGTTGAAGCAGCTGAATTCCGTGAGCGAGAAGCTAGATAAGCAACTCCAGACTCAAGGCGACCTTGTCAAGCTCGGAAATGAAAACGAAGAGCTTGAGAAAAACAACGATCAGCTAACTGAGAAGCTCAATACAGCGAAAGCCGAAAACGATGACCTTCGCGCGAAGTCAAAGCTGCTCACCGAACAGCTGAAGCAAGTCTCGATTACTCCGCAGGAGCTTGTGCTGACCGCTGGGTCAAGCGCTGAACTCGTGAAGAATCACATCACATTCGGCGTTGAGGACATCTATCCAACATGGGTGGTTGGGAATATCAACAACGAGACTGTCAGGCTGAATATTGGTAACTACAAGTCCGTAAATATCTTGGACGATACCTGCACACTGAGACTCACGAAGATCTCCAGACCATCCGCTCAATTCAGTTACACCTGCCAACAAAACTAGGTCGTCCTCGAAAATAAGTCAGACAGCCCTGGTACATCCTAGCCCGCGCTTGATCGTGAGTTCCGTAACCCGTGTAGGGGGCGACCCTCGGGGAGGACCCGGAAAAATCGCCTCCCCCGGTCGGCCCCGCACCTAGGTTCGGTCGGTCGATGCCGACTCGGAAAGGCCAAGCCGCTTGGCGGCCCAGCGTTCGTACAATCCGATGGCCACATCCGCGCCGGCCATTGCCGTGAGGCAACCCAAGGCGCCCGCCGTCCAGATCGTCATGCCCGCGGCGATCATCAACATCATCGCCGACACACCGCAGACAATGCAGGCCCCGGACCGAAGCGCGAGACGGCGCAACAACGCCCAACCCCGCGCCCCATCCTTGTCGGCTCGCCACATCTCCCCCGATACGCCTCCGACCAAGGCCAGCACGATCACCAGCCAAATAGGCATCTCTGCCAACGCATGCTGCTCGCTTGTCATTACTCCTCCTAAACCAATTTTTGCATTCGATAGTTAGTTTGAACTGGGGTGAATTTATGGCCTGTATTTTGATTTGTTGGCGCTCGTGAGTGGCCTTAAGCTGAGCACTCAACTCAACTCCAGCACGGTGTCGCAATGACTAAAATCGAAGCAGCTCAACTATTCCTCCCACTTGTAATTGGTTACTTCACGATCAGTGGAGAGCGGCTCGTGGACTTCAAAGTCTGTGTCATCTGGACCGGACTACTGGTGCTGATTACGAGCCACATTCACAGCATCTATTTGCTTTTCACAAATAGTCAGATGGAGTTCTGGGTGCGGTATGCCGCATTGAACCTAGCCGCCATTGGTTTACTCGTACTGTTCCTCGTGGCGTTGGTGCTCAAAAAATATCTGCGTGAAGAATTGTTGAGCAAAATGAGTCGGGCATAAAAAACCCCACCGAAGCGGGGTTGGGTGACCGGCACAGGGAAGGCCGAGTGAAGCTGCACAGCACGTGCGAGGTCAGCGCCGAGGCGCAAATTCCATATCGTGGTGACTTTTTACCCGCCTCCGGAAAAACCGAAAAGAGGCTATTTTCGGTCATCCGCCTCGACGCGACTTTGACGCAACCTTGACGCAACTCTGAGGTAAATTACGCCGACGAACGGTATAGCCATGAGCAACGCCCATACGCGCCATCAAGATCACCATCACCTTCTGGTGCAGTGCCTGCACCCAGTTTCGGTAAGTCCGGTCAGCGCCTTCGGACAAACCAACTTCACGCATCTGCTCACGCACTGATACCCCGTAGTGGTATCGAAACCGAGCTAACTTCGCCAAGGCTGGCCCACGCCCTGCACCACTCTCCATCTCAGCAATAGCCGCGTCGACCTCCGCGGCCGCGTAGTCCATGCCGGTACCGCCCCCGAGAAGCGGGCGGGGGCCAAGTGTTCCGCGTGGTGCACTCCCCTTCCAATCCATGATGACGCCCATTTGACTGCCCAAGCTGGCCTCATGGCCGAACCGGGCTTGCTGCTCCCCCCAGTGCCGCATCAGGCTTTCAATGTCATCGATCATTGCTCCTCCCCCCGAAAAACCGAACCCAACACAGAAAAACCGCAACCTGACACAAACCCAACACAGATAAATCCCTTTAAATTCAATGCTTCAATCAAACTTGAGTTGAGTGTGTTGGGTTTGTTGGGTTTATCAGTCTTCGCATAAGAAAAAATTCCTTCCGTTGAATTCGTTGCAAAGAACGTCTTGCATGCGCGTGCGCGACACAAAACCCAACACACCCCACACAACACCCGCGAAGGCATGTAATTAGGGCACTCAAATTGTGTGGGGTATTCAAAATCAACTCGACACACACTCAACACACCCAACACACTTTTGAAAATAGTCATGCTGCAAGCGCCTTGATGTGATCCCAGCTGTCCACGTGCCAGCCCGCCAGCTTGGCCTTCGCCCGCCAGTTCTCCACCTGCTTGCCCAGCTCTGCCGCCTTGAGTGATGGGGGCGGGGAAGCATCCAGATCCACGGGAAAGAAAAACGCGCCGAAGCGACGGTTATTGCCGTCAGTCCAGGGTATCGCCCGCGTTTTATCCACCTCGGAACTGATGAATAGAGAGAACTTGGTCTGACTCATCACGTGCTCTTTGTTGCGCTGGCACCATTCGAGAAACAACGAATAGAGGTCGGTCGAAAGACACGGCGCCCAAAGCCCATGCCCCAGCTCGCTGTACTTCCACAGATGCAAGAATGTTTGCCAGCCGGCCCGGCTCAAGGCCACCAAACGCTCACGCGCCTCGGTCGATGGCGGCCGCGTGCGCTGGTTGAAGTCCCCGAGATCGACCGACAATAACCAACCATAGAGCGCCGCCACCCCACCCTGCTCCAGTTCACGACCAATCGCCTTTTGCCTTGCGGCTGGCAGGGTCTCCATAGGCCACATGACCAGCATTCGTCGATCACTGTCGCTGATTGGCCACGGAAGAATCTCGTTACTGAGAAACACCGCGTTCATGTGATTGGCTTCTTCCCAGCCATTAATGAATTTCGACTCCATCCGCACAGTTTTACCAGTGATCAGGTGCTTGATCTTGCCCACCTGGTTGTAACGTTGATCGCGACTGACGACTTCTTCAAAGACCGACCACAATTTTCGGCTTTGCCAAGCGTTGAAACTGCTTTCTAACTGCGTTTGACCAACAGTCGCCGCATATTGGCCGTAAAGCATGCCGAGCGCGTCAGCGAACAAAAGGCTCTTGCCCGAACCTTCCATGATCGAATGCATCAACACAGCGGTATCCATCTTGGCGCCCAAGTGCTGAAGCGGATACGCCAGCCAGCGAGTTAACCAATCGGTTGCCGCCTCATCATGGTTACAAAGAAATGAGATCAGCCAACGCAGGTTGGCACACGCTGCATCATCCCTGACTGGCTCAAGCGGCAACCCGTCAAAGGTATTGATGTACACCGCAGGATCCTTCGTCATGGTCGGATCAAACACGATGTGCTCAACATCGACGGTGCGGCGCTCGCTGCTGTTCAACCACAACGGATAAGTGTCTCCCAGAGCCATCTTCACCGCGCCCTCGGCTATGCGCCGCTTCTTTTCGCGATCCCAAACGTCTTTGGTGCCATCGATGTAAACGTATCGATCGGTTGGAGACATCCCGAATGCGCCGCCCTTCTTCCCGGCCATGCGGCGCGCCTGCTCGATGTCGCGAACATGGTCGTCAGAAATCAGCCTCTTTCCGGTGTCGTCCAACCAGGCTTTAGCTAGAGGCTTGCCCACGCGAGCTTCGAAGGCGGACTTCTTCATTACCTTCGATTGGTCGCAGTCCCACACGTGCGTGGTGCCCTCGACCAACGCAAAACGACGCAGAATGTGATCCAACGTTATGACCTCCCCCGCCCCCCCGTCAGGAGCAGGAGCGGCCTCGCTGGACGGGCATGTTTCGTCGGAGATCGGCCCGCTCAATTCTCCGGATGGGGTCGGGGGAAGATCATTCGGATCTGGACGGGCGGCGTATTGCATGCCCAACATTCGCGCAGCATCCTTCACAGCCTTCGACTGGTCGCCACCGTGCTCGAGTAAGCAGAACACTTCAAAGGCGTCGTTCTGATGCCCGTTCGCGAGAGGGTCAGCACCGTGGTGCGAATAAACCTTGTCCTCACTGATCGTCACCCCTGGCAGACCGGTGCTGCTTTGAGGGTACAGCCACTTATTGCCTCGCTTGATGTATCCATGGGCACGAAGAAGCTCCGCAACATCGTGACAACGGTTGAATTCATCAATTACCGAGGGCTGTTTGCCGCCACCGAGTGCAGGACGCTTTTGGGCTTTGACCGGTGGCTTTGGTGGCGCAACCGCCCATGGACACGCAGCTTCAGCATCTCGCTTAAAAAACTCCCAATTCTGCCAAATGGTAAGCAGCTCGTTGGTCAGTGTCGGCAGCCCGTCAGTAGCACTTGGAGCAGTTTTCCAGATGTAAGGTTTGCCGGTACCGGGATGAATTGATGGTGGAAATACGTCTTGCACCAATCCCGCACGTAGTTCAAAGACCGTGAAGCGTTTGAACGGCTCGGCTTCGGTTCGTGCAGCAGCTTCTGCGGCAAGATCACCCTGTTCTTTCGCAACCTTAGCCTTGTCCATCAACCCTTTGAAAATCGAACCGTCCGGGTCTTTTTCATTCGGCCATGAAAGTGAATGACGCGTGAGTTCGATGCCTTCCGGCACCTTGAACACCACCCGGAATCGCAGCGGATTCCCGACGATAGTCGGGAACACTACTGCCATCGCATCAAGGTCAAGCCCCAACAGTTCATACAGAACATGTCGCGTCCATTGAACGTCATCAACATCCAGTGAACAAACGCGGCTCGGCCCCAGCACGACGCCAAGGTTGTGATTTGGGTTTCGTTGCCAGAACGCCTCGGCCATGTCGGCGTCGGTGATATAGCCTCCGGGCTTATTCCACCCTAGGCCTTTCGGAGCCTTTTCACCTGGATCAATCGATACGAGTGCCAAGTCAAAAGTACTGATGTAACGCTTTGCCCATATAGCGATGGCTGTTCCTTTGCCCGATTCACTCATCGCCGGGCCTCCCGCAACTCCTGACAAGAGACGCAGGTCTCGCAACCTTCAACCTTCTGCTGTCGAAGCAACGGGATTGGTTCGTCGCAGTCGTCACAGAACTGCGCGCTAGGGCGGCTCGATGGCACGCGGCGACTGCGATGAATAGCAACATCAAGCAGGTATTGCGCCTGCTCGTTTGCGCGGTCGATATCATCAGCCATTGATGCGATCCTCCATCGCCTGACGAGCGCCCGCCATGATTCCAAGGACTTCGCGTATCACATCCATTCCGTGCTTTTCGAGATCCACGACTTCATGAAGCTCCCAGACGTTGTCCGCCGCGCCGTCGTGCATCTTGGCCACGAATTCACCGGTTTCTCCGAGTAGCTTACCAACCGCTTTCAAGGCATCACGGGTTGCCGGTACGGGCACGGGCCGGTACCAAACCGCACTTGCTGGACGCATCAATGCGTCCAGCAAGCGTGGATCAGCGGTCAGCCTGATCACTTCCTCAAGCTCATCTGGATTCAGCCAGCGGCGTTCTTCATCGAGCTTGAGTTTCTTCTGGAGGGTGTCGTTGTCCAACACCATTTCAAAGGCAAGGGCGGTGATTCCGCCCTTGTAGTCACGACCAGCGCGATAAATCGCTTGGCGTAGTGGCAGGACCGGACCAGCGTCCGGCAAAAGATCTGTGCGACTCATAACCGTAAATCCCCTGTTTACGGTGTAGCCATAGCCCAAGGTAAACCCTATCCTACGACCACGACCGATGTGCATGTGCTGTGTATCGTCGTAGCTGGGCTGGGGGATTCTTTGGTGAGAGGCCCCAGCTCAGCACCTTTTAAGCAGCCGACTTAAGATCGGCCGCTTCTTTCTCTTGGGTGTATAGGCATTCGATTGCCTTACCCGTTACGTATCGAACATCTGCACCTTTCGCGGCGCGATTGATAGTCGGCTGTGTTGTTCCTACGCGATCTGCAATAACTCTCTGGGACAAACCAGACCGCAGCAGCTCCGCAAGCATTTCTTGGATAGTCATATCGTTCACCGATGCGCTTTCGCATTGACCGCAACAATGCACAAACGTATTGAATGATTCAATACACTTGCCGATACGTTTTTGAATCAAGGCATAGAAAAAGTGATCGGAGACCGCATCGCCCAACGCATGCAGGAATTGGGGCTGTCAGAAGGCGAACTCGGCCGACGCTCCGGTGTTCCGCAACCGACAATTCATAGAATTGTGACGAACGCGGTAGCCAGTCCACGCCATGAAAATATCGAAAAGATCAGCAGAGCCTTGAAGGTCAGTAGCAACTGGCTTTGGAAGGGAGGCGAACACAAAGACCCGATTATTGATCAGGGCGCTCCATCTGCGAATGAAACTAACGTCGAACCTGGGCCAGCAATTAAAGGCTACGTCCCTCTAATTTCATGGGTTCAAGCCGGCGCATGGTGTGAGATTGAGGACGTTAGAACCCTTGATGATGCAGAGTTATGGCTGCCATGCGCCGCTTCCCACAGCAGCCAAAGCTATGCCCTTCGAGTACGCGGACTTTCCATGTTCAATCAACATGAACGGAGGTCCTTCCGAGACGGAGACATCATTTTTGTTGATCCCGCGAAAGATGCGGAAAATGGTTCTCTCGTGATTGCAAAACTCTTGGATAGCCAAGAAGCAACATTCAAGCAGTTAGTCATGGAGGGCAGCCGCCGGTTTCTAAAACCGTTGAATCCAGCATGGCCGGAGCCAATCATTGAGTTAGGGCCCGACGCCATAATTTGCGGCGTAGTATTCTCGAAGCTCGAAATTTTCTAATACATTCCACAAAAAAAGCCCCGCAGCGATGCGGGTTTTTTTTGGTACAAGCAAAAATCAATTCAAATACGTATTGACTCAATCAATACGTATTTGTATCGTTTGCATCGTAAATCTCTCACCAAAGAGTACGATCATGCGAACCACACAGCACAGCAACACTCGCTGCCCGGTGTACATACACCCAGCAGCTTGCACTAGCCCAGCAGCCGTTGAAGCGATTCAAAAGCACACCGGCCTACTGGTAATTGTCACGCCGCCGGGCACTCGCTTGGCACCTTCGAAAGCAAATGTCGTCGCTCACAAACCCGAACCATTCGGGGGTGATGCAGCATGAAGCCTCTATTAATAGGCCTCGCTGGCGTTGCTCGTTCTGGCAAAGACACAGCCGCGCAGCATCTGGTCAACCATCATGGGTTCCAGTCCTACGCATTCGCCGACCCGCTCCGTGACGGCTTGATGAATATCCTCAACTTGAGTCCGTGCGATTTCGAAGGAGAGCAAAAGGAACGAGTTCTACCGTGGCTGGGTCGCTCTCCACGCTACCTGATGCAGACACTCGGCACCGAGTGGGGCCGTGACAAAGTGCACCCCGAGTTATGGCTGCTACTGGCTTCGCAAAATCTCGACCTAATGGCCCGTACCTACGACACCGCTCGCGGCTTCGTAGTCAGCGACCTGCGATTCGAGAATGAAGCGTCATTCATCCGCCAGCGCGGCGGAATTGTGATCCATATCCAGCGCACCGCAGCAGATGCCGTGGCGCCGCATCGTAGCGAAGGCGGCATCTGGGGTACCGAGGGCGACTGGTTCCTACCGAATGACGGGACCATTGAAGCCCTTCAAATCAATCTCAACGAGATTGTGGACACGCTACACACACGCGCAGCAGTCGTCTGAGGATCGCACAATGACGAACCGCACCCTGGACGAAACAGCCGCATTGCTCGGACTCAAGCCCCGCGCCTTCCGCGCCAGGTTGCGCGAGCTGGGCATTCTCAACAGCAGTGGCGATCTAGCCAGCCAGCACCGTGATCGCGGCTATCTGTATTCGGATCCGCGCAGCACCCTGATTCCATCCCTCAACAAGTGCCGTCATTACTCCGTGGTGATGGTGAAGGAAGAAGGGATTGAATGGCTGGCCAAGAAACTGGGAATCATCATCACCAAAAAGGACGCCGCTGCATGAAAACAAACAACCTCAATGCCTACACGCAAGCCCTCGGCGCCCTGAAACTAATCCCGATCTACTTGAACTGCCCGGGGGTAGTCAGTCGCTCAACGCTCATTGGCGCTTCGACGGAAGCCATTCAATTGCTGGAAAGCATGCCTGTACTAAGCACCGAGCTGGCCGAAGTATTTCGCTGCATTAACAACGTGATCCTTGAAGGGCAAGTCGCCTACGTTACGCCGACCAACTCGCCTGAGTTCCCATTCGGCGCGGTGGTGGCTGATGCCAAGGGCAACATCTGCGCGGCTGCAATGGGCAAAAGTAAGGAAGGCCTCGCCGAGTTAATTCGTCTCAAGTTGCTGCCCCCTTCGGAGGGGTTCGGGGAGAACGCAGCGTGAGCCATACCCTTGATCAACTACGTAAACAGTTCACCACCCCGTGCCCAACGTTGTCGGCAGTACGCGAGCAGTACTTCGCACACATCCGTACCGACCGTTACTTGCTAGCTGAGATTAAGGCCGGGCGCATAGCCTTGGTAGTAACGCGCCTGCACTGTTCTACACGTGCAAAGCCGGTGGTGTACTTGCATAACCTGGCCGAGTATCTCGACGCCCAAGCAACGAAGGTAGCGGCTTGACTGAACTTAAGCCCCCCCCCTCAACAGGGGGGGCAACCAACTTTACCGCTGCGGGATATATGAGGAGTAAAAAATATGACAGCAATACAGATAGGCGCGTTGATTGCGCTCTTCTTGCTCTCAGGCCTGATTTATTGGTCGGGCTATCGTACTGGGAAAATTGATGGCCGCTCTAAGAGCATAAAAGAAGAACCTTCAACACAAGGTAAAGGAACAATCGATCTCATTCATAAAATCCAGACTGAGCGCATATGTCTGACGTGGGAGTACGAAGGAGGTTGTCACATTTGGCGTTATTGGGATAGTGACGAACCTTGTGATAAAGCATATGGAAACACAATTCAAGAAGCGTTGGATGCACTAGATACTCCACGCTGCTGATACACCTGCCTACAGTCAAACTGAAAACGGACAAAGCAGACAAAACCATGAACACACTTTTTCTTCTGATGGCTCAATACAGCGGACAGGCTGTAATCCCGATTGAGGTAGTCTGTCGAGACTACCTGCATCTTACCGTGGAGAAGTTTAAGCTCAAGAGACTGAGTGGCGATATTGATATCCCGCTAATGCGCCTGGGCACTAAATCCCAGAAGGCAGCGCTCGGAATCCACTTAAACGACTTGGCAATTTATATCGATCGACAGCGTGAACTGGCCACTACGGAACAGAATAAACTAATGAACCGCAGTTAGATAACAAGGAGGCGTTATATAAACGCCTCCTACATTTTTAAATATAATTACAAAGGCTTTCGATGTGATGCTTCATAGACATTTCCTTGACCAACCCCAGTCCCGGAAAATGCATCACAGAATGAGACGCACGAAACTCGCCCAATCCTAATGTATTGTCATACACCGTTGGATTGGCAGCGATGAATGTAAACATTTTTACCAACGCTTCTTTGTACTTACTGCCGGCGTTCGTAGGAAGCTTATCATCAACCGTCGAACAGTAATGATGTACGTGCATTGAATTCGGAGCAGCATTATCAATATATGACACGTGTATAGCCACGACATACGCCGGGCCGCCTGAATCTAAATACTCTTCACCCATTATAGTAAAGTCGCCAAATCCAGATACATTGCTTTTTTTCTTATAAGAAACATGCAATCCAGAGTAAAAGGATTTCGACGTATAGTCGGCGTTGCGCTTCTTTTTCGCAAAACTGTCCGAATACACTACTACGTTATTCAGTTGATCAACGATACTGTCATCAACCTTTTGCTGATTAAGCAACACACAAGATGCACTATTCAAAATACTTAAAGAGCCGACACTGATATCGTTCTCTAGGTATATGGCGGCATTAGGATAGGACGCGAGCAAACTTAGTGCTGCACTATCCGCAGCATCCTTTACTTTAATACAGGGAACAAATTTGTTTGCAGACTTAGGATCCGCCTGCAGCTGACCAAAAAGGCCAGCAGAGGTATTCTTTGCAAAATTCCCCTGCGATGGATTGATCACTACAAGAGGTGATACAGAGTTACTGTGTAATTGCTCAATGGTTGCGATAAGTGGTTTATACTTCGCATTCACTGGCTCAATTACGGGCCTGTATTTCGCTGCAGGCAAAATCGGAGCGAGATCGAATAAAGTGTTCAGTTCGTGACGCTTCGCCTTGAGTATGGGGTAGTACATAGAGCTTCCTTACTGAAATGTATTTTCAAGTTCTGCAGCAACTGAGCCTTATTGGCGACCGGAACGCGATACTCGATACCCGCAACCAATAAACTTTTTGGCAAACATTCGACATAACCCTTGTCGATTTTGCGCGACTTTTTGACGATGCGGCAAAATGCCGGTCTCAACTTAGAGGAATCCACGGTACGCAAGAGCGTGCGGCATTCATCATAAATCCCCGTATTTGTTGAGGCGGGAATCTGCCCACACAACTCATAGACCAACGAAAGATACTCATTACGCCGCAATGAGGCCATGAGAATATCTACATCCATGGGCTCTGAAGAAAGTAATGCAGGTCTAATCGGAGTCAATACATCATTTTTACCTAAACGCAATATCCCTACAGATTCAGGAGCGATCTTCTCAACCTTGCCAAGGTGGGCTTCTGTAGTGACAACGTTAACCTTGTCAAATATTTTCAAGTAAGAAGATAACTGAAGCTCTAGCCGATTAAGGCTGTCGTACTCAGACTTAATCTCATAACAGGTGCTAATGCCATTTAGAATCACACTATCAGCCTTACTTTCTCCAACACGAAACTCATTTAAGAGAGTTGCCGTATTCATGGAGTACCGCCCAAGTAAAATTTTCTCGGCGATTATATTCTTTATGTAGTACTCAAACTTATAGCTACTTTTTAGCCGCCGATAGCACTCTTGAAATACGTCTTCAACACTGAAAACGTCCCCCAAAGCATCACCAAATGCGTTTGCAACCTTTAATACAAAATCAAAGTCGCCATGAGCAACATCATTTATACCTTTGCTGCTGAAAATTTTCGCAGCGTCCTTGGTACTCAACATCTCATGCTTACCTTTCAGACCCATCTCAAGCCCCTAAAAACGGGCGTTACTCATAAACAGCGCCGCCAACCTCGCAGTTTAGCAAGATTTCCTCCAGCGCCATCAAACTTTGAGACGAGATGCGCAGCTCAATGACATCATTACGATATCACTTCAAAACGAAAACATGTCAATCTTTTTATACTTGATCATGACTATCGACCGTGAGGGAGGAGATGGGAACTCTTGCCTTCCTCTTGCCCGACAGGACTCGCTCAAGATATGCCCAGCTTTTATATATGTCCCCGCGACCTCTCATATGCGTGTAGCGACGAAGTGAGTTCCAATCTCGATGGCCAGACACGCTTGACACCCTCGGAATATCCCAGTCCATTTCAAACAGCCGGCTCACCCCTTCATGCCGCAAATCATGGAAATGCAGATCCTCAATGCCGAGCATAGGGCACGCCCTGGTGAAAGAGGCGGAGACCGACTTTGCGTTGTAGGGAAAGATCTCTCGTTCGACCTTGGGCATGCTCTGCAGAATTGCCCAAGCCTCATCCGGTAGATGACACCACACGTCATTGCCGATCTTCTGACCGGGATTCTTCATATCGCGCACCAGTACAGCCTGTCGCGAATCGTCGAGATCATCCCAGCGAATCCTTGTAATTTCTTCCTGCCGACGTGTCGAAAAGAGCGCGAAAGCGATCACCTTCGGCATGTCGATCTGAGCCTTGCGGCGCTCCTGCATTTCGAAGAAATGCGCCATGAGCTTGTCCAACTCCTCGAGCGTCGGCCGGCGGTTACGCTCTTTGCTCTTGCTCACCATACCTAGTTTGCGCAAGACCTTGCGTGCGTCAGGCATGGCCAGCGGATCCACTTCGTAGCCCCATGCTGGTCTCGCCACGGATAGCACTGCGCCTAGGTGCGAGAGATCATTGCCAACCGTCTGCGCCTGGACGCCGCCGCCTTCCTTACCCATACGCCACTGCGCAAACTCCACCAGCTTCTGGCTGGTCAGTGCCGAGTCATCAAGGTCGCCCAACCAGGTATCTTTGATCGCATTGAGTGTGGCGTTCTTTGTCTTACCCAACGGCCGGATCTTTTCGTACTCGTCCAGGTACTGCTCGATCATCTTCCTGATCGTCACACCCTTACGGTTAGCGCGCTCAATCGCACCAGGCTCGGCCAGCTCCGTCTCCCGCCGTTTGATCCAGGCCTGGGCAACCTGCTTGCGGTCGAAGGTTTGGCTTTCCTGATAAACTGTGCGCCCGTCTCGATTGATCCGTATCTGCGCCGTGTAGGCAGTCGAATTGTCCTTGCGCTTGCGTGATGTGATCGTGCCCATTTCCAGTTGCTACATTGCTGAATTCGCTTGCTACATTGTAGCAACCGACCTCAGAAAACAAGGAAAAATGGGTAAAAACCGCTGTATAAAAGATCAGTACCAATGAATTTCGAAAAAGCTGAAGCGCCCGTAAACAGTAGCCCTATCCGTTCCGAGCCGTCTCGCCGCTTCAGTGTGGCGCCGATGATGGATTGGACCGACCGCCATTGCCGTTTCTTCCTACGCCTCCTATCGAAGAACGCCCTCCTCTACACCGAAATGGTCACCACCGGCGCGCTACTCAACGGCGATCACGAACGCTTCCTTCGTCACAACGAAGCCGAGCACCCTCTCGCGCTGCAGTTAGGCGGTAGCGTTCCGCTCGATCTGGCCGCCTGCGCACGCATGGCCCAGGAGCATGGCTACGACGAAGTGAACTTGAACGTCGGCTGCCCAAGCGATCGTGTGCAGAACAACATGATCGGCGCGTGCCTGATGGGTCACCCGCAACTGGTGGCGGATTGTGTGAAGGCAATGCAAGACGCGGTGTCGATTCCGGTGACGGTGAAGCATCGCATCGGCATCAACGGTCGGGACAGTTACGCGGAGCTGTGTGATTTCGTCGGCACCGTGCGCGATGCCGGGTGCACCAGTTTCACCGTGCATGCGCGGATTGCGATTCTGGAGGGGTTGTCGCCGAAGGAGAATCGTGACATTCCGCCGTTGCGCTATGACGTGGCGGCGCAGCTGAAGGCGGATTTTCCGGAGTTGGAGATTGTGCTGAACGGCGGGATCAAGACGATGGAGGCTTGTCATGAGCATTTGCAGACGTTCGACGGTGTGATGTTGGGGCGTGAGGCTTATCACAATCCGTATGTGCTGGCGGAGGTGGATCAGCAGTTGTTTGGCAGTTCGGCGCCGGTGATCAGTCGGGCTGAGGCGTTGGCGCAGTTGCGTCCTTATATAGCCGAGCATTTGTTGGCCGGAGGTGCGATGCATCACATCACGCGCCATGTGCTGGGCTTGGGCACGGGGTTCCCGGGGGCGCGGAAATTCCGTCAACTGTTGTCGGTGGATATTCACAAGGCAAAGGATCCGCTGGCGTTGCTGGATCAGGCGGCTGAGTTGCTTGAAGGTCGTTGATTGAAATTTTGAGTGTGCGGGCGACGCATGAGCGTTGCCCGTTGTTTTGTTGTACCGACAGGATGTCTTTTGTTTATGCCCGCGTTTACTTTTTCTGCTTTCAAGCGTTTCACCCTCCTCGCCTTGTTCAGCTTCACTTGCGACGTTTATGCGCACTGCGATGGCTTTTGCATGGGCCGTACCGATACGCCGTGGGAGGTGACGCAGTTTTCCGGCTTCACTTTGGTGTCTTTAATCCTCGCACCTATTTCGTCTAGCCAGGAAACGACCGACAGTCACAAGCGTGTTTACTCTGTTGAAGAACAGGAAGACGCGCGACTCTATCTGGCCAGCGACGGCATGCTGCAGGCCGCGTATTTCACGTCGGCCTTGCAGCGCTTTCGCCAGGAGTCGCCGGATTCGGCGCTAAACGATCTGGCCATTGCGGCGTTGATCAGCAGCCAGTGATCAGGCGGCCGCTGCTGCGGTCCAATTGACCCAGCCAAATACCCACGTCGCCAGAATCAACAAACCAAAGCCGATCCGATACCACGCGAACGCGGCGTAGCTGTGGTTGGCGATAAACTTCAGCAGCCCACGCACGGCGATCATCGCGAAGATGAATGCGGTGACGAAGCCTAAGGCGAAGACTGGCAGGTCGTTGGGCTGGAACAGGTCGCGGTATTTGTAGCCGGAGTAGACGGCGGCGCCGACCATGGTCGGCATGGCGAGGAAGAACGAGAACTCAGTAGCGGCTTTGCGCGACAGGCCGAAGAGCAGACCGCCGATGATGGTCGAGCCGGAGCGCGAGGTGCCCGGAATCATCGCCAGGCATTGTACGAAACCTATCTTCAGTGCGTGAGACCAGCGCATGTCGTCGACGTGCTCGACGCTGATCACGTGATTGCGCTGTTCGGCCCACAACATGATGACGCCGCCCACCACCAATGCCACGGCGACGGTGATCGGGTTGAACAGGTATTGGTGGATTTTGTCAGCAAACAGTACGCCGAGTACCACGGCTGGCAGAAACGCAATCAGCAGATTGAGGGTGAAGCGTTGTGCGTTGCGTTGGGTGGGCAGGCCTTTGACGATATCGAAGATCTTCGGTCGAAACTCCCAGACGACGGCAAGAATGGCACCCAGTTGAATAATGATGTTGAACGCCATGGCGCGTTCGCCGCCGAAATCGAGCAAGTCGGCTACGATGATTTGGTGGCCGGTACTTGAGATTGGCAGGAATTCAGTCAGACCTTCTACCGCACCTAATATCAACACCTGGAAAAGGGTCCAGAAATCCATTAATCCTCCGTCAGAGCGCTCTTGATGAGCGACCGGGTAGTAACACTCAGGGGTTGAGTATCTGAAGTTACACAATTGGTTTGTTTGAAGAGCAAAAGATCGTCCGATCGCGGCCCGAACCTGCGGCAGCTCCTACAGGGGGAACGTATGCAATGTAGGAGCTGCCGCAGGCTGCGATCTTTTGCTCTTGAAGAATAGGTCTTATGAATTGCCACACTCAAGCCATGTTAGTAATCGTCGGCCGACGAACTAAGAGGAAAATATTTAAGCCCTCCCTGGAAAAAAACTTGCCCAACCAACAAAGTGTGATCAATATCACACAATCCCGAGATGGCCAGACAGTGGCAAAAGGACATAGACAAAGCCATCGCAATAGACTCAAAATAGTGGCACCATTGCATATCGCCACTATCTAATCACTAGTTCACAGCTCCGCGAAAATCAACTAAAAGCTTGAAAAGCTTATTTATTGTTAGAAAACTCGCGAGACACGTCTAAAATCCGCGCAAATGTTACCAATTGTCAGTCACAGATGAGAACCGGTGCTTTAACATCCCGATGTCAGCACTAATTCGAGTCAATGCATGATGCTCTCAGGGAACTTAGCGACTAGAAGCCCGCGCCCGACAAATGACGAACCTGGTGTTCTCACTCTGGGTCGTACCCGTTGCGTGGCTGAACATTTTAGTGCGCTGGTCGCCAAGCATGTGCACACCGATATGGCACTTGAGGCTAGTTCCTACACTAGTTCTTATCAGCTAAATGAATATTGCGGCTCTTATCGGGCCATCTTCCTGGTCATCGACAATCCACAGGCGCTTGAAGACAATCTGGCGCTGGTGCAGAACCTGCGCTCGGGTAATTTGAAACCGATCATTTGCGCGGTCATCACCGGTCGCGGCGCCTTCAACAAGATCAAATATTATCTTGCCGGCGCGGACGCTTGTATCAAGCTCAATACCCTTGCCGACGATGGCGCCGACTTGCTCAGCGAATTCTTCAGCAGTGAAGAGTGGCAGCGCGATACCAATCTCACGCTTGATCCGACGCGGATCTGCCTGATGGACACCAGCAAGAAACTCGACATCTCGTTCGCCGAGATGAAGATCCTGGAAGCCTTTGCGCAAACCAGCAACCACATTCTCAGCCATGATGAAATCGCCAGCATCATGGGCCTGAACAGCAATTTCTACGACCCTCGAGCGCTGGAAAAATCGATCAGCCGCTTGCGTGGAAAAATCAAGGACATGTATGGTACAAACGCGATTCAGAGCATTCGCGGCTATGGCTATCGCCTGCTGCGGGGTCTGATATCGACTGCCTGAGTCACGGGCAGCCAATCCCTTTTGCAACGTACGAAGGATCGTCCAATGCAACCATATCGTTCTATCTGCATCTCACGCCTATTAGAAATCAAGCAATTGAATGAGCGCGGCAACACGACCCATAAAAATAAAACTCCATAACATAGCAGCAGTTCGAGTGGAACTTATCGAGGGCCATTATTGGGCCCAGACCCTGCCTATCGATTACTTCCAAGGAAGTCATTGCTCGCCTGCCGATTTATCTTTTAGCCAATTTTGGTGTGTATTTAGGAGAGAGACATGGAAACTAGTACAACCCTCCCAAGGAAATATTTTGTTGTCGTGACTCACAGCACAACGTCGCAACGTGAACTCGAGAGTATCCTCGCCAGCGAACGCTTCAATTCGTTTGGCAACTCTGAAGGTGTTGCGTCGCCCTCCTCCGCGCCAATGGTGATGGAGTTCACATATCCAAGCGTTAGTCGAAAGAATGTTGCTCGCAGCATTGAACATGACACCCAGCGAATTCTCGCGACTCTTGAGTCCGAATGGCTGGCAGCGCAAACCGCCAATCCTTTTCAAAGTATCCCGGCATTGACCGGCGAAAGCAGCAATATGCCACCGGCCATCGAAGGCGATCTGCCTTGCAGCGAAACCTGGCATCTCGACAACGATCAAGGTGCACTGGTCAAGGACGGTATCGAGATCAGTCTGACTGGCCTGGAAACAGCACTGGTCAGGAAAATGCTCAATCATGAAGAGCGCGTTGTCAGCCGAGACGAGTTGATCCTCAGTATCGGTCGAGAGCCGGAGCAATATCGCGGCCTGGAAATGTGCCTGAGTCGCCTTCAAGACAAATTCAAAAGCGCCAGTAATGGCGAGCGCCTGTTTCGTGCCGTAAGAAATCGCGGTTATTGCCTCATTCAGGAAATCGTCGCTTAAACGCGCAACCGACACCGCGAACAAAACAAACAGATTCAAGTGCGATTACAAAAACAACAAGAGCACTCTGTTTGGGTTCACCTCCCTTTGATAATAGAAACTCCCTGCCTCCACCCCTCCAACAGTAACAAATACGACAACACTTATTCACCCCCTGCTCTGCGACCTTTTCTAACACTCTTCTATTTAATTATTAAAAAGTTGGCACTGTGCCATCTTGTTAGAACTCGTCAGACACCATTTCCGTCGATAACTTAGTCTATTGACTGACGACAGTTCGGCATATCGATGTTGTTATCTCAAGACACTCGCTAGAACAAAAACAATAAGTCTGCATAACAACTCGGCTTTCAACTGTTGAAACCTGAATGGACGTCTTTTGGGGATATCGTATGGATCTTTCTCTTAGTATCAATCGAAGCGCAGGCCTCAAGGGACTGACCTTTTGGGGCCAATGGGCGCTGGCGCAGGGCTTTGTTGTAACGCTGTTGTTTATCCTCGCCGAGCAGCACACCGGGACGGTCGCGTTTTACTACCGTATGTGTGCAACGCTGGCGGTGCTGGCTTCGGTGCCGGCGTATACCTTCAGCGGTGTTTATCGCAAGCGTGACAACTACCTGACCGGGCTGGGCCGGCTGTTCATGGGTTGGTCGATGACGATGGCGGCGCTGGCTTGCATTGCGTTTATCTGCCAGGCCGATGAGCTGTTTTCGCGGCAGGTGATCCTGAGCTGGGCGGTGTATGGCTTCCTCGGCCAGGCGTTTTTGTATGCGCCGCTGCATGCGTTTTCGAAGTTCTATCAGCGCTCGCGCAAAAGTGAGCACAAGACGCTGATTGTCGGCACCGGTGAACTGGCGTTGGGTCTGGCGAAGAAGCTCAGCCAGCTGGAGAATCTGCCGCTGGTGGGCCTGGTCAGCAACGGCGACGTGTCCGCGCTAGGTAAAGATGCACCGCGCGTAGTGGGCGCTCAGGAACAGTTGCTGGAGCTGATCGAAGCACACGACATCCGCCGTTTGTACATCACCCTGCCACTGTGCGAAGCGGCGAAGATCGAAGCGATGTATGTCGATTTGCTCGGGGCCAACGTCGATGTGGTCTGGGTGCCGGATCTGAACGCGCTGACGCTGCTCAATCACTCGGTGAAAGTCGTGGATGGCCTGCCGGCGATCTACCTGAACGAGAGCCCGCTGACCAGTCGCCCGACCGCTGCCTTGAGCAAGAGTCTGGTGGAGAAAACCGTTGCGTTGCTGGCGATCATCGCGCTGAGTCCGATCCTGTTGATCATCGCTCTGGCGGTGAAATTCAACTCGCCGGGGCCGGTGTTCTTCAAGCAGGATCGCCATGGCTGGAACGGCAAGGTGATCAAGGTCTGGAAGTTTCGCTCGATGAGCGTGCACGATGACCGCGATGTGAAACAGGCCAGCCGCAATGACTCGCGCATTACATCGGTCGGGCGCTTTATCCGTCGCACTTCGCTGGACGAGTTGCCGCAATTGTTCAACGTGCTGCAAGGGCATATGGCCCTGGTTGGCCCGCGCCCGCACGCTGTCGCGCACAACCATTTCTACTCGGGGAAAATCCTCGCCTACATGGCGCGCCACCGGATTAAACCGGGCATCACCGGGCTCGCGCAAATCAGCGGCTGCCGCGGTGAGACGGACACCCTCGACAAGATGCAGAAGCGCGTGGAGATTGACCTGCAGTACATCAACAGTTGGTCGTTGTGGCTGGATCTGAAGATCCTGGTGAAGACACCGTTTACGTTGCTGTCGAAGGATATTTACTGAGATTCAACGATGCACACCGCAAGGGGACGAAAGTCCCCTTTTTTGTGCGCGGGATTTGCCGGCGTGAGTGGATTGCAGAGGAATGCAAAAACTGTGGGAGCGAGCTTGCTCGCGAAAGCGGTGGGTCAGGCAACAGGGATGTCGACTGTACGGGCGCCTTCGCGAGCAAGCTCGCTCCCACAGGGATTTGTAGTTGGCTCGGGATTTGTGGCATGACAAATAACCAATGTGGGAGTGAGCCTGCTCGCGATGGCGGTGGGTCAGGCAACAGGGATGTCGACTGTACGGGCGCTATCGCGAGCAGGCGAAGGCCTACCGGGGATTTGTGGTTGGCTCGGGATCTGTGGCGTAGTAAATATCCAATGTAGGAGTGAGCCTGCTCGCGATGGCGGTGTGTCAGGCAACAAGATGTCGACTATGCGAGCGCTATCGCGAGCAGGCTCGCTCCTACAGGTTCCAGGGTGTTCGGGAGATCCGCGCTTACTCCGTGATCTTCTCGAAATTCCGATAAAACACGTCCCCTTCCCGGCTATCGGTCATCGAGTGCAGCTGGAAGCTGCGGTTGAGTCGTGCACCACCGTCACGGGTCAGCGGCGCCCAGACCAGGTTGGCGCGGCGCATGGTCGACATGCTCATCATTTCGTCGAACGGAATCGACAGGTAGAGGCCCTTGTCGAAACTACCCTCGCCATACTCGGCACTGCTCGCGGTGGTGATCGTCGCCCACGCACCAAAGCGCACACCGTTGAAAAACTCCCGCGAGATATCCAACGTGCCACCCCAATCCCCAGCCAGATAACGACCAACGCTGACAGCCGCCAACGTATCGAACGGCAAATCCGTATACCCGGTGATATGCCCGGTCACCACCGAGTAATCACGCAGGGCAAAACCCTGATCGAAATCACGCTGGCGCACCCAGTTGATATCCGCGCCCACCGACCAGCGCTCGCCCGTCGGACGGAACAACACCTCACCGCCCACACCGGCAAACATCGACTCCAGATAGCCGCCGTAAACCATGCCATACAGGTCTTTATCCAACTGCTCGGCATGGCTGACCTGGAACAGCGGCATCGTCGTGTTGGACGTGGTCAGGTACTGACGCAAATCCGTGCGCACGCGCGGCAAACCGCTCGGCGCATCGTAGGTGAATTTGTCGAAGTTGTTCACCAGGTTGGCGCTGAGCAAACCGTTCCACCAGGTGTTGCGATTGAAGCGATATTCGGCGTCCGCATCGGCAGTGAATTGATAGAGCAAACCATCTGGGCCGCCGACGTTCTGTTTGAAGCCCAGCCCGACGCCATAACTGAAATGCTGCGGCGCTTCGGTGTAGAGGGTTTTCTCGTTGTGCGGCATCGCCGGGTTGATCTCGGTGGTGCGGTGCAGTGACTGCAACGGTTCCTCGTTGTTGATCACTTCGCGGAAAGTCTGGCGCGGCACACTGGTTTCTTCCAGGGGCAAGTCATAGCGCTTGTTGACCACAGTGAACCAGTTGATATCGTCATTGACGCTGTTGTCGAGAATCCGGCTCGCCCGCCCGACTGCCTTCGAAGAATGGAAGTAACGCTGCTGCTCGCCATAGACGATCAGCTCGGAATCACGCTGGGCAATACGCTCGACTTTATAGCCGGCATTCTGCTGCAGGCGCTGCGAGACGTTGGCCCAATCGACCTGTTCCATCGACGCGGTCGGCACCTTCGCCGGCAGCGGTTCCGGTGTCGGGTCGTAGGTCTTGGCCGGCGCCTTGCGACTGACGAAATTGGTATGCAACGTCACACCAAACATCGCCGTGTTGCCGCGTTCCCACGCTGCGCTGAGGTCGATCGAATCGGTGACCTTGAACACCGCGCCAAGGTTGATCGGCGAGTCCTGCTTGATCTCGTTGTCCTTCGGCTCGTGCTTGTAGTCGTTGCCTTCGAATTCGAGTTTCAGGCTGAGGCGATCCCACGGCGTCTGATAGCTCACGCCACCGAAAAACGACGGCCGGCCACGAAAGTATGAGCCCGAGTTGACGTCACCGGTGCCTTCAAGAGCTGGCCGGGTATCGAAACGATCGCTGACGTAGCCCAACGGGTTGTCGATATCGCCGCGATTACCGAGGTAGCCCCAGGCAATCCCGGCGCTGAAATCGAAGTTGTCGTAGCGTTTGTTGGCGACGAAAAATTCACTGGAGAACAAACCTGTACCGCCGACGTCTCGGAAGCCCAGCGCCACGTCGGGCAGCCAGTGGCTTTCCTGCCACAGCCGGACTTTGACGTCGACCGCCTTATCCTTATAGCTTTGGCTGCCGCTAAGGGCCTCCGAGCCGTAAGGCCGGTTGGTGATCGCGGTGTAGCGAAACGAGCCTTCGAGCCAATCCAGCGGCTGCAACGAAACGCTGTAGCGACTGTACGGTTCGGTGCGGTTGGCGTTGACGCTCAACTCGCCGGCCGGGGCCATGCGCGCCGTTGGCGTCTGCAACAGACCGGTGCCACCGAAGTCATTCTGGGTAATGCGCGGCTCTGCATGAACCAAACCACACGGCAATAACAACACAGCTGCAAAACGTAACTTCAACGAACCACCTCGGCCAGCTGCGTGGCAATAAATTCAGCCAACTGCTGATTCAGCTCAGGGATAGGCGGATCAAGATCGTCATTTTTAACCGGCACCAGAATCTTGCTGCCAGCCACGGGAAAGTGCCCGCTCTCGCGATTCCAGTGGGCAATGCCGACGCGCTGCGAAGCGCCGTTGGGCTGGATCAGCCACAGGTAATCGGCCTCGGCGTCACTCAGAATTGTGCAGCCTTGCAGGTATTCACGCGCCTCCAGCAACGGCTGATACGGCAAGTGGCACGGCTCGGCGACGGCACCGATTACTTGCACTTCATCGACGCGTTTCGGGTAGATCAGGCGATCGCCATCGCCGAGACGAATGTTGCGTGCGAAGCCGACTTCCAGTGCGACCGGATCGAGATCGGCGATCTGCCGTCCGGTGACCGGCATCTGCCGCACTTCTTCAGCCATGCGCTGCGCCAGCGCCGCACGACTCGGCCGGTCGAAAAGCATCGACATGCGCTGCAGCACGTCCAGATCGAACAGCACGCCGACCTTCAGCCGTGTCTGCTCCTCAACCAGCGACTGACGCAGCAATCCGCCCGCCAGCCAATAGCCTTGCGCATTCGGCACCGCAACGCTGATCACATCGAGCAAACGCCCGCCCGGCGGCAGTTCAACGGGACCCGGATTGGCCACGTCACCGGTGACAGTGACGGCTGCGTGGCTCATGCCAGCGATCAGCATCAGGCACGCCGATAGCAAACCCCGGCGCGTCACGGCAGGTGCCTGCGATCAGGAGTCAGCTGCACAATTTTCACGCGCAGTTGCGAAGTCAGTTGCTGCTCGCTCTGCAAGATGAAACCGTCACGCGGATCGACCCAGTAACGATTCGTCGCGTTCAAGCCGATGGCCGGCGCGTCAATCTGTTCATCGACACGCAGCACGGTGTATTGCTTGTCGAGAATCTGCAGGGTTTGTTCCGATCGCCGCGAGAACCGACTGTTGACGATCACCCCGACTTCCTGGCCCTTGTACAGATCGATCCAGCGCCGCGTGGTGAAACCATCGGCGACCCGATGCAGACCTTGCTTGAACGGCGCGTCATCGGCCAGCCGCGTGCCATCCAGGTCGCCTTCCAGCCCGAGGCCGACACTGCGTACGGCGAGGCCATCGCGCAGGAGCAATACCTGTTTGCCGGAAGCGACCCAGAACTGCAGGTCCTCGCGCTCGCGCATCAGCGCCAGCACACCGGAACCGGACGGCGTGGTCAGTTTCAGTTGCGGGTAGTTGACCGCAGCCACTTCGGCCGCCGTAACGTCCACCTCATCCGGGCCGACGACCGCTGCCTTCAGGTTGTTCAACGAAGCGCTCATCAACGGGTTACAGCCACAGAGCAACGAGGCCGCCATCAGGCAGACGCCAACTTTCAAGATGTTCAAAGTCGGCAACCTTATTTGCTGTTGTTACTGAATTCGCTCCAGTTCTTCGCAGCGGAAGCGCCTGTACCGACAATTGATGCCGACGGCACCAACTGACTGATGAAGCGGTTCCAGCGAGTCACGTTGGCAGGCCCGACATAGACGACGTCCTGAGGACGCACTTCGAAGTGCGAAGCGAGCGCCATGGCGGTCGGCGATTCGGCTTCCAGTTGATAG
Organism: Pseudomonas helmanticensis; assembly: GCF_900182985.1. NCBI lineage: Bacteria > Pseudomonadati > Pseudomonadota > Gammaproteobacteria > Pseudomonadales > Pseudomonadaceae > Pseudomonas > Pseudomonas helmanticensis. The sequence continues at coordinate 94,062 of NZ_FXUY01000001.1, read as the reverse complement.
ATTTTCGCCGGCTCGACATCGAGGTTTTCCACGCCGCGAATCACGTACACCGCATTGCCATTGGAAGTGGTCTGGCTCAAGCCACCGACCGAACCGAGTACGTCGGACAGGTTCATCGTCGCCGTCTTGAAGCTCAATGCACGCGGCTGGTTGACTTCGCCCATGACGTAGATGCGTTTGTTGTCGTTGTATGGCAGGTACAGCTGATCGCCGCCCTTGAGGTAGACGTTCTGCAACTCGGAATCCGGTTGGTTGAGCGAGTCCAGGTTCAGCGGATAAACCCGTCCCTTGCGGGTCAGCAGCAGTCCGGACAAATCGGCGTTATTGGTGTCGATGCCGGCCGAACCCAAGGCTTCGACCACGCTCAGCGGATTGGTCGAAATCGCTTGTGGACCAGCCTTGGTCACCGCGCCGGTGACCACGACTTTCTGACTGGCGAAACGCAACACCGCGACATCCACTTGCGGCTCGGCGATGAACGCCGAGAGCCGCTGTTCAATGTCAGAGCGCAGTTGCTGAATGGTCCGGCCGGTGGCCTGGACTTCCTTGATGAACGGGTAATAGAGCGTGCCGTCGGAGCGCACCAGGCGGCCGTTGGCATCGATCTGTTGCTGCGCGCCGGACGGGGCCGTCAGCTCCGGGTGATCCCACACGGTGATGTACAGAACATCGTTGTTGCCGATGCGGTATTCGGCGGGTGTCGCCAACAGTTCCGCAGGCACTGACTCACGCTTTTGCGTGGCACGGTTCATGGAGATCAGTTTGGGGGTGATCGGGATCAACTCGACCCGGCTGCTTTCACTGGCGCCTTGGCGAGTGATGCTGCCGGTGCTCAGGTACTGACCGGGGGAAAACATGCAACCTTGCAAAGCGAGACTTGCCAACATTAAAAGATAAACACTACGAGTCATAATGGCACTACGCTATTCAAGGGCGAATCCAAAAACAAAGTCACCCGACTTGCGTCGGGCGACCTTGTACTGCACTAACAGAACTTCCTGTTAGTTATGCGTGCCGGTTGTACCGGTGGTACCCGTCGTACCGGTGGTACCGCCGTTGGCACTGCCACCACTGTTGGACGCCGCTACAGCACTGGCAACCATTGCAGTACTGGCTGCAGGCGCTTGAGAAGCCGCTACATTGCCACCTACATTGGTTACCGCTGTCAGCGGCGCTTCAGCAGCGGCAGCCCAGTTGCTCAACATCGTCAACAGGGCAATTGCCATCACTTTCTTCATATCAACTCCTTTCTAACATTCGACCTGTTAAAAAACCGGTCTGTGTTAGCGGTGGTAGAGTTCAAGCCCGCAAAAAGCGCGAACAAGATCCGTTGTTCTTTCACAGTCTTACCCAACTGATAAAAGTCGAACGGCAGGTTTATATCTACGGACTTGCAAAAGGCATTGCCAGTGTAATTTCCCGACGTAATCTAACAACCTGACTGAAAATAACATTGGACTAAATGGCCATCATTGCAGATAGCCTTTGGGATGATTCGACTGCCAGCGCCAAGTATCGGTGACCATGTCCTGCAAGTTGCGCGTGGCCGTCCAGCCAAGTTCTCGCGCCGCCTTGGAAGCATCCGCCCAACTCTCGGCGATATCCCCGGAACGACGCGGCATCACCCGATACGGCACCGGCTGCCCGCAAGCCTGTTCGAAGGCGCGCAGGACTTGCAGCACGCTGTAGCCATCGCCAGTGCCGAGATTCCAGGTGTGGATGCCGGTGCGCCCGCTGATCGACTGCAACGCCTTTAAATGGCCGTCCGCCAGATCGACGACATGGATGTAATCGCGCACGCCGGTGCCGTCCACGGTTGGATAATCATCGCCAAAGATCGACAGCTCTTGCAGGCTGCCCACCGCGACCTGGCTGATGTAAGGCAGCAGATTGTTGGGGATGCCATTGGGATCTTCGCCCATATGCCCGCTGTCGTGCGCGCCAATCGGGTTGAAGTAGCGCAGCAAAGCGATGCTCCAGCGCGGCTCGGACTGACACAGGTCGCGCAGCACGTTTTCGACGATCAGTTTCGACTGGCCGTAAGGATTGGTCGGCGTGCCGGTGGGGAAATCCTCGCGAATCGGCATCTGCTCAGGCTCGCCATACACCGTCGCCGACGAGCTGAACACCAGCCGGAACACCCCCGCCGCTGCCATCGCCTGACACAGCGTGATGCTGCCGCTGACGTTGGTTTCGTAGTACTCAAGCGGCTTGCGCACGCTCTCGCCCACCGCTTTCAGCCCGGCGAAATGCAGGACGGCTTCGATGCTGTGCTCGCGGAAAATCCGGTCGAGCAAAGCGCGATCGCAGACATCGCCACGAATCATCTGCGCGCTCTTGCCGCAGATGGCTTCAACGGCGTGCAATGCCGCATCGCTGCTGTTACAAAGATTATCCAGTACGACAACTTGATAACCTGCTTCAAGCAATGCAAGTGTGGTGTGCGAGCCGATATAGCCAGCACCACCCGTTACCAGAATCTTCATAGCGCGGTCCGTCAATGGATAAGTACCCGGTAGCGTGTCAAGCCTGATTTATCGGAGTTGTGCTGCAATCCACATAAACAAGCCGACAACAACCTCGAACAAAATTAGTTCAACGACTGGCAATAAATATTTTTCCAGTTCAAACTGTATTGCCAGGTACTTATTAGCACTTCAAGTGCACCCATCACTATCAACGGATACCGACTAAAAATAACTAAAAAGGCTCTAACCGACATCTCATAACATTGTCATGTTTTACCCTCACGATTAATTGCCATGAACAACCTGACTCAGGTATTAAAGCAATCGTTCAATACTATTGAAACTTGCCCACTTGCATGAGTGCGCGCATTCGTCGCCTGTGTTCCATGACTGTCCAGGATACTTTTATGATTCGTAAATGTTTGTTCCCCGCTGCCGGCTATGGCACACGTTTCTTGCCGGCAACTAAAGCGATGCCCAAGGAAATGTTACCGATCGTCAACAAGCCTTTGATCGAATACGCCGTTGAAGAAGCACGGGACGCCGGCCTGCAACACATGGCCATCGTCACCGGCCGGGGCAAACGCGCGCTGGAAGACCATTTCGACATCAGTTACGAGCTGGAACATCAGATCCGCGGTACCGAGAAAGAGAAGTTCCTCGCCGGCACCCGCGAGCTGATCGACACCTGCACCTTCTCCTACACCCGTCAGGTCGAAATGAAAGGCCTCGGCCACGCGATCCTCAGCGGCCGTCCGTTGATCGGCGACGAGCCGTTTGCCGTGGTGCTGGCCGATGACCTGTGCCTGAACCTGGAAGGTGACGGCGTGCTCACGCAGATGATCCAGCTGTACAAGAAATTCCGCTGCTCGATCGTCGCCATCCAGGAAGTCCCGGCCGATCAGACGCACAAGTACGGAGTGATCGCCGGCGAGCTGATATCCGACGGCATCTACCGGGTCAACAACATGGTGGAAAAACCGGCACCACAAGACGCGCCATCGAACCTGGCGATCATCGGCCGCTACATCCTCACGCCGGATATTTTCGACCTCATCGCCGATACCGAACCGGGCAAGGGCGGCGAAATCCAGATCACCGACGCGCTGATGAAACAGACGCAGAACGGTTGCGTGCTGGCCTACAAATTCAAAGGCATGCGCTTTGATTGCGGCGACGCCGAGGGTTATTTGCAGGCGACCAACTTCTGCTACGAGAACGTTTACCTCAAGGGCCGCTGAGACGGCCCCGACGCCACCCCACGCCCACTCTTCACTTCAGGCAGGCCACCATGAACATTGCACAACATTCCGTAGAGATTGAACGCGAGGTGGGTAACCTCGGGGTGATGAGCTGGTTGTCACGCCATCAGCCATTGCCCAGCGCCAATGAAACCTGGCTGGGGACGATCTTGCTGGTCGAACGCATTGGCGTGTTTCCCGCGTCCGGCGATATCCGCCGGCCGATGCGCGATCCCTATCCCCTGCTCGCTCATCTGAAAAAGCTGTATGGCGAGCAGGCGCTGGAAATGGATGACAGTGACGGGCTGAAAGTGATCTTCGGTGACTGGCGCTTCCGGGTGCGGATTTGCTGCAACGATCCGGCGATCATCATTAACGTTGAGACTCGATGCGATACGCGATTGATGCCGCAGAAGATTGCAGAGTTGTTGAGCCAGGTCGACAGTTTCACACCGGACGCCTGATCGTTCCCACGCTCCGCGTGGGAATGCCGCCCGGGACGCTCCGCGTCCCTTCGCTGAGTGACGCAGAGCGTCACAGGATGCATTCCCACGCGGAGCGTGGGAACGATCATCGCGCCGGGGTTTGCGCGTTATTTCATGGAGGCGTCGCAGCGGTCCTTGGTGCCGGTGATCCAGGCGTAGAAGTAATCGGCAATCACCTTGCCGCCCGTGGCCGGCACGGGGTGAATCTTGTCCGGGCCGATCATCGCCGCCGCGTAGCGTTTGACGTCGGGGCCGAATGCGCATTGCAGGTTGGTGTAACCCAGATGCTGCTCGCGTGCCCACGGCTCAAGTACCTGCGCATACGCCGACATCGGATAAGCGCTCGAGCGTGTGGTGTCCTGACGCATGATCAGGTTGATGCTCGCCTGCGGTTGGATCTCGCGCAGCATCCCCACCAAGCCCTGAACATTCTGCAGATACTGCGCCGGTTTCACGCCGAAACCCTGATCGTTGCCACCGAGCATGATCAGATAAACATCCGCAGGAATCTTCGACACAGCGGCTTTCCACTGCACCTGCCATTGCGGATCCTGGTGATAGAAATCCGCAGAAGCCGCACCCGATGCCGCCAGTTTCGACACCCGAACGCCTTTCTGATCGTTGCTCATCCATAAGCCGAACAACGTCGGCGCGCCCTTCACAACTTCCAGTTTGAAGGACCAGTCTTTCGCTGCCGAGAGGCCTGTCAGTGGCACTTCCTGAACGCCCGAACCCTCAAGCTTCAACGGTTGCCAGTCTTGCGATGGCGCCCAGCGGTACCGGATTTCGCTGGCTTCGCCGTTGCCCAGATAGAGCAATTTCGCTTGGGTAACCGCCGTATTAATTGCCGGCGACGGGCTTGCATCGACCTGCAACCATGCGCCCGGTTTACCCGTCACGGTGCGGCTGTCCGGGCTGGCCTGCCCCAGGTCTGACACCTTCCAGTCTCCGCCAAAATACTTTTCACTGCTGCGGGTGTACTTGAAATGCGTCCCGCCGAGCGCCGCGCCGTGGTTGAAGCCGACATAACCCGGCCCGGCAAAACCCACCTCCCCGGCCACGCGTTGCACCAGTTTGTTCAGATAAAAATCCTGCCCGGCACTGTAGCTATCGCCGATCACCGAGACCGACAACACCGCGCCGGCCTTGCCTTCGCGCCACTGCGCAAAACGCTCGCGGGCATCGCCCACCTCAACCACCGCTGCTGCTGCGGGTTGCGCGTCATTCACTGCCAACATACAAATTTCCTACAGTCTGGAATGGCCCTTCGCGAGCAGGCTCGCTCCCACAGGGATTGTGGTCATCGGCGAAACCCTTGTGCACAGGGAAAATTGTGGGAGCTGGCTTGCCAGCGATGGCGGTGGCTCTGGCAATGACGCTGCATCTTCCACAGGGATTGTGCGGCTGGCAAAGATCCATGTAGGAGCGGTCGAGTGAAACGAGGCTGCGATCTTTTGATCCTGACATTCAAAGACAAGATCAAAAGATCGCAGCGTGCCGCAGCTCCTACGGATCAGGTTTGCGGCACTGGGGTGATCGGTGCCAATGGTTTCTTCTTCGCCGCACGCTCGCCAAGGAACAGCACGGAAGTGAAATTGAACCGACTGAAAATCATCGACAACACCACCGGACCGAGCAAGCCAAAGCTCAAGCCACCCAGCACCAGCAAGCCCTCATCCTTAATCCCCAAGCGCCCCAGCACAAAACGCGAAGTCGCCGCGAACAGCACATGGAACAGGAAGATCGCATAGGAATAACCGCCCAACCACGTCAGCGCCTTCGAGCGCATATCACTCGACAGCAAAGCGATACACGACACGCAACCCACAGTCAGACCCACCAGGCTACGACGATCAACAATCAACTCACGATCAATCGCCGCCACATACAGCAGCGTCAGCGAGATCAGCACAAACACCAGCGGCCCGATCACCTTGAAGCGCTGCTTCAACGCATCGACGTTCTCTTGGCCAATCATCCCCGCGACGAAAAACGGCAGCAGGTAAATCGCGCCGTTAATCCCGAATGCATCGAACGTGAACGGCGGCAGTAAAAACAATACGGCGGCAAACGCGAACAACCCATACAAGCGCGTCGCCGAACGCAACATCCCGCGCCATTCCAGCAGCCCGACGAACATGAAAATGATGAACACCGCCTGCAAGAACCAGAAGTGGTTGATCGGTACCCAGAACGACAACAACGCGTCGATCACCCCGACGTCCTTGTTCACCCCAGGCCCGACCGCTTGCAGCACCGAGAACGGCACGCCGACGCAAAACAGCGGCACGATCAAGCGGCGCACCTTGCCGGAGAAAAACGCCGAAAAGTCATTGCCGCGAATTTTGTAGATGGAATAGATGTACCCGGAAATGAACGTGAACAGCGGCATGCGCACATACACCATCGAATCGGCAATCACCCGGAACGGCGAGCCGATGTCGATCTTCAACCCGCCACCCAATGGCCCGATGACGTGATAGAGCACCAGCAGCAGGCACGCCAGGCCACGCAGGGTTTCGATCTCCAGGGACTTTTTCTTGCTCGACATAAAGCACCCGCCTCAATTCAGAATTCTTGATTCAACCTGCACCGGTTTGTTTGCCCGCAGCATCAATCCGAGGCCGACGAACAACACTGGTACCACCATTGAAAAGTGCCGGGCGAAGGAGCCGAAGTCCGGTTCGAACAAACCTTGCACCAGCAGAAACGCCAGCGGGATCGCGATCAGTTCCTTGGGCTTGGTCTGGATCGGCGCGCCCTTGTAATCGGTCGAGGTGATGACTTTGAACAGCAGCAACGCAGTCATGATCATCAACGCGACGAAGATCACCTGGCCTGGTCCGGACAGCAGAATCAGCTCCACCGGGAACGACAGCCGGAAGAAAATGATCATCGAGTCCAGCGCTTGCGAGACGAAATCGCTGCCGCTGAGCCACGAGACGATCAACGACTTCGAGCCCTCCTCGCCCGCCGTGCGCAGTTCGTTGTTGCTGGCACGAATCGACGACACCGGGAAGCCCAGCGCAAGCTGGATCGACATCGCCACGGCCAGATAGAACAGGAACAGCATCAGGAAGAAGGTCGTGCGCGACACGTACTTTTTCATCACGCAGACACCGACCCACGACAGCGAAAACAGGATCCAGTAAGGCCGAATCAGCACGCCGTAGATCACCGCCGAGAGGAAAAAACCGCCACGGTATTTGCGCGATAACGAGCTGAGCAAAATGCTCAACACCGCCACCGAGACGATGATTTCCTTGGTCAGGTTTTCCAGAAAGAACGAGCGCACGATCCCCCACAGACAGAGGGTGCCGAAGATCGCCAACGGCATGCGGCGGAACACCACCACTGGAATCGCCGTGAGGAAAAAATTGCAGAACATGCCGTAGGCCCAGGCATTGGTCAGGTTGATCCCGGTGGGCCGCAACAGGAACGCCGAACACTCGTAGGACGAGCGATCCGGTGAGAACGGGTTCCAGAAATTGCAGTTGTCGGCCCGCGCGTAGGACGACCATAACGTCATCGCATCCGGCCCCGGATCGCGAGGAATCAACAACGGCATGGCCACCGACAGAAACAGCCCGGTGAAGAGGATCAGGAACGACAGCGAAGAGTCGAGTTTCTTGCCGCGAAACTCGATGCACGGCAACTTCAGGCCCATGACAACGCAGCCTTTTTCGCAGCGGTCACGCGGGTCAGCAAAGCAATCACGCCGAGCTGCACGACGATCGCAAAAACGTTGCCCCACGCGGCGCCATAGATCGAGTAATGCTTGATCAGCACATAGCTGACCGGCACCGAAACCAGCAGGCAGATCGCCGCACTGGCGAGCGAGACACGACTGTTTTTCGAGGCGATCAAACCACCCCAGACGATGTCGCCAATCGCACGCAAGGCAAAGGAGAAGATCAACACGCCGAGGATCGCATTGTCCGGACGCGGCACACGGGTGGCGACGTAATCGAGCACCACGTTGAAGAACAGATAAATCGCCACCGCCACCGCCGCCGACACCACCAGCGAACGCATGACCCACTTGTTGACGAACAATTGCTTGACCGTGAATGCCTGCTGGTCGGCCTGAAAACGCTTGGCCAACACGGGAATCCCGACCACCGCCACCACCGCATACGACAAGGCTTGCAAGGTGTTGGCCGCCGACCACGCGTAGACGTATTTACCGAGGCTGGCGTAGGGCTCCAGATCGATGATCAGAAAGCGTTCGGCGTATTGGCTCAACGCGATCAGACCGGTGCCGAGATAGAACGGCAAGCCGGCCTTCCACACCGTCGCCGTGGCCAAGGTCCCGGCGACTCGGCCCTTGTGCACGTTCACCACAATCAGGTAACCGGCGATGATCACCAACACGTTGGCCGCCACCCACAACCACAAGACACTGGCGACGCTCGACACCCAGCCGAACATCATTCCGGCTACGGCCAACATCGCCCACAAACCGGTCTTGATGAAGAACAGCAACGCGCCGGCCGTGGCTTTCTGCGCAGAAAACACGAAAGAGTTGATCTCGAACGACAGGTGTTCGGTGAGCAACACCAGGGTCACACAGAGGATCAGCGCAGCCGTCGCTTCAACCTGCTGGAACAGTGAATAGATCAGCACCGTCACCACCGACAACAGCAGCCCGACGGTCAGGTACAGCAACAGCACTTTGTCGACGACACGACGCGAGCTGCCGCCGACGCTGATCAGCCGATTGATCTCGGAACTGAAACCGACGCTGTAGAACTTCGACGCGATCAACGACGCGGCAACCACCACGCCGTAAAAACCCAGCGCCTCGTAACCGAGGTAATGGGTAAGCGCCAATACCAGCAAAAACTTCGCGCCCAAGGCTCCGCCGCGAAGCAGCAGCCGAAATATCATCGAACGACACCCTTGATGATGTCGTCCATGGCCACGGTTTTCGCTTCGATTTCACGGCAGGTGTCGGTCAGGCGCTTGCCGAAATTAGTCAGCGCGTCCGGGGCGTAAACCGTGTCGATGATCTTATCGACATCGATGTCGCCGCCATTGATCACCCAGTCTTCCACGCCCATGTCCTGATAGGCGCCAAAGCCTTTGCGCTCATAGCTGATGTGGTACGCCGGCACGCCAGAGAGCAGCGATTCGATGGCGCCGTGCAAGCGCACGGAAATCACCAGGTCCGGCTGATATTTGGCGATCGTCGCCTTCAGCGACAGCAAGTCTTCAGTAATGCCCAGCTCGCGATAGAACGCACCGTCATCGTTGCCACGCACCGCGCTCTGTACGGCGCAAACCACTTTGCTTTTGTTCTTCAGGCGCTGCAGCAGCAACTTCAGATTGGCCACGTAAGCGACTTTCTTTTCCTTGCTCCACTCCGGCGGCTTGCGCAGCACCACACAGACGGTGGCGGGCGAAGCAGCGCAGCGGGTGAACTTCGGCTGTTGGAGGATTTTGCTCGCCAGCGACTGCACTGCCAGATCCGGCGCGCGGTAGACGTTTTCACAGGCGTCGAAGATCGCTGAGGAACGGTTATCGCGCACGAACACCGCGTCGGCGCTGGCGTAATGCTCGACGATCTGGCTGCTCTCGCCGTGGAACGGGCCGATGCTTTGCGGCAGGTACACCGACGGCACTTTGCTGAGGATCGCGGTTTCCAATTGCTTGGCGTGGCCGAGCTTCAACTTGATGTGTTCGAAAGCGCTTTTCGAGCGCATGTAGCCGCCACCGACGCCGACGATCAGATCGGTTTTGCGCAACAGGTCCGCCAGCCCCGCGTAGGACTGGTTGAGAAACACTGCCTGCTTGACCCGGCCCAGGCCCTTGGCCGCCATCACCGGCGCATCGAAACGCGGGTGCGGTAAGTAGCTGAAAGAGTCCGGGTCGGACGCCACCACACTGATCGCGGTGTCATCGCCAAAGTTGCGCTGCACCAGGGCAATGGCCAGATCGACGAGCAGGCCGTCACCGGAGTTGGACGCACTGTAGCCATGCAAAATCGTTACGTTCATAAGCTGAGTTCTACTTAATAAGTGGGAGCGCAATACACGTCGTAGGTCTGGCGGATCATCAACGCGGCGCTGAAGCGCTCACGGACAATGCTGCGCCCTTCGGTGCCGAGGTCGAGTAACCGCGGCTTCTGGATTTGCGCCAGCACATCGGCCAACGCCTGGTGATCACCGGACGGAAACACGTAGCCCGACACGCCGTGCGTAACCAGTTCCGGCAGCGAGGTGCAATTGCTCGCAATCACCGGCAGCCCCATCGCCATGCCTTCCAGCGGCACCATGGCAAACCCTTCCCAGCGACTCGGCACGATCAGCGCATCGGCTTTTTGATACAGCGCCTGCACTTCGCCCGGGGTGACCCAAGGTAAATATTCGACGGCGTCCATCGGCGGGCACTCGACCGAGTCCTCGTTCACCGCGCTGCCGACCACCGTCAGTTTCAGGTCATTGCGCTGCACCTTGGCGAAGGCCTTGAGCAGCACATCAAAGCCTTTCTGGTAGTCGAGACGGCCGACGAACAGCAGGTGAATCGGCTCGGGACTCGCCGCTTTCGGTGCCTCGTCCTTGTGATGAATGCCGTTGTAGATGAGCTTCATCCGTTTGCGTTCAATGCCGAAGCGCGCGGCTTTATCCAGTTCGTACTGGCTGACGCAAATGATCACGTCGGTGACCTTTTGCAGCACCCGCTCGATCCACGCATAGACTTTCTGTTTGATCGGCGAGCTTTCCATCAGGAACGAAAACGCATGCGGGCAGTAGACGATTTTCGGCTTGCGCCACGGTCGCAACAGCACGCACACGCAACGGCCGATCACCCCGGAAAAGGTGCTGTGCAAATGCACCACATCGGGTTTTTCCTTGAGCAGCACCTGGCTAAGGCGCCAGGCGAAGCGCAGCAACGACGGCCCATTGCGGCCGGTACGAGCGAACGTGCGAATCTGTTCTGCGCCGATCCCGTGCAGCTCTTTTGCCTGATCGTCCGGCACCAGATACACCAGCTCGTAGTTCGCCGCATCATCCTCGGGGGATGCCGAAATCGTGCGGATAACGGTCGCGACGCCACCTTTGATCGTCTCTGCCACGTGCAGTATTTTCTTCACAACTCACCCACTTCAAACAGGAAAGAACAATCGCTGACAGTCAGGATTTGTCGGACGCGTATTCGTAGTTGTAATAGCCGTAGCCGCCGTTGCCGTAGTAACTGGCCGCGCGCTTCTCGACACCGTTGAATACCGCGCCCTTCAACTCGATACCGTTCTGTGCGAAACGGCGAATGGTCAGTTCGATCTCTTTGGCCGGGTTCACCCCGAAGCGCGTGACGATCAGACTGATCCCGGCTTCACGGCCGACAATTGCCGCATCGGTCACAGCCAGCAGCGGCGGCGTATCGATGATCACCAGGTCGTAGCGCTCGCTCAGTTCGGCGAGCAGCTCGCGGAAGTTGGCGTGCATCAACAGTTCCGAAGGATTCGGCGGCACCTGGCCGCGACTGATGAAGTGCAAGTTGTCGACTTCGACCCGGTTGATCGCCTGCTCGATGCTGCAGCGTTTGACCAGCAGGTCCGAGAGGCCATTGGTGATCGGTGTGTTAAGGGTTTTGTGCAGATGCCCTTTGCGCATGTCGGCATCGATCAGCACCACGCGCTGGCCGCTCAGCGCCATGACGGCAGCGAGGTTGGACGAGACGAAGGTTTTGCCGACCTGCGGGCTCGGCCCGGAAATCATGATGCGGTTGTTGGTTGAATCGAGGCCGGCGAAGTGCAGACAGGTGCGCAGGCTGCGAATCGATTCGATCGACAGATCGGTCGGGTTGCGCAAGGCCAACAGGTAAGCAGGCTTATCGACGCCGTCGCGCGCACGACCTTTTTTGCTGTCCTCTTCCTGCTGCAAGGCGCTGTAGGGAATCGATGCGTACACCGGCAGGCCAAGCTGCTCGATGGCTTCGGGACCTTCCAGACCACGACTGAGGGATTTACGCAGCAGCACCAGCACCACGCCGACGAAGGCACCGAGGAATGTGGCGATGATAACGATCAGGGCTTTTTTCGGCTTGACCGGGCTGGTCAGGTCGACATCCGCCGCATCGACCAGACGCACGTTACCCACGGCACCGGCGCGAACGATGTCCAGCTCTTGGGATTTGTTCAGCAACTGCGTGTAGATCTGCGAGGCCACTTCGACATCGCGGGTCAGGTTGAGCAGCTCTTGTTGGGTCGCGGGCAGATCGCCGACCTTGCCTTCCAGCGACTTCTGTTGCTGGGTCAGTTCGCCGATCTGGCTCATCAACGCGCGATAGGCCGGGTGTTGTTTGGTGAACTTGCGGTCCATCTCCGCCTGCTGCATTTTCAGCTCGGAAATCCGCGTTTCGAGCGCGACGGACTGACCGAGCACCGATTGCGTTTCCAGCGAGATGTTCACGGTTTTGCCGTGGGTCTGATAGGCGTTCAGCGCGTCGCTGGCCTTGGCCAGATCACGCTTGACCTGGGGCAACTGGCTTTGCAGGAATGCCAGGCTTTGCGCCGCTTCCGCCGAAGTACGACGGACGTTTTGATCGACGTACAGCGCAGCGATCTTGTTGAGGATTTTCACCGCTTCAGCCGCGTCGCTGCTGGCCAGCGCCAGTTTGATAATCCCCGATTCCTTGCCCTGCTCGGAGATATCCAACGCATCCTGATAACCCTGGATGGTCACGATACGTGGATTGCGCACCACTTCGAAACGCGTGCCGGGGTTGGCCTGCAGTTGCGTGATCTGCCCTTCCACACCGTCCTGCGCGAAGGCTTCACCGGCAACGCCGTCGACCAGCAGGTTGTCGTTGTCATCGAGCAACCGGAAGCGCTTTTGTTCACCAGCGATGAGGGTGAGTTTCTTGCCGAGCAGCTCTTTCGGCAGATTGAGCCGGGCAAACTCCAGGCGCTCGCCGCCCCAGGCGTAACTGTTCAATCCGAAACGCGGCGCAGCGACGCTGGTCTCGGTCTCGCCGCGATAACGACGGGCAAGAAAACCGCCAATCACCGGGAAGTTATTCGGCGTGACATCGATATCCAGACGCAGATCGTCAACGGTTTTGCCGATCACCGCGCGGGACTTGATGATGCCGATTTCGGTCACTGACGGCGATTGCCCACCGAGCATGCTGTTGAGGTCGGAGAAGCCGAGCATGTCGTTCTTTTTCGGCTCGACCTGCACCAGCGCATTCGCCAGGTACACCGGGGTGGCCAGAACCGCATAGGCCACGCCGGTGACCATGAAGGCACCGGTAAGCGCACCGATCAGCCATTTCTGGTCGATCAGGCTGCCGAATATGCCGAGCAGATCAATACTGTCTTGATCGTTGTCACGGGTGCCGATTACTGACGGTAACTGCATAAGTCTGTTCTTACCATTCACTGTTCTGAAGAATATTGATCAATGCCCGAGGCGCTGCGCCCATGAACTAACAGCATCTTCAATCAATGCATGAGCATGAATAAAAGCGGCCTGGCCTTGACGATACGGGTCTTGTATTTCGCGCTCGCTCTGCCATTTGCCGAGTAGAAACACTTTGCCCCTCGCGTGAGCGGCAATCTTCAGTACTTGATTTACATGCTGTTTTTCCATCACCAGAATCAAGTCTGATTCGTTGACGATGTCCGAAGTCAGTTGCCGCGCCTTGAACGCTTCGGCACTGTGCCCATGGTTTTCCAGGACCTCGCGGGCCGAAGGCTCGACGCCTTCGCCGACCCTGGCGGACAAGCCCGCAGAGGACACGGTGATCGCTGAAGAGGCCAGCGCGTTACGCAGCAACAGTTCTGCCGTCGGACTCCGGCAAATATTGCCCACGCAGACAACTAGGATCTTTCTGAACAAGGTTTTACTTTCCCGTGTAATGTCAAACGGCCAACATGCGAGAGAACTTTAGTGAACCCTCTAGATCTTTCTGCACTCAGAAATAGACTCGCCGTGTTAGTACCGGAGCATTAAGTACCACAGCGTTTTATAGCGCCCCAACCACAATTAGCGGACTAAAAATAACTGTGATTTTCAGCCGATTGATTTCCGACAAAAAATAACATTCGCGCACTAAGTGCCATCATCCTTATCGAAAATTGAGAAACGAGATAAATATTCGCTGTTGTCACTTCTCTTCGGGAGAGCAGACATGAAATCCGTACATCTCAAAAAACTCGGCGCCCTGGCGCTACTGATGCTGGGTGCCACTCAGGTTCACGCCAGCGAACTGTTCCCTAACCTTCCAGCCAAGAACATCGGCGTTCAGGTGAAAATCCAGAACTTCACGGCAGCCGACGCCGCGCAGATCAAAACGGCAGGCTTCGGTTTTGTCCGCTTCGGCGTGTGGAGCGATAGCCTGACTGCCAAGGCTTATCAACAACAAGTCAGCGACGCTTTTGCGGCGGCCAAGTCGGCAGGGCTGGAAGTCTTGCTGACGGTGCGGGCGATCAAGCCATTGCCCGCCACATCGAACGCCGAACTGACCAGCGCCGGTGAAGGCTTCGCCAAAGCGGTGACCGGCCTGGAACAGACGTACGGCTCGCAAATGGTCGCGATTGAGTTATGGAACGAGCCGGATCTGGAAACTTACTGGCCGACGGGCAAGTTCGACACCACGTTTGTGCCGTTCATGAGCGCCGTGTGCAAGACGCTGCAAGGGCAACCGCCTTCGACGCCGGTAATCGGTTACGGCTTCGCCCGGCCACCCAGCGCAGGCTCGGCCTCTACCGTGGCGCTTAATCGTATCGTCAGCGAATACCCGAAATGCCTGAGCGCGGTGTCCTATCACCCCTATGGCATGACGGCCACGCAGATCAGCAATGCGCAGGCGTTTATCCAGCAGAACTTCCATCTGCCGGGGGTCATCAGTGAATGGGGCATCTCGGCACTCGCCTCCAATGGCGGGCCTGAAGGGCAAGCGAGCAAGATCAACGCGTTTATCGGCGATGTCAAAAGACTCAACATCCCGCTGACCTCCATCTATGAATGGAAGAACAGTGAAACGGGCAGCAATGAACGCGAGAAGAACTTCGGCCTGCTGACGTCCGACGGGCAACCGAAACCGGCGCGCATGTCGGTCGAAGCCCTGTTGAACGCCCAATAGCGCCCGCACAACCGACCTGTACGCAGGTCGGTTGCTTTGAACCTGTTGGCTGTTTTGGCATCGTATTCATCGATAGCCGCCCCGACCTTTCAAACAATCGTTTTCAGGTTGTTGCCGCAGGGGCCATCGATACACGCACGCGCCCTTGAGTGACTGTCAGCGCTCGGGTAATGTCATCAGACCCATAGGATAGAGCACGCCCATGACTTCCAAGCTGGAACAACTCAAACAGTTCACCACCGTGGTTGCCGACACTGGCGACTTCGAAGCGATCGCCCGGGTCAAGCCGGTAGACGCCACCACCAACCCTTCGCTCCTGCTCAAGGCCGCGGCCATTCCGGCGTATGCCGAGCTGCTGAATGCTTGTGTCAGCGACTGCAAGGGTGATGTCGGCCTGGCCAGCGACCGTTTCGGCGTTGCGGTCGGCCAGGAAATTCTCAAAGTGATCCCGGGCCGTATTTCCACCGAAGTGGATGCGCGCCTGTCGTTCGACAAGGATGCCGTGCTGAAACGCGCGCATCGCCTGATCGAGCTGTATGACAAGGCCGGCGTTGGCCGCGACCGCGTCCTGATCAAGATCGCCTCGACCTGGGAAGGCATCCGCGCCGCCGAAGTGTTGGAAAAGGAAGGCATCCAGACCAACCTGACCCTGCTGTTCTCCTTCGCCCAGGCAGCCGCATGCGCTGACGCCGGGGTGTTCCTGATTTCGCCGTTCGTGGGCCGCATCTACGACTGGTACAAAAAGGCCAACGGCAACGACTACACCGGCGCTGATGATCCGGGCGTACAGTCGGTAACGCGCATCTACAACTACTACAAGGCCAATGACTACAAGACTGTGGTCATGGGCGCGAGCTTCCGCAACCTGAATCAGATCGAGCAGTTGGCGGGCTGCGACCGCCTGACCATCAGCCCGGACCTGATCGACAAGCTGGCAGCCGACACGGGCAAGCTGGAGCGCAAATTGGCTCCGGGCCACGCCGGTGAAGCGCGTCTGAACCTCAACGAAGCGCAATTCCGCTGGTTGTCCAACGAAGACGCGATGGCTACCGAGAAACTGGCTGAGGGTATTCGTCAGTTTGCCCGCGACCAGGAGAAGCTTGAGGCGTTGTTGCAGGCCAAGCTGTGATCTGAGCTGGCGAAATGCAAAAAGGGCGAACCTGTTAAGGTTCGCCCTTTTTTGTGCCTGCGGGGAAATTCGTGGTGATCTTGCGGCCGCTTTCGCGAGCAGGCTCGCTCCTACAGGGGATCTGTGGAGCGATTGCGATTATGTGGCTAATGAAGAACCTGTAGGAGTGAGCCTGCTCGCGATAGGGCCAGCAGCCCCTACCCCATTTCAGACCATCAATGTCTTTCGAGGGCATTCACCAGATCATGGAACGCTTCACGATTGGAATCGTTCAGCCCCATGAGGATCTTGTGTGCTTCGAGCACCTTGATCCGCACCACTTCTTCCGACTGGTCCTGATCCGGCAGGTCGTCCAGGCACTCGGGGCATGGCACCGGGTGATTGACGATGTTGAACACCTGCTCGAAGCCCATCGATTGCAGCAGACGGGTGATGTCATCGTGGGTGGTGACGACGGTCGGCAACAAGCCGACCTTCTGCCGCGACAGGATCGACAGTTTGGCCAACAGGCCCAACGTCGTGCTGTCGATGCTGCGGGTTTCGGTCAAATCGATCACGATCGCGTTGAAATTCAACGCGGTGAAGATTTTCTCAATAGTCGCATCCAACGCCGAACACAGGGTCAGGCGAACTTCACCGACGAACTTCAGGACGAAGGTGCCGTCCTGCTCGGCGAACTGGATTCTACCGGTACTCATTAAAGATTCCTGCTCAACACCAACAGGGCGATATCATCCGGCATCTCCCCTAGCGTGGCCAATCCAAACACTTGCCGCAGACCATCCAGGCTGCCGCCCGCCGACTTCACCCGTTGAGGCAAAGCGGCTTCTTTTTCTTTGAGCGTAGGTTCTGGCAAAAGATCCAGAATGCCATCCGACATCAGCGTCAGGCTGAACGTCGGCGGCAGCTCAAGCACGTGATCTTCGTAGGTGGCTTCATTGAAGAGGCCAACCGGCAGACCGCGTCCTTCGAGATAACGAACACTGTCAGGCGTGTACAACACAGGCAACGGCAGATGGCCGCCGATGCTATAGGTCAACAAACCGGTCTCCTCGTCGATGACTCCACCGACCATTGTGACGTGTTTACCCAGCTTACAACTGATCAGCCCCCGGTTGATATGACCAAGGACTTCCGAAGGCTTGAATTCCGGCAAAGTGCCGTTGCGCTTGGATTCGAACAGCAAGCGCGTGGTCATGAACTTCAGCAGCACGGTGACAAAGGCCGAAGAGGCGCCATGACCGGATACATCCGCCAGGTAGAACGCGACCCGGCGCTCGTCGACACGGAAATAGTCGACAAAATCACCCGACAGATACAACGACGGGATGATCTGGTGCGCAAACTTGAACTCGTCGATGCTCCACGGGCTTTCCGGCAGCATGTTCATCTGCACCTGGCGACCGGCGTTCTGGTCTTCCTGGAGCAGGTTCAGGCTCGCCTCAAGCTCGCGATTGGCCTTTTCCAGCTTCTCGCGGTAGCGCTGGTTTTCCAGCAGCAGGCGCGCACGATCCAGGGCCCGGCGCACGGAGTGCTCGAGCACGGCCAGATCTTCGAGAGGCTTGATCAGGTAGTCCGCCGCGCCCAGGCGCAGGGCCTCGACCGCGTCGTTCATCACGCCGGCACCCGAAACCACGATCACCGGCGTTTGCGGCGACAGCTCGGTGACCTGACGGATGAGTTCGAGACCGCCCATCTGCGGCATGCGCAGATCGCAGATGACCAAGTCGGGCTTGTCTTGCTCGAATACCTGAAGACCCTGTTGGCCGTTGCTGGCCTGCAGGACACTGAAACCACTGTCTTCCAAATAGGCCGCGAGACTCGCGCGCACTACTTCGTCATCATCGATTATCAGCAGCGTGGCACTGGTTTTTGGCATGTGGGCAAACGGCGCCAGAATTAGGTTGGCGTAGTTGGCTGGGCATTTTGGCCCTGCGCAGACTACTGGATTCGCTTTCTAGCCACTCTGTTGCACCGCTTTCGAGCGTTCGCCCTGCACACGGTTACACCAGAGGTGCCCTTCTAAGGCGCAGACGGTACTCCCATCCGCAGAGCGTTTCAAGCATGCGCCGATGGTCGCTTGACGACTTTACTTGTCAAATCACCGAGAGTTATAAGAACAGCTCAAACCGTAACCCAATGGAAGGACGCAAGCATGAGTCAAACCGGTCGGGACTACAGCGAAAAGCGCGATTTCATCCGCATGCGGGTCGATGCCGATGTCGTGTTGATTCATGCAGGCGATCAGGTTTCAGCGACCTGCATCGATCTGTCCAGCAGCGGCATGCAGGTCGAAGCACCGCGACAGTTCACGGTTGGCGACCGTTTGCGGGTGCGCATCGACTCCGATCACGCGGCGCTCAGCGGCCTCGAAGCGGAGACCGAAGTGGTCTGGGTCAAGGCGCAGGATGGCGACAGCCAGAGGCTCGGGCTGAGCATTCTTGCGATGAAATAGCTGCACACAAAAAAGGCGACCCTGAGGTCGCCTTTGTTTTTACCGGTCGAGATTAAAAATCGTCTTCGACCTGGCCATCCTTCACCTTGAACTCGCGGTTCTGCAGGTAGGCATTGCGGATGAAGGTGTATTTGTCGCCGCTGATCAGTTTCTCGCTCGACAGCAGGCTGGCGCGGGTGTCGACGATGTTCAGGCCGAAGATCGAGTTACGCGCTGGCACATCGTTGATGTAGCGGTACATGCCGGTGTAGCTGTCGACGTATTTCGACGGTGCATCACGCAGGGTGCTTGGGCCGAGCAATGGCAGCATCACGTACGGACCGCTGCCGACACCCCAGTAGCCGAGGGTCTGACCGAAGTCTTCATCGCTGCGGTTCAGGCCCATTTTGGTGCCGACGTCGAAGAAACCGAGCAGACCGAAAGTGGTGTTGAAGATCAGGCGTGCCGTGTCGACGCCAGCGGCGGCCGGTTTGCCCTGCAGAACGTTGTTCGCCAGGTTGGTGACATCACCGACGTTGCGGAACATGTTGTGGATGCCGTCTTCGACAAACTGCGGCGTGACAAACTCATAACCCTGCGCCAGAGGCTTCAGCGCGTAGGTATCAACGAAGTCGTTGAACTGGAAGATCGGACGGTTGACGCTTTCCCAAGGGTCTTCTTCCGTTGCGGCCTGAGTGGCGAACGGCGCCAGCAACAGGCCGGCATAGACACAAAGCTGAGCGAGCGGATGGCTCCAGCGCATAGAAAAACTCCTTGGATTTGTACTGTCGCGGGCAACTGGGCTCACGCATTAAGGCCGCTAGTATAAGCGCAAAAGCCCATTTGGGCAGTCCGGGAATGCACTGACTTGTAGGACATTTCCTGCACGCCCTTTCACGCGGCTGTCATCCAACTGTCACCGACAAACCCTAGCCTTGTGGCTATTTCAGGGACGTTGCCATGTCACATGCCGAAACCTTGCCTATCGCTGCGCCCAGTCTGACCGCCGTGCTGTTCGGACTCAGCGGTTGCTTGGTGGATTTCGGCGCCCGCGCCCGGCAACAGACTCCCGCCGCGTCCGCACACGCCGATGCCACACCGGGTGCGCTCGAAAGCTTGCACAGCTTGCAGCGGCAGCAGATTCCCTGTGCCTGGCTCGATGACTTGCCCCCTACCCTCGCACAACCGCTGTCGGCTGCGCTGCCGGCCTGGATCAAATCACCGCAACATTCGGCAACAATCAATCCATGGCCGGCGCCCAACGCCTGCTGGCAAGCCTTGATGGATCTCAACGTCAGCAGTCTCGATGGCTGCGTCTTGGTCAGCGGCGAACCGCGCCTGCTGCAATCGGGCCTGAATGCCGGGCTGTGGACCATTGGCCTGGCGTCGTGCGGTTCGCTGTGCGGCCTGGCGCCAAACGAGTGGCAGGCCCTGAGCCAGAAAGAACGCGAGCAACTGCGCGGCAAGGCCACGATGCAGCTGTTCGGGCTCGGCGTACATTCGGTGATCGATCACCTGGGCGAGCTCGACAACTGTCTCGCCGACATCCGCCTGCGCCGCCTCAAAGGCGAAAAGCCCTGATCGGGATCATGCACACCTGACGAGAGTGGATTAATCTAAAGGTCAGCCATAGACCTTTGGCGCGCGGCTGCGGTCAATGCCAGTGCCTCTCGATAAAAGGAAAACACCATGCCCGCCCAAGAACTGCAAAAACAGCTCGAAACCCTGCGCGAGCAGCTGGAACAGAATCCGCCGCTGTCGGAAGTCGAACGGGAAGATTTGCACGCGCTGATGGCGCAGATCGAATCGGAAATTCAACTGGAGAATGCTACTCAGGACGCCAGCATTGCCGACGGCGTGAACCTTGCGGTCGAACGGTTTGAAGTCGAACACCCGGCCATTGCCGGCACCCTGCGCAATATCGTCAACGCGCTGGGTAGCATGGGGATCTGATTCCCCAGCCATACAAAAAAGCCCTGCCATCACTGGCAGGGCTTTTTCACTTCCGGACTGGCAATGCAATCCCCTGTAGGAGTGAGCCTGCTCGCGATAGCGGTGTGTCAGTTAACATCATCGTCAACTGACTCACCGCTATCGCGAGCAGGCTCACTCCTACAGTTGATCTTTATTGACGCACGAGCCGGTGATTCGGCAGCTGTACGCTTTCGGTGCTGCGGTACGGGTTGATGTCCAACCCTCCGCGACGCACGTAACGTGCAAACACGGTCAGCTTTTCCGGTTTCAGCAGGCGCTGCAGATCAAGGAAAATCCGCTCCACACACTGCTCATGGAAATCTGAGTGCTGGCGGAAGCTGACGATGTATTCGAGCAAGCTCGCATGATCCAGCGCCGATCCGCGATATTCCACCACGACACTGCCCCAGTCCGGCTGACTGGTCACCGGGCAGTTGGATTTGAGCAAATGGCTGTAAACCGTCTCCTCGACGATCCGCGAGTCATCGCAACGCAGCAGTTCCGGGCGCGGATGCTCATAGTTGCTGACGCTGATATCCAGATCGTCGATGCACACGCCCGGCAATGCCACGACGCCTTCCGCTTCTACATCCTTCAGACTACGCACGCGCACGCCCACCGGTTTGCCGGCGGCGGCCGACAAATCCTTGACCAGCGTCGCTTCCAACGTGCCAACGTCGGCAAACGGCGTCTGGTTCAGCGAGTTCAGGTACAGCTTGAACGACTTCGATTCGATGATGTTCGGCGAATCCGCCGGGATGCTGAATTCAGCGATCGCCACCACCGGTTTGCCGGAAGGCAGCAGCCACGACAGCTCGAAGCAGTTCCAGAAATCCACGCCTTTATACGGCAGGGTTTCGGCGGTCAGGCCCAGTTCGGCCCATTTCGCGGTGCGCGGAATCGGGAACAGCAGGGACGGCGTGTACGTGGCGATGTATTCGCTGGATTTGCCCAGCGGCGAGTGTTCGGCTGCGGGATGCATGGCGGAAACCTGACTGAAGAATCAGCGGATTCTACCAGCCTTTGCGCGCGCCTTTGAGTGCTTACTGACTGACAGTCAATTTGCCGACCATGCCCGCCTGGTAATGCCCGGGAATATTGCAGGCGAATTCCAGGCTCGTGGCCTTGCTGAACGTCCAGGTCAGCTCGGCGGACTTGCCCGGTTCGACCAGCACACTGTTCGGGTCATCGTGTTTCATGGTGTGGCCCATTGCGGCGTGATCCATGCCCGCCATGTCGTGGGACATTTCCTTCATGCCAGTAGGCGTGAGCATGCCGCTTTGCTGCATCTGCAACATTTCCTGCTGGTGTTTGGCGTGCATTGCCGCGTCACCCAGGTTGAACTCGTGCAACAACTGGCCTTTATTCACCAGCACAAAACGCACGGTCTCACCGGCCTTGACCTGAATCGCCTTCGGGTCGAACGACATGTCGTTCAGCACCACTTCAACGCTGCGCGTGGCTTGGGCGGCGGGCGCCGGCTGGCCGAAGTCGTAGGTGTGCGCGGGGGCTGCCCACACCGGCGAACTCAACGCCAACAAACACAAGGCCAGGGATTTACGCAAAAACATGGTCGTACTCCAACAAGATAAGGTTCAGCTTGTGGGAAACTTTAGCCGGCCTGCGCTGGCATCAAGCTGACAGGCAGATTACAACTTTGTCAGGTTGGCGCCTGTCGTCTGCTGTCACGCTATAAAGCTTTCGTTACCAGAACCCGAATCACCCCGGACAACCCGAGTCGCCCATGAAACTGTTGATCGTCGAAGACCAAGCAAAAACCGGCCAATACCTGCGCCAGGGCCTGACTGAGGCCGGGTTCAACACCGAGCTGGTGGCCGACGGCAACAGCGGCCAGCAATTGGCCTTGAGCGGTGAGTATGCGCTGTTGATCCTCGATGTGATGTTGCCGGGGCGCAATGGCTGGCAGATTCTGCACGCGGTGCGCAGTGCCGGGCTGGATACGCCGGTACTTTTTCTGACCGCCAAAGACGCAGTGGAGGACAGGGTTCACGGCCTCGAACTGGGTGCCGACGATTATCTGGTCAAACCGTTCGCCTTCTCCGAACTGCTGGCGCGGGTACGCAGCCTGTTGCGTCGCGGCAGCGGCACGCCGCAGGAAACCAGTCTGCAACTGGCCGATCTGCGCCTGGATCTGATCCGTCGCCGGGTCGAACGCAGTGGCCAGCGCATCGACCTGACCGCCAAGGAATTCGCCCTGTTGGAAATGCTCTTGCGTCGCCAGGGCGAAGTGCTGCCGAAATCGCTGATCGCCTCGCAGGTCTGGGACATGAATTTCGACAGCGACACCAATGTCATCGAAGTGGCAATTCGCCGCTTGCGTCTGAAGATCGACGACGACTTCCCCAACAAACTGATCCACACCGTACGCGGCATGGGCTATGTGCTTGAAGAGCGCGCAGTCTGATGCGCCGACTGTCCTTGAGTTCACGCCTGGCCTTGTTGTTTGCCGCTTGCACCGCCGTGGTTTCGTTGTTCGCCGGGGTGTTGTTCAACCGTGCCAGCGAGGCGCATTTCATCGAACTCGACCAGCAACAACTGGATGGCAAACTGATTGGCCTGCGCCGCGCCCTGCAGGATCTTCAGCCTGCTCAGCGTGAAGTGCGACTCGCGGATGAGCTCAGTCGTCAAGCCGATTTGTCGCTACGTATCACCGGCGCTGATGGCCAGCGCTGGTATGACAGTTCGACGCAGATTCCCAGGAATTTCCCCCAACAAACCGGCTTGTCGACGATCAGCAATGACGGCACCGATTACCGCGTGCTCAACGCCCCGCTCTATCCCGATAAAACCGATTCGCCACAACTGAGCCTGCTGCTCGACATCACCCATCACCAACACTTCCTGCAACGCATGCAGCACTTGATCTGGCTCACGGTCGGGCTCTCGGCATTGGCGACGGCGCTGCTCGGTGCCTGGGCGGCACGCAGCGGTTTGCGCCCGTTGCGGCGCATGAGCGCGGTGGCCCGTGGGATTTCCGCACAGTCGCTGAATGCCCGCCTGTCGCAAGAGCAAATGCCGCCAGAGCTTGCGGAAATGGCCCACAGCTTCAACGCCATGCTCGCACGACTCGACGACTCGTTTCAGCGCCTCTCGGCGTTCTCTGCTGACATTGCCCATGAATTGCGCACGCCACTGTCGAACCTGCTGACCCACACGCAAGTCACCCTCACCCGTCCAAGGCCGATCGAGGATTACCGCGAAGCGCTGCACAGCAACCTCGAAGAGCTGCAATGGATGGCGCAACTGGTCAACGACATGCTGTACCTGGCCAAAGCTGACCACGGTTTGCTGATGCCCAAGCGTGAACCGCTGGAACTGAAGGATGAGGCTGATGTGTTGCTGGAGTTTTTTGCGCCGCTGGCGGAGGACGCCGGAGTGACGTTGACACGTGAGGGTCATGCGCGGATCGAAGGTGACCGCAACATGTTGCGCCGCGCTTTGTCGAATTTGCTCGATAACGCGCTGCGGTTTACCCCGGCTGGGGGTGATTTGAGCGTGCGGATCGTTGATCAACCGGGCGCTGTGCGTATTTCGGTTGAAAACAGTGGAAAAGGGATTTCAACAGAATTGTTACCGCGATTGTTTGACCGGTTTTATCGGGCCGACCCGGCGCGACAGGAAGGCAGCAGTGAGCATGCGGGGCTGGGGTTGGCGATTACACAGTCGATCGTCCGGGCCCATGGTGGGCAGATTCATTGCGAATCAGAGTTGGGGTGGACGCGCTTTGTGATCGAGTTGCCTCGAACCTGATCGTTCCCACGCTCTGCGTGGGAATGCCGCCCGGGACGCTCCGCGTCCCCTGCAGAGCCGAACGCGGAGCGTCCGTTGAGGCATTCCCACGCAGAGCGTGGGAACGAGCATGGAGGTCGCTTACGAATATCTCAGGGCGTGAGCTGGCTCGATCTTCGCCGCTCGCCACGCCGGGTACACCGTTGCCAAGAAGCTTAGAATGAACCCCGCCGAGCAGATCAACAGCACATCCCCAGCCTGCAATTCCGACGGCAGATTGCTGACGAAGTACACGTCAGAACTGAAGATATGCTGCCCGCTCACGCGCTCGATCCAGCCAACCATCTCGCTGACATTCAGCGCAGCAATCACGCCCAGTACGCCGCCAATAATGGTGCCGACAATGCCAATCACCGTGCCTTGCACCATGAAGATCGCCATGATCTGCCGTGGCGTGGCGCCGATGGTACGGAGAATCGCGATGTCCGCGCCCTTGTCGTTCACCACCATGATCAGCGTCGCGATGATGTTGAACGCCGCCACCGCGACGATCATCAGCAACAGCAGGCCGATCATGGTTTTTTCCATCTTCATCGCGCTGAACAGACTGCCTTGGGTGTGAGTCCAGTCGTCAGCCTTGAACTCCGCGCCCAAACTGGCGGCGATGTCCGAGGACACCTTCGGCGCGGCATACAGATCCTTGACCGCCAGACGCACGCTCTGCACCTGATTCGGCTGCCAGTGCTGCATGGTCGCGGCGTCAGCCACGTGGATCAGGCCCATCGAGCCGTCCAGTTCGGCGCCGACCTTGAACACGCCCACCACGTTCAGCCGCTGCATACGCGGGGTGATGCCACCCGGTGCGGTGCTGACTTCCGGGACGATCAGGGTGATTTTGTCGCCGACGTTGAGACGGAAACGACGCGCAGTAATCTCACCGATCACCACACCGAACTCGCCCGGTTTCAAGTCATCGAGACGGCCCTGCACAATGTGTTGGGCAACGATCGACACCTTGCCTTCCTGGGCGGGATCAACGCCGCTGATCTGGATCGGCTGCATCAACCCTTTATAGGAGAGCATGCCTTCCATTTCAGTGAACGGGACGGCGGCGGTCACTTCGGGATTCTTCATCGCGGCGGCGGCAACCGGCTGCCAGTCATCGATCGGCTTTACGCCAACGATGGTCGCGTGCGGCACCATGCCGAGGATGCGCGAGCTCATCTCGCGCTGGAAGCCGTTCATTACCGACAACACCACGATCATCGCCAGCACGCCGAGGGCGAGACCGATCATCGAGGTCATCGAAATGAACGAAACAAAGCGATTGCGGCGCTTGGCGCGGGTATAGCGCGTGCCGATAAAGATCGATAACGGTCTGAACATTCGCTGGGGCACCGTATAAAAATAAAAGACCCGACGCCTTTGCAGACGTCGGGTTGCAGCCAATCAGACAGGCGTGAGGCAACCTTCTTGCAGGTGCAGCACGCGGTCCATCTGGCGGGCCAGGTTCATGTCGTGAGTCACCACCAGAAACGCGGTGCGCATTGAGGTGCTGAGTTCCAGCATCAAATCCTGAATGCCTTGCGCGGTGTGGGAGTCGAGGTTGCCGGTCGGCTCGTCGAGCATCACCAGGCCTGGCTTGTTCACCAGCGCGCGGGCGATGGCGACACGCTGACGCTCACCACCGGACAGTTCGGATGGCTTGTGCTCAAGGCGATGGCCGAGGCCGACTCGTTCCAGCAAAGCAGTCGCACGCTGACGCGCTTCAGGGATCGGCGTCTTGCCGATCAGCAGCGGCATGCACACATTTTCCAGCGCAGTGAATTCCGGCAGCAAATGGTGGAACTGGTAAACGAAACCGAGCGAACGGTTACGCAGCAGGCCACGCTTCTTTTCGCTCAGCGCCGACAACTCTTCGCCGTCGAGCCAGACACTGCCCTTGGTGGGCGTATCGAGACCACCGAGCAGATTGAGCAAAGTACTTTTGCCCGAACCCGAGGTGCCAACGATTGCCACGCGCTCACCCGGGTGCAACTCCAGTTGCAGGCCGGCCAGTACTTCTACCGATTCCGGGCCTTCCTCGTAGGATTTGCCCAGGTTGCGGCAGCTCAAGATTGCTTGTTCACTCATGCCCGACTCACTCATAACGTAACGCCTCCGCCGGCTGGGTGCGCGCGGCACGCCAGGCTGGATACAGGGTGGCGAGGAAACTCAGGACCAACGCCGCTGCGCAGACCATGACCACATCCTGGCTCTGCACCTGCGACGGAAGATAATCAATGAAATACACGTCAGCATTAAGGAATTTATGGCCGATCAGGCCTTCCAATGCCGCGATGGCTGCGCTGACGTTAAGCGCGGCGAAAATCCCGACCACCGCACCGATGGCCGTGCCGACCACGCCGATCACCGTGCCTTGCACCATGAACGTGCGCATGATCGTGCCCGGCGTTGCGCCCAACGTACGCAGAATGGCGATGTCGCCCTTCTTGTCGTTGACCACCATCACCAGCGTGGAAATGATGTTGAACGCGGCAACAGCAACGATCAGCAGCAACAGCAGGCCGATCATGGCTTTTTCCATGCGGATCGCCTGATACAGATTGCCGTGGGTGCGCGTCCAGTCGCGGGCGTAATAATGGTCTTCGCCAAGTTGCTGGGCGATGTTCCATGCCACGCGCGGCGCCTGGAACAAGTCATCGAACTTCAGGCGGATGCCCTGCACCTGATCAGGCTTCCAGCGGTGCATCTTCGCCAGATCCTGCAGATTGGTCACGCCCAGATAGCCGTCGAGTTCGCCAGCGCCGACATGGAAAATGCCGACCACGGTGAAGCGCTTCATGCGCGGGAACATCCCGGCCGGGGTCACGCTGACCTCCGGCGCGACGAAGGTGACCTTGTCACCAATGCCGACACCGAGCTTGGTCGCGGCCTTGTCGCCGATGACGATGCCGAAACTGCCCGGCGTCAAATCGTCGAGTTTGCCCTGCTTCATGAAGTTGTCGATGATCGACACATTGCGTTCGAGCGCAGGGTCGATGGCATTGAGCAACACCTTGGAGACCTGACCGTTGTTGGTCAGCAGCCCCTGCATCTGGGTGAACGGCGCAACGGCCGTCACCTGCGGGTTCTGCTTGACCTTGGTGGCCAGGCTTTGCCAATCGTTGATCGGCTCAGTGGATTCAATGGTCGCGTGGGGCACCATGCCCAACACGCGGGTGCGCATCTCATGATCGAAGCCATTCATCACCGACAGCACGACGATCATCACGACCACGCCAAGGGCGAGCCCGATCATCGAAGTCAGGGAAATGAATGACACAAAATGATTGCGACGCTTTGCACGGGTATAACGCGTGCCGATAAATACGAAGAGAGGTCTGAACATGTCGGGGCTTGTTCGGAGGGAAAAGGAACGTCCTTGTGGCGGGGGTCGATAACCAGCTTTACACTCAGACCACCGCCGCTACCATGGGTTCGCCATGTCGACATTAGATGAAGAAGATCGCCGCGAATACTACCGTATCGAGGACACGATCGCACTGGAAATTCGGCCCCTGTCTGCTCCCGAAGCCGCAGGCCAGGAAGTGTTGCAGGATGCTTCCCCGCTGTTCAACCTGCTCAGCGAACTGCACCTGAGCGAATTCGAGTCGCAGCACCTGTTGCGCCAGATCAGCGAGCGCGACCGGGCTATCGCCGCGTTCCTGAAATCGCAGAACAAACGCATCGACCTGCTCAGCCAGGTGGTCGCCCTGACCGTGCTCGGCCAGATCGGCGAGCCACAACCGGTGATCATCTCCGAGGGCGGGATCGACTTCCAGCACCCGACGCCGATTGCCACCGGCGCACACCTGTCGGTGAAACTGGTGCTGATGCCGCAAGCGCTGGGCCTGTTGCTGCGCGCGCGCGTGACCCATTGCGACCGCAAGGGCGACGGTTATGACGTCGGCACCGAGTTCGAACACCTGACCGATGCCCAGCGTCAGTTGCTCGCCCGCTATATCTTGCAGAAGCAGGCCCAGGAACGACGCCTGGCCCGCGAACAAAACGAATCAGGCATTTAATTTAAGGAAGAACCGTGACCCTCATCTACGGCCACCGCGGCGCCAAGGGCGAAGCACCGGAAAATACCCTGAGCAGCTTTCAGGAATGTCTCAAGCACGGCGTGCGCCGTTGCGAACTCGATCTGCACCTGTCCAAGGACGGCGAGTTGATGGTCATCCACGACCCGACCCTCAAGCGCACCACCGACCGCCGTGGCAAAGTCGTTGAGCACACCGCCGCCGATCTGGTGACCTACGACGCGCGCAAGGGTGGCCCGGGCTGGATCAAGCCGTGTCCGATTCCGACGCTGGAAGAGTTGTTCGAGAAGTGTGATTTCGAGCACTGGCAACTGGAAGTCAAAAGCACTTCACGCACCCGCGCCGCCACCACGGTGCTGGCGATTCGTGAAATGGCCCAGCGGCATGGCCTGCTCGACAAGGTGACAATCACCTCGAGTTCACGGGAAGTATTGAAAGCGGCGCTGGATCTGGTGCCGGATGTGTCGCGCGGACTGGTCGCCGAATATGCCTGGCTCGACCCGTTGAAGGTCGCGGCCAGTTATGGCTGTGAGATTCTCGCGCTGAACTGGACCCTGTGTACGCCGGAACGCCTGCAGAAGGCGCAGCGTCAGGGGCTGCATGTGTCGGTGTGGACCGTCAACGAGCCTGCGCTGATGCGCAGACTCGCCGACTTCGGCGTTGACAGCCTGATTACAGACTTTCCCGGTTTGGCCACTGCCACGCTCGAGAATTGCTGAAATCGGTCTCCCCGGCCGGCTCAGGCCACCGGCCGGAGCCCGTCAAAAAAGCCGGTTGAGGCCGTCGTACGCCGCTACCCGATAGGCTTCAGCCATGGTCGGGTAGTTGAACGTGGTGTTGACGAAGTACTTCAGCGTGTTCAGCTCGCCCGGCTGGCTCATGATCGCCTGACCGATGTGCACGATCTCCGACGCCTGATAACCGAAGCAGTGAACGCCCAGCACTTCCAGGGTTTCACGGTGGAACAGGATCTTCAGCATGCCTTGCGGCTCGCCGGCGATCTGCGCACGCGCCATGCTCTTGAAGAACGCTTTGCCGACTTCGTACGGCACTTTGGCCTGGGTCAGCTCCTGCTCGTTCTTGCCGATCGAGCTGATCTCCGGAATGGTGTAAATGCCGGTCGGCACGTCATTCACAAAGCGCCAGCTACCGTTATCGACAATGCTGCCAGCGGCCGAACGACCCTGGTCGTGGGCGGCACTGGCCAGGCTTGGCCAGCCAATCACGTCACCGGCACCGTAGATGTTCGGTACGCAGGTGCGGTAAGCCTCGTCGACTTCGATCTGGCCGCGGCTGTTGACCTTGACGCCGATGTTTTCCAGACCCAACTGGTCGGTGTTACCGGTACGACCGTTGCACCAGAGCAAGGCATCGGCCTTGATCTTCTTGCCGGACTTCAGGTGCAGGATCACACCGTTGTCGACGCCTTCAACGCGATCGTAATCTTCGTTGTGGCGCACGGTGATGTTGTTGTTGCTGAAGTGGTAGCTCAACGCCTGGGAGATTTCCGAGTCGAGGAAGCTCAGCAACTGACCACGGTTATCGACCAGCTCAACCAGTACACCCAGACCACTGAAGATCGAGGCGTATTCGCAACCGATCACGCCAGCGCCGTAAACGATCAGTTTACGCGGGGTGTGGCCGAGGCTGAGGATGGTGTCGCTATCGTAGATACGCGGGTGGTGGAAATCGATGTCCGCCGGGCGATACGGGCGCGAGCCGGTGGCGATGATGATGTGCTTGGCCACCAGTTTTTCGACCACGCCGTTGGCGCAGACCACTTCGATGGTTTGCTCGTCGGCGAAGCTGCCGGTGCCGAAGAACACGTCGACACGGTTACGGGCGTAGTAGCCGGTGCGCGAAGCGACTTGTTTGGAAATGACTTTCTCGGCGCTTTTCAACACGTCCGGGAAGGAAAACCAGCGCGGCTCGCCGATCGCCCGGAACATTGGGTTGGTGTTGAACTGCATGATCTGCCGCACCGAGTGACGCAGTGCCTTGGACGGAATGGTGCCGAGGTGGGTGCAGTTGCCGCCGACCTGGCGACGGCTGTCGACCATCGCGACCTTGCGCCCTGCTTTGGCGGCGTTCATTGCCGCGCCTTCTCCCGCCGGGCCGGAACCCAGCACCACCACGTCGTAGTTGTAGACAGCCATGCGTACTCCTCAGAACAGGCCGCGGTGCCAGCAGCACCGGCGGCTAAATCACGCCGAACGGCGGCGCGAAGGAACAATTGGGGGTCAATCAAGAACCCGGACACAGTCTATAGAAGCGTCAACGCCGCGCACATTAACCCTTGGTCGCGTCGTAGGCTACTTTTGCCTGCACTACAACGCCAGCTTTCGTATTGTTCTCAGTCAGTTTTTGCGCCACTGAGGCGTGCGAAAGCCGCACTGGTGCGGATCACAAAACCTGTATCGGCACGAATCACAAAGAATGCACCAATGTCATGTTTTTCGGCGTAGTCCCACGCCCTTTCCGGCCCGAGAATCATCAGCAGCGTCGATAGTCCATCGGCCATCAACGCTGAAGGATGAATCACCGTGACTGACGCCAGGTCGTGTAGGACAGGTGCACCGGTGCGGGCATCGAAGGTGTGGGAATAGCGTCGGCCATCCTGCAGGAAATAGTTGCGGTAATCGCCGGAGGTGGAGACGCCGTAGCCGTCGACATTAATGATGCGTTCGGCGACCTGTTGATCATCACGGGGCTCTTCCAGGGCGATACGCCACGCTGAACCGTCGAGCTTTCGGCCCTTGGCCTTCAATTCGCCGGTGGCTTCGGCGAGGTAATCGTGGATGCCCAGTGCGTCGAGCCGGGCGGCAATGGTATCGACGGCATAACCGGCGGCGATGCTGTTGAAATCGACTTCGACGGCGGCGTCCTTGCACAGTTGACTGCCATCGATGTGCAGATGCTCATGACCGACTCGCTGCAGCACCGCGGCCAGTGCGGCGGCGCTCGGGACTTTTTCTTCGCGCCCTTGCGGCCCAAACCCCCACAGATTCATCAGCGGTTCGACGGTGAGATCGTAGGAACCTTCACTTTTCACGGACAGCTGTTCGCCGACGCGGACCAATTCGAGCACCGAGGCGGGCATGATCTGACAGCTGTTGGCGGGCAGGGCGTTGAAGCGCTCGATATCCGAATCGTTGCGGTAAGTCGACATCTGACGGTCTACTTCAGCGAGGATACCCTCCACTTCGCCGCGAACTTGCGCCGAATCAGCTAGACCGGCGTGGCGCACGTATTTGATCGACCACGTGCTGCCCATGGTCGGGCCACCAAAACTTTCCATCGAATCGCCGTTGCCGCAGCCGGACAATACGGCGACCAGCATCACAACACTCAGCCAACGTCCAGTGAACAATTATTCATCTCCCTGCAAAACCACGACGGCCATTATGGATTAAAGGGCCCGCTCGCTCCCAACGGATGCTACGCGTTTATAAAAATCCAATAATGAGTAACTGAACATGTCCACCACCACGGGCAAAGGCAAAGCGATTTTTCGCGTTGTCAGCGGCAACTTCCTCGAAATGTTCGACTTCATGGTCTACGGCTTCTACGCCACGGCCATTGCCAAGACCTTCTTCCCGGCCGACAGCGCCTTCGCTTCCCTGATGCTTTCGCTGGCCACTTTCGGCGCCGGCTTCCTGATGCGGCCGCTGGGGGCAATTTTCCTCGGCGCCTACATTGACCGTCATGGCCGTCGCCAAGGCCTGATCATTACTCTGGCGTTGATGGCTGCCGGCACGGTGCTGATCGCCTGCGTTCCGGGCTACGCCACTCTCGGTGTGGCCGCACCGCTGATCGTACTGTTTGGCCGCTTGCTGCAAGGTTTCTCGGCGGGCGTGGAGCTGGGCGGCGTGTCGGTGTACCTGGCAGAGATCGCCACACCAGGACGCAAGGGCTTCTTTGTCAGTTGGCAGTCCGCCAGCCAGCAAGCGGCCGTGGTTTTCGCCGGATTGCTCGGGGTCGGTCTCAACCATTGGCTGAGTCCGGAACAGATGGGCGACTGGGGCTGGCGCGTGCCGTTCCTGATCGGCTGCATGATTGTGCCGGTGATCTTCGTTATTCGCCGTTCGCTGGAAGAAACCCCGGAATTTCAGGCGCGGAAACATCGCCCTACCCTGCGGGAAATTGTCCGTTCGATCGGTCAGAACTTTGGCATCGTCATCGCCGGCATGGCGCTGGTGGTGATGACCACGGTGTCCTTCTACTTGATTACCGCGTACACCCCGACGTTCGGCAAGGCTGAGCTGCACTTGTCGGACTTCGATGCGTTGCTGGTGACTGTGTGTATCGGCCTGTCGAACTTCTTCTGGCTGCCGGTGATGGGCGCAGTGTCCGACAAGATCGGGCGCAAACCCCTACTGCTGGCGGCGACGATTCTGGCGATTCTTACCGCTTACCCGGCGCTGTCGTGGCTGGTGGCGAATCCGAGCTTCAGCCATTTACTGATCGTCGAGTTATGGCTGTCGTTCCTCTACGGCTCGTACAACGGCGCGATGGTGGTGGCACTGACCGAGATCATGCCGGTGGAAGTGCGAACGACCGGGTTCTCGCTGGCCTATAGCCTGGCGACGGCAACCTTCGGCGGGTTTACGCCGGCGGCGTGTACTTATCTGATCCATGTGCTGGATAACAAGGCTGCGCCGGGGATCTGGCTGAGTGGCGCGGCGGTGTTGGGGTTGATTGCGACGCTGGTGTTGTTCCGCGGCAATAAGCATGAACTGCGCACCGCGCAAGCGGCCATACCCGGCGGCGCTCGATAGAACGCTTTCGCGAGCAGGCTCGCTCCCACAGGGAATTTTCTGAGCGACACAGATCCAGTGTGGGAGCGAGCCTGCTCGCGAAGAGGCCGGTACTGACAACACAGCTCTAAAAGGCACACAAACAAAAACGCCCCGACCAAAGTCGGGGCGTTTTCATGTGCAGCTATCGCTTAGCGCGGGAACGCTGGCGGGTTTACCCCGGCCATGTCTTCCATCACGCGGATCACCTGGCAGCTGTAACCGAACTCGTTGTCGTACCAGACGTACAGAACAACGCGGTTATCCTGGGTGATGGTCGCTTCAGCGTCGACCACACCGGCGTGGCGCGAACCAACGAAGTCGGTCGAAACCACTTCCTGCGAGTTAACGAAGTCGATTTGCTTGTGCAGATCGGAGTGCAGCGCCATGTAGCGCAGGTACTCGTTCATCTCTTCACGGGTAGCGGCTTTCTCAAGGTTGAGGTTGAGAATGGCCATCGACACGTTTGGCGTCGGCACACGGATCGCGTTACCGGTCAGCTTGCCGGCCAGCTCAGGCAGGGCCTTGGCAGCAGCGGTGGCAGCACCGGTCTCGGTGATTACCATGTTCAGCGCAGCGCTACGACCACGGCGATCGCCCTTGTGGAAGTTGTCGATCAGGTTCTGGTCGTTGGTGTACGAGTGAACGGTTTCGACGTGACCGTTGATGATGCCGAACTTGTCATTCACAGCTTTCAGCACCGGCACGATGGCGTTGGTGGTGCAGGAAGCGGCGGACACGATCTTGTCGTCAGCGGTGATTTCGCTGTGGTTGATACCGTGAACGATGTTCTTCAGCTTGCCTTTGCCTGGCGCGGTCAGAACAACGCGGTCGATACCCGGGCACTGCAAGTGCTGGCCCAGGCCATCGGCGTCACGCCATACACCGGTGTTGTCCACCAGCAGCGCGTCTTTGATGCCGTACTGGGTGTAATCCACTTCAGTCGGGTTCTTGGCGTAGATCACCTGGATCAGGTTACCGTTGGCGGTGATGGTGTTGTTTTCTTCGTCGATGGTGATGGTGCCGTTGAACGAACCATGCACCGAATCGCGACGCAGCAGGCTGGCGCGCTTGGTCAGGTCGTTGTCGGCGCCTTTGCGCACGACGATGGCACGCAGACGCAGACCGTCGCCACCACCGGTTTTCTCGATCAGGATACGCGCCAGCAGACGACCGATACGACCGAAGCCGTACAGCACAACGTCGGTGCCTTTACGGGCCGAAGCGTTTTGCTGGCCAACCACGTCAGCCATTTCTTCACGCACGAACTGCTCGGCGGTACGGCCGTTGCCTTCGTTGCGGAATTTGAACGCCAACTTGCCCAGATCTACCGAAGCCGCGCCGAGCTTGAGCTCGCTCATGGCTTTAAGCAGCGGGAATGTTTCGTGGACGGAGAGTTCGCTGTCGTCGGAAGAACGGTGACGCGCAAAGCGGTGAGCTTTGAGAATCGCGATGACAGACTGGTTGATCAGGCTGCGGCCATAGATCGAGCTCACCACGTTGTTATTGCGGTAGAGCTGACCGATAAGCGGAATCATCGCTTCTGCGAGAGCTTCACGGTCGATCCATTCACCAAGACACTGGTCGGGCTTCTGAGTCACGGTAACCTTCCACATGTAGGGGCAGAAAAAAGGGGCTACATTATGCCGCCCACAACCTCATTCAGCAATGCGCGCTTGTCGCGAAATCGGTAACAAAATTCCTTTCAAAAAAATCACGCCTCGCGCCAGCCCAGTAAATACGCGGCTTCCAGCGCAGTCAATTTTTCGTCGACTGTTAGACGATGTCTGTAACCCTCCGTAACACGAGCCAATTTCGGCACTACATAATCGCTAAAAAACGCCTGCTTTTTATGGTTACCACTACATTTCGCCGAAACAGCGAAGATAGACACAGTCTGCAACTGACAGGTGACACCGGACGCCGCTACAATTACCGACTTTGTCGCAAAGCCTGGAGCTCAACCTTCCGTGCCCGTTCTGCGTCTACCGCTACTCCCTGCCGAGGCAGGTAAACAGCATTGGGGCAATTTGCCCGGTGCTGCCCTCAGTCTGGCGATTGCCGAGGCTGCCAGCGCTGCCAAGCGCTTCACCCTGCTACTGACCGCCGACAGCCAGAGCGCTGAACGACTGGAACAGGAGCTGAGTTTCTTCGCCCCGGATTTGCCCGTCCTGCATTTCCCCGACTGGGAAACCCTGCCGTACGACCTGTTCTCGCCGCACCAGGACATCATTTCCCAGCGCATCGCCAGCTTATATAGGCTGCCGGAACTGGCGCATGGCGTGCTGGTGGTGCCGATCACCACGGCCCTGCATCGCCTGGCGCCGACCAAATTTCTGCTCGGCAGCAGCCTGGTACTCGATGTCGGCCAGAAGCTCGACGTTGAACAGATGCGCTCGCGGCTCGAAGCCAGCGGTTATCGCTACGTCGACACGGTTTATGAGCACGGCGAATTCACCGTGCGCGGCGCGCTGATCGACCTGTTCCCGATGGGCAGCAAACTGCCCTATCGCATCGACCTGTTCGATGACGAAATCGAAACCCTGCGTACATTCGATCCGGAAAACCAGCGCTCGATCGACAAGGTCGAATCGGTCAAGCTGCTACCGGCACGCGAATTTCCGTTGCAGAAAGACGCAGTCACCCGTTTCAAGGCACGTTTCCGCGAGCGTTTCGACGTCGACTTCCGGCGCTGCCCGATCTTTCAGGATCTGAGCAGCGGGATTACCCCGGCCGGCATCGAGTACTACCTGCCGCTGTTCTTCGACGAAACTTCGACCCTGTTCGATTACCTGCCGCAGGACACGCAAGTGTTCTCGCTGCCGGGCATCGAGCAAGCGGCCGAAAACTTCTGGAACGATGTGCGTAATCGCTATGAAGAGCGCCGCGTCGATCCATCGCGTCCTTTATTGCCACCCGCTGAATTGTTCCTGCCGGTGGAAGACTGCTTCGCGCGCCTGAAGAGCTGGCCGCGCGTGGTCGCCAGCCAACAGGACGTCGAAAGCGGTGCCGGGCGCGAGCGCTTTCCGGCGCAAGCCCTGCCGAATCTGGCGATCGAAGCCAAAGCCACGCAACCGCTGGCGGCACTGGCCGGATTCCTCGACGAATTCCCCGGGCGCGTGCTGTTCACCGCCGAATCCGCGGGGCGTCGCGAAGTGCTGCTGGAGTTGCTCGAACGCCTGAAGCTGCGGCCGAAAACCGTCGACAGCTGGCCAGACTTCGTTGCGAGCAAGGATCGTCTGGCGATCACTATTGCGCCGCTCGACGAAGGCCTGATGCTCGACGATCCGGCGCTGGCACTGGTCGCCGAAAGTCCGCTGTTCGGCCAGCGCGTGATGCAGCGTCGCCGCCGCGAGAAGCGTGCCGATGGCAACAACGATGCGGTGATCAAGAACCTGACCGAGTTGCGCGAAGGCGCGCCGGTGGTGCATATCGATCACGGCGTCGGCCGCTACCTCGGCCTGACCATTCTGGAAATCGACGATCAGGCCGCCGAATTCCTCACCCTCGAATACGCCGAGAACGCCAAGCTCTATGTGCCGGTGGCCAACCTGCATCTGATTGCGCGCTACACCGGCAGCGACGATGCACTGGCGCCGCTGCACCGCCTCGGCTCCGAGACCTGGCAGAAAGCCAAGCGCAAAGCCGCCGAACAAGTGCGTGACGTTGCCGCTGAACTGCTCGACATCTATGCCCGTCGTGCCGCTCGCGAAGGTTATGCGTTCGCCGACCCGAAAGCCGATTACGCAACGTTCAGCGCTGGTTTCCCGTTCGAAGAAACCCCGGATCAACAAACCACTATCGAAGCCGTGCGCGCCGACATGCTCGCGCCGAAACCAATGGATCGACTGGTCTGCGGCGACGTCGGTTTCGGCAAGACCGAAGTGGCCATGCGCGCGGCGTTCATCGCCGTGCACGGTGGTCGTCAGGTAGCGATTCTGGTGCCGACCACCCTGCTCGCTCAGCAGCACTACAACAGTTTCCGCGACCGCTTCGCCGACTGGCCGGTGACTGTCGAAGTGATGAGCCGCTTCAAGTCGACCAAGGAGGTCAACGCGGCGATCGCCGACCTGGCGGAAGGCAAGATCGACATCGTCATCGGCACGCACAAGCTGTTGTCCGACGACGTAAAAATCAAAAACCTCGGGCTGGTGATCATCGACGAAGAACACCGCTTCGGTGTGCGTCAGAAAGAACAGCTCAAGGCCCTGCGCAGCGAAGTCGACATTCTGACTCTGACCGCCACACCGATTCCGCGCACGCTCAACATGGCGGTGTCGGGCATGCGCGATCTGTCGATCATTGCCACGCCGCCAGCGCGACGCCTGTCGGTGCGCACTTTCGTCATGGAGCAGAACAAGAGCACGGTCAAAGAGGCTCTGCTCCGCGAACTGCTGCGCGGCGGTCAGGTTTACTACTTGCACAACGATGTGAAAACCATCGAGAAATGCGCCGCCGATCTCGCCGAACTGGTGCCGGAAGCCCGCATCGGCATCGGTCACGGACAGATGCGCGAACGCGAACTCGAACAGGTGATGAGCGACTTCTATCACAAGCGTTTCAACGTGCTGATCGCCTCGACCATCATCGAGACCGGCATCGACGTGCCGAGCGCCAATACCATCATCATCGAGCGCGCCGACAAGTTTGGCCTGGCACAACTGCACCAGTTGCGTGGCCGTGTCGGCCGCAGTCACCACCAGGCATACGCCTACCTGCTGACGCCGCCGCGCCAGCAAATCACTTCGGACGCAGAAAAACGTCTGGAGGCGATCGCCAATACCCAGGATCTCGGGGCGGGTTTCGTGCTCGCGACCAACGACCTGGAAATCCGTGGCGCCGGCGAACTGCTCGGCGATGGCCAGAGCGGTCAGATTCAGGCTGTGGGCTTCACGCTGTACATGGAAATGCTCGAACGCGCGGTGAAATCAATCCGTAAGGGCGAGCAGCCGAACCTCGACCAGCCGCTCGGCGGTGGTCCGGAAGTCAACCTGCGGGTGCCGGCACTGATTCCGGAAGACTATCTGCCGGACGTTCACGCGCGCCTGATCCTGTACAAGCGCATCGCTTCGGCCACCGACGAGGAAGGCCTGAAGGATCTGCAAGTCGAGATGATCGACCGTTTCGGCCTGCTGCCGGAACCGACCAAAAACCTGGTACGCATCACTGCATTGAAGTTGCAGGCTGAACAGCTCGGTATCAAGAAGGTCGACGGAGGGCCGCAAGGTGGACGAATCGAGTTCGCGGCGCAGACGCCGGTCGACCCGATGACCCTGATCAAACTGATCCAGAGCCAGCCAAAACGCTACAAATTCGAAGGCGCCACGATGTTTAAATTCCAGGTGCCGATGGAACGCCCGGAAGAGCGCTTTAATACTGTAGAGGCGCTGTTCGAGCGCCTCATCCCGAAAACTGTTTGAAGGACGCCGCATGCGCCTGTTTCGCTCACTGACTTTGCTACTGACTTTGGTAGCACCTACGGCGTTTGCCGATGACCTGTATCAGGTCGAGATGATTCTGGTGCGCCAGAACGCTGTGCCGGCGATTGTCAGCCGCGCAGCACCGGAAGACTGGGCCGCCGGCGCCCAGCGCTTGGCTGAGAACAGCACGCGGACACCGGCGCTCAATGATGTCGCCAGCAAACTCACCGCCAGCGGCGAGTACAGCGTGCTGATGCACAAGGCCTGGCAACAGACCCTCGGCGAAGCACCGGCGAAAGTCGCGGTCAGTGACGGCAAGGAGCAGTTCGGCCAGTTCCCGATCGAAGGCACGCTGGAGCTGAAGCTCGGACGCTTCACCGATGTCGCCGCCGACTTCTGGGTCAATCAGCTCGACGCCAATGGCCTGGTCACCGCCAGTGAACGCCTGAAACAGGACAGCCACACCAAAAACGGCCAGCTCAACTACCTCGACAACGGCCACCTGGCGTTGCTGATCAAGATCACTTCCCTGACTGCACCTGCGCCACGGGAAGCGCCTGAAGCGATTCCGGACTGATCGAAGTCCTTATGAACCCGCCGCTGAGTAAACCGTTGGCACCCTCCTGGGTCAGCCGATTCAAGGAACAGAGCCTGGAGCGTGGCCGCCGCTACGCCCTGGAAAACCGGGTACGCATCGCCCAGGTCGGCGATGCAACCATCACCGCCAGTTGCGAAGGCTCTGGCGGCAACGTTTACCGCCAGACCATTCACCTGCGCGAGTCAGCCAAAGGCACTCTGCTGCTGGTCGATGCCGGTTGCACCTGCCCGGTTCGCACCAATTGCAAACACTGCGCAGCGGTGTTGCTGAAAGTTCAGGAAACCCTCGACTACCCCGCCGCCGCCAAAGACGCCGAACTGCTGGAAAAACTCCAGGCTGTGCTGGAAAACCGCGGCCCGAAAGCACCGCCGCAAGTGCTGGTCGATAACGTTCAGCCAATGCCGCGCCTGTGGCTGGCCAGTGTCGAGTTCAGCGCTTTCGAACCGCGCAACGGCAAGATGCAGCGCTACATCCAGCATCGTGCGGCGCTGTCGTTCAGTTATCTGGACGAATACGTCAGCGGGCAGAAGAACAGTGACATCCTGATCCGCCAGGAAACCCAGACGCTGCGGATAAAACGTCACCCGGATGTCGAACAGTCCTACCGCGAACAGTTACGAATCCTCGGCTTTCGCATCGCTACGCGACAGAGCAAAGCTCTGCCGGAAAGTGCCGGCGAGCTGTATGAGATGGTCAACGACAGCGCGTGGCTGACGTTCACTCTCAACGATCTGCCGAAGCTGCGCACCCAAGGCTGGGAATTGCAGATTGACGAAGAGTTCGGCTTTGACCTGACCGCTGTGGATGACTGGTACGCCACAGTCGAACAGGCACCGGAACGTGACTGGTTCGATCTGGAGTTGGGGATCATCGTCAACGGTGAACGCCTGAGTTTGCTGCCGATCCTGCTCAACCTGATGCGCTCGCACGCGGAGATTCTCAACCCGGAACGTCTTGCGCGCCGTCGTGATGACGAGCTGATTCTGGTCAACGTCCCGCAACGCAACAGCGAGCACGGGCCATTGCAGGTGGCATTGCCGTTGGGCCGGTTGAAACCGGTGCTGATGACCCTCGGCGAGTTCTATTTGCAGGAGCCGGGCGAAACCACTTTGCGCCTGAGCAAGGCCGACGCCATACGCCTGAACTCGCTGGAAGGCATTCCGCTCCTGTGGGAGGGTGGCGAGCAGATTCGCACCTTCGCCCAACGCCTGCGCGACATTCGTGATTTCAGCGTTGAAGCGCCGGAAGGCTTGAATGCGACGCTGCGCCCGTATCAGCTTGAAGGCTTGAGCTGGATGCAGTCGCTGCGGCAATTGGAAGTCGGCGGGATTCTCGCGGATGACATGGGTCTGGGCAAAACCCTACAGACCCTGGCGCATATTCTCAGTGAGAAAATCGCCGGTCGCCTCGATCGCCCGTGCATGGTGGTGATGCCGACCAGTCTGATTCCGAACTGGCTGGATGAAGCGGCGCATTTCACACCGCAGTTGAACGTGGTCGCGCTGTACGGCGCCACTCGCAAGAAGCACTTCGACAATCTGGCGGATTTTGACCTGATTCTCACCACCTACGCGCTGCTGCCCAAGGACGTCGAACGTTTGGCAAAGCAGCCGCTGCATGTGCTGGTGCTGGATGAGGCGCAGTACATCAAGAACCCGAACAGCAAAGCGGCGCAGGCAGCGCGCGAGCTGAATGCGCGTCAGCGCCTGTGCCTGAGTGGTACACCGCTGGAAAACCACCTGGGCGAGCTGTGGTCGCTGTTTCACTTCCTGCTGCCGGGCTGGCTTGGCGACGTAAAAAGCTTCAACGCCGATTACCGCGTGCCGATTGAAAAGCGCGGCAGCGAAGTCCGGCTTCAGCACCTCAACGGCCGAATCAAACCGTTTCTGCTACGTCGCACCAAGGAACAGGTCGCTACCGAGTTGCCGCCGAAGACGGAAATCATCCACTGGGTCGATCTCAACGAAGCGCAGCGCGATGTGTACGAAACCATGCGCCTGGCGATGGACAAGAAAGTCCGCGACGAGATCACCCGCAAGGGTGTCGCGCGCAGCCAGATCATCATTCTTGAAGCGCTGTTGAAACTGCGTCAGGTTTGCTGCGATCTGCGCCTGGTCAACGACGCCACCCTGCCCGCGCGCGGCAGTACATCCGGCAAGCTCGACAGTTTGATGGAGATGCTGGAAGAGTTGTTCGAGGAAGGCCGAAGGATTCTGCTGTTTTCGCAGTTCACCTCGATGCTGTCATTGATTGAAGACGAGCTGAAAAAGCGCAATGTCTCCTACGCGCTGCTGACCGGCCAAACCCGCGATCGTCGTACGCCGGTGAAGGAATTCCAGAGCGGCAAGCGTCAGATATTTCTGATCAGTCTGAAGGCCGGTGGTGTTGGCCTGAACCTCACCGAAGCGGATACGGTGATTCACTACGACCCGTGGTGGAACCCGGCGACCGAGAATCAGGCGACGGACCGCGCTTACCGGATCGGTCAGGAGAAACCGGTGTTCGTCTACAAGATGATTGCCCGGGGCACGGTGGAAGAGAAGATTCAGCATCTGCAGAAGGAAAAATCCGACTTGGCGGCGGGCGTGCTGGATGGGCGCAAGGCCGGGGACTGGAAGTTGCAGAGTGATGATATTGAAGCGTTGTTTGCGCCGTTGCCGGACAAGCTCGAGAAGCGTTGAGATCTTTTTCGTCTGTTAGATAGCTTTCGCGAGCAAGCCCGCTCCCACTGGGTTACGAGTCGTACACAAAAATGTGATTCAACTCGATTCTTGTGGAAGCTGGCTTGCCAGCGATGGGGTCAACTCGGTCTCGGCCGGACTCAGCCCTTGAGTACCCGCGCCAACGCCGACTTCACCTTGCCCATGCCGTCATGCAAAGCCTGCTCGATCTCGGCCATGGTAATCACTTCAGTGGTCTTGCCCGCAGCAGGGTTCACCACCAGCGCTAGACAGGCGTAATCCAGCTCCAGCTCACGTGCCAGCGCCGCTTCCGGCATACCGGTCATGCCGACGATGTCGCAGCCATCACGTTCCAGACGCACGATCTCGGCCACGGTCTCCAGACGCGGGCCTTGAGTGCAGGCATACACGCCCTGATCGCTGTACTCGCAACCTTCGGCGGCTACAGCAGCGATCAATTGCTGACGCAGTGGCTCGCTGTAAGGAAAGCTGAAGTCAATGTGGGTGACGTGCTCCAGATCATCCGCGAAATAGGTGTGTTCACGCCCGCTGGTGTAGTCGACGATCTGATGCGGCACGCAGAAATGCCCGGTGCCCATCGCCGAATGAATCCCGCCCACGGCGTTGACCGCGATGATCGCCTCGGCACCCGCCTGCTTCAACGCCCACAGATTGGCGCGGTAGTTGACCTTGTGCGGCGGAAAGCGGTGCGGGTGGCCGTGACGGGCGAGGAACAGCACTTCCTTGCCAGCGTATTCGCCGATCTGTACTTCGGCTGAGGGTGCGCCGTAGGGCGTGTCGACTGCCAGCGACTGACGAATGCTCAGGCCTTCGAGCTGGGTCAGGCCGGTGCCACCGATGATTGCGTAAACGGTCATAGCGAAAAATCCTTAATCGATCAGTTGAGCGTCTTTGAGCGCGCCGATAGCGGTGAGCCAGCGCGGATCCTGGCGATAATCGGTGCTGGCGAATGCCTGACCGCGCATCCGCGCGATTCGGGCCGATGGCTTGACCTTCATGCGCTGCGCCGCGCTGAGGGCCAGTTCGGCAGCGGCGCGGTCGTTGCACACCAAGCCCATGTCGCAACCGGCGGTGAGCGCGGCCTCGATGCGGCTCGCGGCGTCGCCGACCACGTGCGCACCGGCCATCGACAGGTCATCGCTGAAGATCACACCGTCGAACTGCAATTCGCCGCGCAGGATGTCCTGCAACCAACGCCGGGAGAAGCCGGCAGGCTGTGAATCGACCTGCGGATAGATGACGTGCGCCGGCATGATTGCGGCCAGTTGCTTGCTGAGTTTGGCGAAAGGCACAAGGTCGTTGGCGCGAATCTCGTCGAGGCTGCGCTCATCATTCGGGATCGCGACGTGGGAATCGGCTTCGGCCCAGCCATGACCGGGGAAGTGCTTGCCGGTGGCCGCCATGCCCGCGCTGTTCATGCCGCGAATGAATGCACCGGCGAGCAGTGCGGCACGCTCGGGGTCACCTTCAAATGAACGGGTGCCGACCACGGCGCTGCGCTGGTAATCCAGATCAAGCACTGGGGCAAAGCTCAGGTCTAGGCCGACGGCCAGCACTTCGGTGGCCATGATCCAGCCGCATTGCTCGGCGAGGTATTCGGCATTCGGGTTGTCGGCAATGGCGCGCATCGCTGGCAGGCGTACGAAGCCTTGGCGCAGGCGCTGCACGCGACCGCCCTCTTGATCGACGGCCAACAGCAAATCCGGGCGAATCGCGCGAATCGCTGCGCTGAGCTCGCGCACCTGACGCGGATGCTCAATGTTGCGCGCAAAAATGATCAGGCCGCCCACTTCGGGCTGACGCAACAATTGGCGATCTTCAGCCGTCAGCCAGGTACCGGCGACGTCCACCATCAACGAGCCTTGCAGGCCAGCAGTCATAGAGATTCCTTGAAAACGAAAAAACCGATGCGCAGAAAATCGCTACCGTGAGCAATGCTCGGCAGGTCGGCAATTTCTGTTTGGATCGGGTTCAGAACGAGAGTCGGCATGGGCGGCTAGCTTAGCGGATACCAGCTGCCGCGCCCACCCGTGCGCGGTTAAACCTTGGCGGCGACCGGCGTTGATTTGCTGCGCGGACGCAGTTGTGCGGTGGCCATGGCAGTGTCAGTGACACCGGTTTCTGCGCGCATACCAGCGGCGAGGAACGGCACCATCAGGCGCATCACTTGTTCGATGGAGGTGTTGACGCCGAAATCGGTCTCGGCGATTGCGCGCAAGGCCTTGATGCCGGACATGCTGAACGCGGCGGCGCCGAGCATGAAGTGCACACGCCAGAACAGCTCGATCGGAGGAATACGTGGCGCGGCTTCGTTGACCAGTAGCATGTAGCGGCGGAACACCTTGCCGTACATGTCTTCCAGATAACGGCGCAAGTGGCCCTGGCTCTGGCTGAATGCGAGGCCGAGCAAGCGCATGAAGATCGACAGATCGTTGCCGCTGCGAGGCTGAACCACGAGGGCCTGCTCGACGAGGATTTCCAGCAGTTCTTCGAGCGTCGGCTTGTTTTCAGGCTTGGCCTGGCGACGCTCCAGCTCTTTGTCGAGGCTGATGCAGAACGGCCCGAGGAAGCGCGAGAACACCGCCTGAATCAGGGCTTTTTTCGAGCCGAAATGATAGTTGACTGCTGCCAGGTTGACGCCAGCCTTGCTGGTGATCAAACGCAATGAGGTTTCAGCGAA
Source organism: Pseudomonas helmanticensis (assembly GCF_900182985.1). Taxonomy (NCBI): domain Bacteria; kingdom Pseudomonadati; phylum Pseudomonadota; class Gammaproteobacteria; order Pseudomonadales; family Pseudomonadaceae; genus Pseudomonas; species Pseudomonas helmanticensis. The sequence continues at coordinate 49,209 of NZ_FXUY01000001.1, read as the reverse complement.
ACCTTTCTCCGCGAACAACTGCTCGGCAGCATCAAGAATGCGTTCAACGGTTTCCGACTGGGCCATGGCTACTCCGCCTGACAAACACTTGTTTGAAACATACGTTTCAGCCTGTGCGTTGTCAAGCCTGCCGGTTCGTTTTGGGAATGGTCGGTCAGCTATTTAACCACACAAGGCCCACGCATTAATAAGCGCGGCTGCCGACCGTCCGGCGGCGGGCAAAAAAACGGGCATTGCCAAGACCGTTTCACTGTATATAATCCCAGTCACTGTATAAAAAGACAGAGCGATCATTATGCTAAAGCTGACGCCACGCCAAGCCGAGATTCTGGCCTTTATCAAACGTTGCCTCGAAGACAATGGCTATCCGCCAACCCGTGCGGAAATCGCTCAGGAACTGGGCTTCAAGTCGCCGAACGCGGCAGAAGAACACCTCAAGGCACTGGCCCGCAAAGGCGCCATCGAGATGACCCCGGGCGCCTCGCGAGGCATTCGCATTCCTGGCTTCGAAGCCAAGGCTGACGACTCTACCCTGCCGATCATTGGCCGTGTCGCTGCCGGCGCGCCGATCCTCGCTCAGCAGCACATCGAAGAATCCTGCAACATCAATCCCGCCTTCTTCCACCCGCGTGCCGACTATCTGTTGCGCGTGCACGGTATGAGCATGAAGGACATCGGCATTTTCGATGGTGACCTGCTGGCCGTCCACACTACTCGCGAAGCGCGCAATGGCCAGGTTGTCGTCGCCCGCATTGGCGATGAAGTGACCGTCAAACGCTTCAAGCGTGAAGGCAGCAAGGTCTGGCTGATGGCCGAAAACCCTGAGTTCGCCCCTATCGAAGTCGACCTGAAAGATCAGGAACTGGTGATCGAAGGCTTGAGTGTCGGCGTAATCCGCCGCTAAAGGAGGCTTTATGCAGTTCCCACACATACCTCAGCAAACACAACTGCCTTTATTCGAAGCGTTTCTGGCGCAACCGATGGCACCGACCCTCAAAGAAGTGGTCGAGCGCCCGTGGAATGCCGAACCTGAAGTATTCAGTGAGCTGTCACTGCGCGGTGCGGCCGGGAACTGTCTGAACCTGCTTGCCCCGATCCTTCGCGAACTGAGCGAAGATCAGGACGCCCGCTGGCTGACGCTGATTGCACCGCCAGCGAGCCTGACGCAAACCTGGCTGCGAGATGCCGGCCTGAATCGTGAACGCATTCTGCTGCTGCAACCGCGAGGCACTCAGAGCGCCCAGCAACTGGCGTGCGAAGCATTGCGCCTGGGCCGCAGCCACACAGTGGTCACCTGGCTGAATCCGTTGAACAGCAGTTCGCGGCAACAGCTGATCAGCGCTGCACGTACGGGCGACGCTCAAAGCCTGAATATTCGTTTGGGCTGATTAGCGATTAAAAAGCGCTGTGTGAAGCGCAGGGCTTCTCCAGGGACAGAGAAGCCGATCTGAAGCGGCAATGACAAAAAGCTGAAAACAGGCGGGGATCAATGAAGAACCCGCGGCCCCTCGTCCTTATCAAATTCGCCTTCAATCATTCGACCTGCCATCTGCACGCCGACGCTCAACATCGCCTTGGCGATTTCCACGTGCTGGCCCTGCAGGAAGGTCTTGGCATCCTCGGAGAAATCCAGAGTCACCAGAGAACCTTCGTCCTCAGCCCTGCGCAGTTCGATTCGGCCGTCTGGTAACTCGACAATTTCTAGAAAGGACGTTGGCATATAGGTCTGTTCTCCACGAAAGGCAGGGATTATATAGACATCATTCAGGCTTCGCTCGGGATCTTGACCAGCAGCATGTTTCAGATTGCCACCGAGTCAATCCCTGTCAGCACTCGTTCAAACCTTCGCGAAACCGGATGGCCAGCCCCTTGAGGTTCTGCCGCCAGCTCTCCAGCTCTTCCCGGCTCAATTCCTGCGGCGGCTCTGCTTCATCCAGATTAACCGCCTGAATCAACGGCTGTGTCACATCACCCTTGGGCTTGTGCGGGACCCGTGGTGGCTGGAACAGCGCCGAGTGTGCCGCCAACAGCTTCGCCAGCCAGGTTTCCGGATTACCCGCCAACTCGACCATTTCAGCCAGTTCGGGAATCGCGATCGACTCCAGCACTTCACGCGTCAATAACGCCTCCGCTCGTGGCGCGCTAGCCTGAGGCAGGCGATAGAAGCCGGCAATCTCATGACACAGCCCCAACAGCGCGCCGTAGAGGTGAAACAACGCCGATTCACGACCAGCCTGAATCAGCGCCAGAGAATTCATTGCCCGCCCTTCTTCAGCGCGAGCCAAGGCTTCCAGCGAAAGGCCGGCGAAATAGATCTTCTGGTTGGTACGGGTATAGAGTTCGTGGGCCATGAAGGCAGTCTCCACAACGAAATAATTGCTTCATACAGGCCGGACAGTGTCGTGGATCAGTTGATCCAACCGCAAGCACAAAACAAAAAGGCCGCATGAAAACCCGAGGGTTCTCATGCGGCCTTTGCAGTATCGGACTAACGCTTACTCGGCCTTGGCCTTTGTACGTTTGTCTTCAACCGTCCACTTGCCGCCGTCGTAGAAAGCCTTCCAACCGGTAGGCTTGCCGTCGACTTCGGTCTGCACGTATTGCTCCTTGGTCTTGCGGCTGTAGCGGATGACCGCTGGCAGACCGTCAGGATCCTTCTTCGGAGCGTCGCAGAGGAAGTGGTACTTCGGATCGATTTCGTCCTTGTGCGGCACAATCTCGATCACCAGCGGAGCACGGGTCTCGCGGTTTTTCGGGAACTGGCTGGCCGCCAGGAACAGGCCGGAGGCACCGTCGCGCAGGATGTAGGTGTCGTTGACCTTTTCGCATTTCAGCTCAGGCATCTTCACCGGGTCCATCTTCGGCGGCGCCGCGTCACCGCTCTTCAGCAGTTTGCGGGTGTTCTTGCAGGTCGGGTTGGTGCAGCCGAAGAACTTGCCAAAGCGGCCGGTCTTGAGTTGCATCTCGCTGCCGCACTTGTCGCATTCCAGGCTCGGACCTTCGTAGCCTTTGATGCGATAGCTACCCTCTTCGATTTCGTAGCCGGCGCAGTCCGGATTGTTACCGCAGATGTGCAGCTTGCGTTTCTCGTCGAGCAGATAAGCGTCCATCGCCGTGCTGCAGATCGGGCAGCGATGCTTGCCGCGCAGCACCAGCGATTCCGATTCGCCCTCATCATCAGCAGCGATTTCATCGCCCGGCACCAGATTGACGGTGGCCTTGCAGCGCTCTTTCGGTGGCAGGCTGTAGCCCGAGCAACCGAGGAACACGCCGGTCGATGCGGTACGAATCTGCATCGGACGGCCGCAAGTGGTGCACGGAATATCAGTCATGACCGGCTGGTTGGCACGCATGCCGCTGTCCGGATTTTCGGCCACTTCGAGTTTCTTTTTGAAGTCGCCGTAGAACTCGTCCAGCACGTTTTTCCAGTCGCGCTCGCCCTGAGCCACGTCATCGAGGTTCTCTTCCATGCCGGCGGTGAAGCCGTAATCCATCAGGTTCGAGAAGCTTTCAGACAGACGCTCGGTAACGATATCGCCCATCTTTTCCGAATAGAAACGACGGTTGTGCAGGGTCACGTAACCGCGATCCTGAATGGTCGAAATGATCGCGGCGTACGTCGAAGGACGACCGATGCCGCGTTTTTCCATTTCTTTAACCAGGCTCGCTTCCGAATAACGCGCCGGCGGCTTGGTGAAATGCTGGGACGGATCAAGCTTGATCAGCTTCATCACGTCGCCCTGCGCCATATCTGGCAGAACGTCGTCATCGCCTGGTTTGGCGATCTGCGGCATGACACGGGTGTAACCGTCGAACTTGAGGATGCGGCCCTTGGCGCGCAGCTCGAAATCGCCAGCGCCGACGCTGACAGTGGTCGACAGATATTGTGCCGGCAGCATCTGGCAAGCGAGGAACTGGCGCCAGATCAGCTCGTAGAGACGCTCTGCATCGCGCTCCATGCCCGCCAGCTTGCTTGGAATGGTATTGGCGTCGGACGGACGAATCGCTTCGTGAGCCTCTTGTGCGCCTTCCTTACTGCTGTAGACGTTCGGCGTTTCCGGCAGGTACTTCTTGCCGAACTCGTCTTCAATATAGGCACGCGCCATCGTCACGGCATCAGCCGAGAGGTTGGTCGAGTCGGTACGCATATAAGTGATGTAGCCGGCTTCGTACAGACGCTGGGCCATCATCATGGTTTTCTTCACGCCGAAGCCCAGGCGGTTACTGGCAGCCTGTTGCAGGGTCGAGGTGATGAACGGTGCCGACGGCTTGCTGCTGGTCGGTTTGTCTTCGCGCTTGACGATGCTGTAGCTGGAAGACTTGAGCTTCTCCAGCGCCGCCATGGCCTGGGTTTCATTAAGCGGCTTGAAAGCTTCGCCTTTCTCGCGAGCCACTTCGAAACGCACGGTCGAGCCTTTGGTGGTGCCGAGATCGGCATGCACTTCCCAGTATTCTTCCGGGTTGAACGCACGAATTTCGCGCTCACGCTCCACTACCAGTTTCACGGCAACCGATTGCACGCGACCGGCGGACAGGCCACGGGCGATCTTTGCCCACAGCAGCGGCGAAACCATGTAGCCAACAACGCGGTCGAGGAAGCGACGCGCCTGTTGAGCGTTGACACGATCGATGTCCAGCTCGCCCGGCTTGGAGAACGCTTCCTGAATCGCCTTCTTGGTGATTTCGTTGAACACCACGCGCTTGTAGCGGCTGTCGTCACCACCGATGGCTTCGCGCAGGTGCCAGGCAATGGCTTCCCCCTCGCGATCCAAGTCGGTTGCGAGATAGATGGTGTCAGCATCTTTGGCGAGCCGGCGCAGCTCTTCGATGACTTTCTCTTTGCCCGGGAGGATCTCGTACTTGGCTTTCCAGCCATGATCGGGATCGACACCCATACGCGAGACCAGCTGCTTGCGCGCTTTCTCTTTCGGCGTGAGCACCGGACCTTCGCCCGCAGCAGCCTTGCCGCGCTTGGCGGCGGGCTCTTTGCTGGCGCTAGCCGAACCGCTGGTGGGCAGGTCTCGGATATGGCCGATACTCGACTTCACCACGTATTGGTTACCCAGATACTTGTTGATGGTCTTGGCCTTAGCCGGGGATTCCACAATGACCAGCGATTTGCCCATGGATCAGAAAATTCCTGAATTCTAGAAGTGAAAGGCGGTTGGCGCCTGACGCGGCACCGCTATATATAGTTGATACAAGGTGAGGTCAAGCACAGGGTTCTGTGCGCACTCCCCTTACGCCTTGGAAAAAAGGCTCGGTTCGGCTTGCACCAAAGCAAAGCGTGGCACCTGCTCGCCGTCAACCTCGACCGACTCGAGAAACATGCTCAGAGGGCGCACCCAAAAGCCGTAATCCCCATACAGGGCTTGGTAAAAGACCACTTCTTCTTCGGTCTCGGAATGCCGCGCAACACTGAATACGCGGTACTGCGGACCTTTGTAATGTTGATAGAGCCCAGGTTGTATCGGCATGCTTTGGCCCTCACTCAAATTTTTTCAAAATAAAAACAAAATAAATCCACAAAAACAAAAACCGGGGCACTTGGCCCCGGCTTCCATCGACGAGACGCTTAAACGCGTTCGAAGACGGTGGAGATGCCTTGGCCGAGACCAATGCACATAGTGGCCACCCCGAGGGTGCCGCTATTCTGCTTCATCACGTTCAGCAAGGTGCCGGAAATACGGGCACCGGAGCAACCGAACGGGTGACCCAGGGCGATCGCGCCGCCGTGCAGGTTAACCTTCTCGTTCATCTTGTCGAGTACTTTCAGATCTTTCAGCACTGGCAGGGCCTGTGCAGCGAAAGCTTCGTTGAGCTCGAAGAAGTCGATATCGTTGATGCCAAGACCCGCGCGTTTCAGCGCTTTTTGTGTCGCCGGAACTGGACCATAGCCCATGATCGCCGGATCCACACCCGCCACTGCCATCGAACGGATAACCGCCATTGGCTGGATACCCAGGTCCTGTGCGCGCTGCGCCGACATCACGATCATGCACGAAGCACCGTCAGTGATCTGCGACGAAGTACCGGCAGTCACGGTGCCGCCCTTTGGATTGAAGGCAGGCTTGAGGGCCGCCAGACTTTCCAGGGTGGTTTCCGGACGAATGGTTTCATCGTAGTCGAACAGTTTCAGGAAACCGTTCTCGTCGTAGCCCTGCATCGGGATGATTTCGTTTTTGAACTTGCCTTCCACGGTTGCCTTGTGGGCCAACTGGTGGGAACGCACGCCGAAAGCGTCCTGCTGTTCGCGAGTGATGCCGTGCATTTTGCCGAGCATTTCAGCGGTCAGACCCATCATGCCCGAGGCTTTCGCCGCATACAGCGACATGTGCGGGTTCGGATCGACACCGTGCATCATGCTCACGTGACCCATATGCTCGACGCCGCCAACCACGAACACGTCACCGTTACCGGTCATGATCGCTTGCGCAGCAGTGTGCAGCGCGCTCATCGACGAGCCACACAGGCGGCTGACGGTCTGGCCGGCAGCAGTGTGCGGGATCTGGGTCATCAGCGACGCCATGCGCGCGATGTTCCAGCCCTGCTCCAGGGTCTGGTTTACGCAGCCCCAGATCACGTCTTCGACTTCGTTCGGGTCAACCTTGACGTTGCGTTCCAGCAGTTTGCTGATCAGGTGCGCCGACATGTCTTCAGCGCGGGTGTTGCGGTGCATGCCGCCCTTGGAGCGGCCCATCGGAGTACGACCGAAGTCGACAATCACGACGTCTCTTGGATTCAAGCTCATAAAATTTCACTCTCGCTCAAAAGTTGGGACGCTTAACCGAAGAACCGTTGGCCGGTTTTGGCCATTTCACGCAGTTTCGCGGTCGGGTGGTACAGCGCGCCCAAATCAGCGTACTGGTCAGCCAGGGCAACGAACTCGGCAACACCGATCGAGTCGATGTAGCGCAGCGCACCGCCACGGAATGGAGGGAAACCGATACCGTAGACCAGACCCATGTCGGCTTCAGCGGCGGTTTCAACGATGCCGTCTTCCAGGCAACGCACGGTTTCCAGGCACAGCGGGATCATCATCCAGTTGATGATGTCTTCGTCAGTGACTTCGCGCTGCTCGTAAACGATCGGCTTGAGCACTTCGAGTACCGACGGATCGGCGACTTTCTTCTGCTTGCCTTTCTTGTCGGCCTCGTAGGCGTAGAAGCCCTTGCCGTTCTTCTGACCCAGGCGCTTGGCTTCGTACAGTACGTCAATGGCCGAACGACGGTCATCCTTCATGCGGTCCGGGAAACCTTCAGCCATCACGTCACGACCGTGGTGACCGGTGTCGATGCCGACCACGTCCATCAGGTACGCCGGGCCCATCGGCCAGCCGAATTTTTCCATGACCTTGTCGATACGGACGAAGTCCACACCGGCGCTGACCAGCTTGGCGAAACCGCCGAAGTACGGGAACAGTACGCGGTTGACCAGGAAGCCCGGGCAGTCGTTGACGACGATCGGGTTCTTGCCCATTTTCTTGGCGTAGGCAACGGTGGTGGCAACCGCCAGCTCACTCGACTTCTCGCCACGGATCACTTCCACCAGCGGCATCATGTGCACCGGGTTGAAGAAGTGCATGCCGACGAAGTTTTCCGGACGCTTGAGGGCTTTCGCCAGCAGGCTGATGGAAATGGTCGAAGTGTTGGACGCGAGGATGGTGTCCTCTTTGACCTGGCCTTCAACTTCCGCCAATACGGCTTGCTTGACCTTCGGGTTCTCGACGACAGCTTCGACCACCAGATCAACGTGACCGAAGTCGCCGTACGACAGGGTTGGACGAATGGCGTTGAGCACTTCAGCCATTTTCGCGGCGGTCATGCGACCTTTATCAACGCGGCCAACCAGCAGTTTGGCGGCTTCGGCCAGACCCTGCTCGATACCGTGCTCGTTGATGTCCTTCATCAGGATCGGCGTGCCTTTGGAAGCCGACTGATAAGCGATACCGCCACCCATGATGCCGGCGCCGAGTACGGCAGCCTGCTTCACGTCTTTGGCGATTTCGTCGTAGGCCTTGGCCTTTTTCTTCAGTTCCTGATCGTTCAGGAACAGACCGATCAAGCTCTGCGCGGCAGAGGTCTTGGCCAGTTTGACGAAACCGGCGGCTTCCACTTCCAGCGCCTTGTCACGACCGAAGTTCGCGGCTTTCTGGATGGTCTTGATCGCTTCAACCGGCGCCGGGTAGTTCGGGCCAGCTTGCCCTGCAACGAAACCTTTGGCGGTTTCGAAAGCCATCATTTGTTCAATGGCGTTCAACTTGATTTTTTCAAGTTTCGGCTGACGCTTGGCCTTGTAATCGAACTCGCCGGAGATGGCGCGTTTGATCAGTTCAAGGGCAGCTTCCTGGAGCTTCTCTGGAGCGACCACAGCGTCGACGGCGCTTACTTTCAGCGCGTCTTCAGGGCGGTTTTCCTTGCCGGAGGCAATCCACTCGATAGCGTTGTCGACACCGATCAGGCGCGGCAGACGCACGGTGCCGCCGAAGCCTGGGTAGATGCCCAGTTTGACTTCCGGCAGACCGATCTTGGCCTTGGTGGACATGACGCGATAGTCAGCTGCGAGGCACATTTCCAGACCGCCGCCCAGGGCGATGCCGTTGATGGCCGCTACGGTCGGAACGTTGAGGTCTTCGAAATCGCTGAAGATCTTGTTGGCTTCGAGATTGCCAGCAACCAGCTCGGCATCCGGCAGCTTGAAGTTCTCGACAAATTCGGTGATGTCGGCGCCGACGATGAAGACGTCCTTGCCACTGCTGACGATCACGCCCTTGATCGAAGCATCTGCCTTGATGGTGTCTACGGCCTGACGCAGTTCGTTCAGGGTTAGACGGTTGAACTTGTTGACGGACTCACCCTTGAGGTCGAATTTCAATTCGACGATGCCACTTTCAAGAGCTTTAACCGTGATGGCTTTACCTTCGTAAATCATCAACTGATCTCCACGATATGGAAGCTGAACAGTACACGTCGGACGCAGGCGAATGGCTCGGCAGGACGCTTTTTCGTCGATGCTAACGCCAATCCACCCGGCACACCCGCCAACGCGATAGTCGGGATTCTGTAGGAGCGGTCAGTAAGACAAACGCTCAATTCATACGCCCGTTTGATTTGGGTACGTCACCTTCACGGAATTTCCGACAATTGTCAATCGCCCAAAATACGGGTTGAAATACGACTTTGCGGTCATTTCCGTAACACGCAGACCTGCAACACGCGCCTGCATGCAAAGCCATTCATAGAATCAATAGTTAGAAAATTCGCCCTAATTCGCGTCGAGCCTTGTTTAACGGGCTACGCTGGCTGGACTACAGGGAAAGGCACCGACCATTCGAAGCCTGATCAGTGGAAAAGTTTACCGGCCTGCCTGGCCAACCCAGCCCGATGAATCATGTCGGGCTTTTTATTGCGCGTCTGCCGGACGTCCCCCACCGTTGCAGTGGGAAAAATCCGCGCGTCATGCCAGAGCTTTCAGTGTCGCGTCGATATCCAACAGCACTGTCGCTTCGCCTTTCTCGCCCCAATACAAGGCGATCATCTGCTTGTCGGCCTCAATCTTGAAGACGTTGTCCGGCAACCTCTCGAAATGATTGAGCAGCGCCCGATCCTCACAGACTTCCTGCCACTGATTGACCCACACGCCCGGTGATTTCTGCCAGTAGGTCCAGCACAGCGGTTTACTGCTGCGGCGCGGTCGATGGTACTGCGCGCACGGACTCGGCGGCTCTTGCGCCAGCCAGTGCGGCCACTCCTGAGGCGCCAGCTGCATGGCCAGGCCAATGCGCCGCGCCTCCATGCGCAGGGCGATTCGGCCACTTTGCGCACGCGATGGACGCAACCATGCCAGCGGACTCAAAACCACCAGCAGGATTGACACCACCAACCAGACCGTCATATCAGTACTCCCGTTTTTTGATGAGCGCATTGTGTCACTTTGGAACCAATGCGCTTGAAACCAGCCATACTTACCAATATTGAACCGTCACGAGGAGCACCTCATGCCCTACCACCACATCCTGGTCGCTGTAGATCTGACCGAAGAGTGCGACCCTGTCATACACCGCGCCCGAGAGCTGTCGGTGAGCAACGGCGCCAAGCTGTCGCTGGTGCATATCGTCGAGCCGATGGCCATGGCGTTCGGCGGCGACGTGCCGATGGATCTGTCACAACTGCAACAACAGCAGTTCGATCAGGCCAAGGAACGCCTGGAGCGTCTGAAGCTCAAGTACTCCGAGCTCGAAGGCGCCAACTGCCACCTGACCTACGGCCAGCCACGTCAGGAAATCCATCACTTCGCCAAAGAACAGCAATGCGATCTGATTGTGGTTGGCAGCCATGGTCGTCATGGTCTGGCGCTGTTGCTCGGCTCGACTGCCAATGACGTACTGCACGGCGCGCCGTGCGATGTGCTCGCTGTCCACCTGGTCAAACGCTAACCCGCGTAGGAGCTGCCGAAGGCTGCGATCTTTTGATCTTGTTCTTTTAAAACAAAGTCAAAATATCGCAGCCTTCGGCAGCTCCTACAAAAAGCCCGGCCTCACGCAAATGAGGCCGGGCTTTTTTATTGCCGGATCAATCAGGCATCCAGCTCAGCCCAACGCTCCATCAAAACATCCAGTTCAGCCTGCAACTGCTCAAGCGATGCAATCACCTTGGCAGTCTCAGCCGCTGGACGCTGATAGAAGCCGGCGTCAGCCATTTCGGCTTCCACGGCAGCGATCTGCTGTTCCTTGGCATCGATGTCACCCGGCAACGCTTCCAGCTCGCGCTGCAGCTTGTAGCTCAGCTTCTTTTTGGCCGCCGGGGCGGCAACGGCAGGTTCAGCCACCACAGCCGGCTCAGCGGTCACTACAGCCGAATTCAGGTCTGCTTTACCGGATTTGCTTTCAGTCACGCCCAGCAGGCGCGGCGAACCGCCCTGGCGGATCCAGTCCTGATAGCCGCCGACGTACTCACGGACCTTGCCTTCGCCTTCGAAGACCAGCGTGCTGGTCACCACGTTGTCGAGGAATGCCCGGTCGTGACTGACCATCAGCACAGTGCCGTTGAAAGTCAGCAGCACTTCTTCAAGCAACTCCAGCGTTTCCACGTCGAGGTCGTTGGTCGGTTCGTCGAGGACCAGCAGGTTTGCTGGCTTGCTGAACAACTTGGCCAGCAACAGACGCGCACGCTCACCACCCGACAGCGCCTTGACCGGCGTGCGGGCACGCTGCGGGCTGAACAGGAAGTCGCCGAGGTAGCTGAGGACGTGGCGGCTCTGGCCGTCGATATCGATGAAGTCGCGACCTTCGGCGACGTTATCGATCACGGTTTTTTCCAGATCGAGCTGATGACGTAACTGGTCGAAGTAGGCCACGTCGATGCGCGTGCCCTCTTCCACTTTGCCGCTGGTCGGTTGCAGACCGCTGAGCATCAGTTTCAGCAGAGTGGTCTTGCCGGTACCGTTAGCGCCGAGCAGACCAATACGGTCACCGCGCGTCAGCACCATCGAGAAATCCTTGATCAGGAACGGGCCGCCCGGGTGAGCGAAACTCACGTTCTCGAGCACCATCACCTGCTTGCCGGACTTGTCGGCTGTGTCCAGCTGAATGTTGGCTTTGCCGGTACGCTCGCGACGCTCGCTACGCTCAACGCGCAGGGCTTTCAGCGCACGGACGCGGCCTTCGTTACGGGTACGGCGCGCCTTGATGCCCTGGCGAATCCAGACTTCTTCCTGGGCCAGTTTCTTGTCGAACAGCGCGTTGGCGGTTTCTTCAGCGGCCAGCGCAGCTTCTTTGTGCACGAGGAAACTGGCGTAGTCGCCGTTCCAGTCGATCAGGCCGCCGCGGTCCAGTTCGAGGATGCGCGTGGCAAGGTTTTGCAGGAAGGAACGGTCGTGCGTGATGAACAGCACAGCGCCCTGGAAATCTTTCAGCGCTTCTTCGAGCCAGGCAATCGCACCGATGTCCAGGTGGTTGGTTGGTTCGTCGAGCAGCAGCAGATCCGGCTCGGACACCAGCGCCTGCGCCAGCAGCACGCGACGACGCCAGCCGCCAGACAACTGGGCGAGGGTCTTGTCGGCCGGCAGTTGCAGGCGGCTCAGGGTGCTGTCGACCAGAGTCTGCAAGCGCCAGCCGTCACGGGCTTCGAGGTCTTGCTGAACGTGCATCAGCTTGTTCAGGTCTTCTTCAGTGACGCAGTTCTGCGCCAGGTGATGGTACTCGGCGAGCAACGCGCCTACACCATCAAGGCCTTCAGCGACCACGTCGAACACCGTCCGATCGTCGGCCACTGGCAATTCCTGCGGCAGCTCGCCGATTTTCAGACCGGGGGCACGCCACACCGAGCCGTCATCGGGCTTCTGGTCGCCCTTGACCAGTTTCATCATGCTGGACTTGCCAGTGCCGTTGCGGCCGATGATGCACACCCGCTCACCACGGGCGATCTGCCAGGACACCTTGTCCAACAACGGCATAGCGCCGAACGCAAGGGACACATCGCTGAATTTGAGCAGGGTCATGAGCTTCTCCAAAAACCGGGCGCGCATTCTACCTGAGTTAGGGCTTGAGCAGGCCGGCAATTTGTCTGTCGAAGCACTCTGCACAACATTTGTTGCGAACTTGTGCTGCAAGGCCGGCAAAGCTTTCGCCCCTTGCTGGCAAAAGGCTAAGCTACAGACAATTCAGTGCTGACCGAGGTCGGTACTTGTCATGATTTCTCTGCCCGGATGTCTCATGCGCAGTCGCCTTTTCAGTGTTTTGTCCTGTTTGCTACTTACCGCCGCTGCCGTTCAATCCGCCCAGGCGGTGGACCTGTCCACCCAACGCCAGTATTACGATGAGGCCAAGCGCGCGCTGGCCAAAGGCGATACCGGCCCGTATTTCCGTTACAGCCAGGCCTTGGCCGATTATCCGCTGGAGCCGTACCTGGCTTACGACGAGCTGACCGCGCGCCTGAAGTCCGCGAGCAACCCGGAAATCGAGAAATTTCTCGCCGAACACGGTGACCTGCCCCAAGCCAACTGGATGAAGCTGCGCTGGTTGCGCTGGCTCGCCGACCGTGGCGACTGGGCAACTTTCGTCAAGTATTACGACCCGAAACTCAACTTCACCGAACTGGACTGCCTGAATGCGCAATACCAGATCACCCACGACAAGAAAGCCGAGGGTTACGCCAACACCGAAAAGCTCTGGCTGACCGGTAAATCGCAGCCCGCCGCGTGTGACGCGCTGTTCGGCATTTGGGCCGCTGATGGCCAGCTCACCGAACAGAAACGCTGGGAGCGCACCAAACTCGCCGCTCAGGCGCGCAACTATCCGCTGGCCAACAGCCTGGTCAACGGCCTGACCACCCTCGCCCCGCGTGGTCGGTTGCTGGTCGATGTCGCACAGAAACCTGAACTGCTCAACCAACCGTCGCGCTTCACTCCGGCGGATGAGCCGATGTCCGACGTGGTCAGCCTCGGCCTGCGCCGCCTCGCCCGTCAGGATCCGGACAAGGCCATGGCCCTGCTCGACGGTTACGCCAGCAGCATGCATTTCTCCCGCGATGAGAAAGTCGCGATCGCCCGGGAAATCGGCCTGACTCTGGCTCGGCGTTTCGACAGCCGCGCGCTGGACGTGATGACCAAATACGACCCGGAGCTGCGTGATAACACGGTTTCCGAATGGCGCCTGCGCCTGTTGTTGCGTCTGGCCCGTTGGGACGACGCTTATCAACTGACCAAACGTCTGCCGCAAGACCTCGCCACCACCAACCGTTGGCGCTACTGGCAGGCGCGCAGCCTCGAACTGGCACAACCGCAGAACCCGGAAGCGCAGACGCTGTACAAGAGCCTTGCGCGCGAACGTGATTTCTACGGCTTTCTCGCTGCCGACCGTTCCCAGTCGCCTTACTCGCTGGTGAACAGACCGCTGGTACTCAGCCAGGCAACTATCAACAAAGTGCGTAACACACCGGGCGTACGTCGTGCGCTGGAATTCCATGCGCGCGGGCAGATCGTCGACGGTCGCCGCGAGTGGTATCACGTCAGCCGGCATTTCAACCGCGACGAAATGGTCGCCCAAGCCAAACTGGCCTACGAACTGAAATGGTACTTCCCGGCGATCCGCACCATTAGCCAGGCGCAGTATTGGGACGACCTGGATATTCGTTTCCCGATGGCCCACCGCGACACCCTCGTGCGTGAAGCCAAGGTTCGCGGCCTGCACTCGAGCTGGGTGTTTGCCATCACCCGTCAGGAAAGCGCCTTCATGGACGATGCCCGCTCCGGCGTCGGCGCCAGCGGCCTGATGCAACTGATGCCCGGCACCGCCAAGGAAACCGCACGCAAGTTCAGCATTCCACTGGCCTCGCCACAACAAGTGCTCGATCCGGACAAGAACATCCAGCTCGGCGCCGCTTACCTGAGCCAGGTGCACAGCCAGTTCAACGGCAACCGCGTCCTCGCCTCCGCCGCCTACAACGCTGGCCCCGGTCGCGTGCGCCAATGGCTACGTGGCGCCGATCACCTGAGCTTCGACGTGTGGGTAGAAAGCATCCCGTTCGACGAAACCCGTCAGTACGTGCAGAACGTGCTGTCGTATTCGGTGATCTACGGCCAGAAACTCAACTCGCCGCAACCGCTGGTGGATTGGCATGAGCGCTACTTCGACGACCAATGACCTGGAGCTGCCGCCGGCTGCGATCTTTTGATCTTGCTCCAAATAAAATGCCCGCATTTTCATGCGGGCATTTTTAGATCAAAAGATCGCAGCCTTCGGCAGTTCCTACAGGTGCCTATAGCTGAGCGACCGCTAGCGACTCATGCCCGATGCGAGCACTGCCCATCAGTGTTGATCAGCCGTGACTTTGCCATCATTGAACTGCAACGCCGCCAGCCGCGCATACAGCGGATTGCTCGCAATCAGTTCCTGATGGGTGCCAATCGCGACGAGTTGGCCCTGATCCATCACCGCGATGCGGTCGGCGTTTTTCACCGTGGCCAGACGATGTGCAATCACCAGCGTGGTGCGGTTCTGCATCAGGCTCGGCAGGGCTTCCTGAATCAGGTGTTCGCTCTGTGCATCGAGGGCGCTGGTGGCTTCGTCGAGCAGCAGGATCGGTGCGTCAACCAGCAACGCGCGAGCTATCGCCAGGCGTTGGCGCTGGCCGCCCGAGAGTCCCAGGCCGCCGTCGCCCAGATGAGTCTGGTAGCCGTTGGGCATTTTTTCGATGAAGTCGTGGGCATGCGCAATTTTCGCGGCGTCCATCACTTGCGCCAGCGTCGCCTCTGGATTGCCGTAGCGAATATTCTCTTCAACGCTGCCGAAAAACAGCGCCGGCGATTGTGATACCAACGCAAAGTGGCGGCGCAGATCCAGCGGATCGAGGCGGGTCAGCGGCACTCCATCAATGAGAATCTGCCCTTCCTGCGGGTCGTAAAAACGCAGCAACAGATCATAGACTGTGGACTTGCCAGCGCCGGACGGCCCCACCAATGCCAGTGTTTCACCGGGCCTGATGGTCAGATTCAGGCCGTTTACCGCATAGCTTTCCGGGCGCGATGGATAGGAGAAGCGCACATCCTGCAATTGCAGTTCACCTCTGACGCGCTCCGGCAGGGTCATCAGCCCCGTGCTTGGCGGCTGGATGATATTTTGCGAACCAAGCAGCTCCGCAATTCGCTCCGCCGCGCCTGCAGCACGCTGCAATTCGCCGATGACCTCGCTCAAGGTGCCAATGGCGCTGCCGACGATGAGGCTGTAAAAGACAAACGCAGCCAGTTCACCCCCGGTGATGCGCCCGGCGATCACGTCCATGCCGCCGACCCACAACATCACCGCCACGGCGCCCAGTACCAGCACAATCACCATGGTGATCATCCACGAGCGCTGGAAGATGCGTTTGCGCGCGGTGTCGAAAGCCTCCTCGACCGTTGCCGCAAAACGTCGCTCATCCTGCACCTGATGGTTGTAGGCCTGCACGGTTTTGATCTGGCCAAGGGTTTCGGAGACATAGCTGCCGATATCGGCGACCCGATCCTGGCTCAACCGCGAAAGATTGCGCACCCGCCGGCCGAAAATCAGGATCGGGGCGACCACGAACGGCAAGGCAATCACCACGATGCTGGTGAGTTTGGCATTGGTGACGAACAGCAGAATGACGCCGCCGATGACCATCAACAGATTGCGCAGGAACATCGACAGCGACGAGCCGATCACCGATTGCAGCAAGGTGGTATCGGCCGTCAGCCGCGACTGAATCTCCGAACTGCGGTTGTTCTCGTAGAAGCCGGGGTGCAGATACACCAGATGGTTGAACACCTCGCGGCGAATATCCGCGACGCAGCGCTCGCCAATCCACGATACCCAGTAAAATCGCGCGAACGTGCCCACCGCCAGGCCCAACACCATCAACATGAAGATGCCGATGCTCTGGTTGAGCTGGTGCGGCGACTGGGTCATGAATCCGCGGTCGACCAGCAGCTTGATCCCCTGCCCCATCGACAAAGTGACGGCAGCGGTGACGATCAACGCCAGCAGCGCACCGATGACTTGCCAGCGGTAAGGGGCCAGAAATCGACTGGTCAGACGCAAGGCGCGACGGTGCCTTGAGGAAAGCTTCGGGGTCATTCAGGTACACATCCGTGTTGATGAAAGGGTTAGCGTAAACCTTCTATGGGGTGGAACTCTGTAAATCACAATGAGTCAGGTTAACTATGCCCCCAAAGACTAGGCCATAGTTGCTATTGGTCTAATGTCCGGGTTGAGACGAGCGGTCATTTCTGGTTGAGTGGAGTTGCCACCATCGACAGACCGCAGGGAGTTGTCACAGCCCGGTCACGTGGCGGTTTTAACGTAGGCGTACAACCTGATGAGGAGACAGGCCATGTCCTTGCAACACAGCAGCGATGACAAGATTGAAGTGATCCGCACCAAGCCCGGCCAGACTCTGGGTTGCTCGATTATCGATAAGGATGGGCGCGAAGTACCGATCACTGAAGACATGATCCAGGACGCTTGCCGCGAACTGGAAAAGCGATTGGTCAAGCCTGCCGAACAAGAGTGATATAGCCACCGTCTTCCTGACCCGGCTCTTTTTGGCCGGGTTTTTTCTGTCCGTAATTCGCCGAGTAACCGTGTAGGAGCTGCCGAAGGCTGCGATCTTTTGATCTTGCTTGTAAAAAACAACATCAAAAGACCGCAGCCTGCGGCAGCTCCTACACGGGGTTGTGTGGTTACGGGATTGCGATTGCACCCAGCGCCGCCACAATCTGCTGCAACGCCGGCGACTCCACTTCAATCCGCACCTTCAGTCCTTCAATCTCACGACGCACCGGATACTGCTTGCGCAACACATCGAACGCCGCACGCTGCTCGCCGACATTGCCTACAAGACTGCGACGAAAATCCGCATCGTCGCGGCGCGGGTCGTACACGCCTCGGCACAACATCGCCAGCGCCCAGGCTGGATCGCTGTCGGCATGCAGGGAAACTGCCGACAACCACGGCGCCGGCAGCAAGTCACTGAGCTGGATACTCGCGGGTTGCCCGATGAATTCGCAGTACGCCTGATAGATCTGCGCCGTCCCGCGCTGTTTGCCGTCGAGGCTGTAACCGGCAATGTGCGGGGTCGCCAACACACAGAGTTCAGCCAGTGCGACATCGACTTCCGGCTCGGCTTCCCAGACATCGAGCACTGCTTGCAGGTCTTCACGCTCCAGCAGCACATTGCGCAGCGCGGCGTTATCCACTACCGGACCACGCGCCGCGTTGATCAGCCACGCGCCGGGCTTGAGTTGCTGCAAGCGCTGCTGATCGAACAGATGCCAGGTCGCGCCATCGCCGTGGCGAGTCAACGGCGTGTGCAGACTGATCACATCACACTGCTCGATGATCTGTTCGAGGCTGACGTAATCGCCGCCCTCGGCAGCCTGACGCGGCGGATCGCAGACTTTCACGTTCCAGCCCAGGCCCTTCAAAACCTTGATCAGTCGACCGCCCACTTCGCCGGCGCCGACAACGCCGAAAGTACGCTGGGGCAGATCGACACCCTCGATTTCAGCGAGGGTCATCAGGCTGCCCAGCACATAATCGACCACGCCTCGGGCGTTGCAGCCGGGGGCGCTGGACCAGGTGATACCCGCCTCGTTGAAATAGTCGAGATCCAGATGATCAGTACCGATGGTGCAGGTCCCGACAAAGCGCACCTTGCTGCCTTCGAGCAATGCGCGGTTGACGTTGGTCACCGAACGCACCAGCAACACGTCGGCCTGCTCGACCGTCGCACGGTCGATGGAACGGCCCGGCACCCGGCGAATCTCGCCGAAACCGGCAAAAAAAGCATCCAGCAGCGGGATATTTTCGTCAGCAACAATCAGCATAGGGGGCTCCTTTGGCGAATCGGCAGTCTAACTGTAGGAGGTGCCGCAGGCTGCGATCTTTTGATCTTGTTTTTAACAATCACCAGCAAAAAGATCGCAGCCGGCGGCAGCTCCAGATTACAAATCCGCAACAGAGGATTTTTCCTGACCAAGGCGTCAGCGGCGTAGAATGCGCCGCCCTGCGCATCAATCTCTGTGGACGCTTTGCCTGTGAATTCCGTAACTGACCAACCTGTCGCCGTCTCCCTGACCCGCCCTGCGCGGATTCGACTGGAGTTCAAGAACCTGCTCGCCCTCGCGCTGCCGATCATCATCGCGCAGCTGGCGACCACGGCCATGGGCTTCGTCGATGCGGTGATGGCCGGGCGCGTCGGGCCAAAAGATCTTGCGGCAGTGGCACTGGGCAACTCGATCTGGGTGCCGGTGTTTCTGTTGATGACCGGCACGTTGCTGGCAACCACACCGAAAGTCGCCCAGCGTTTCGGCGCCGGCACCCACAGCGAAATCGGCCCGATCGTGCGTCAGGCATTGTGGCTGGCGCTGGTGGTCGGTCTGATTGCGACCGCGATGCTGGTCGCCGCCGAACCGGTGCTGCACTTGATGAAGGTCGATCCCGAACTGATCGGCCCGTGCATGCAGTACTTGCACGGCATCGCCAGCGGCTTGCCGGCAGTAGCGTTCTATCACGTGCTGCGCTGCACCAGTGACGGCATCGGCCGCACCCGCCCGGCGATGGTCCTGGGCCTGTGCGGTCTGGCGCTGAATATTCCGCTGAACTACATCTTCATTTATGGCCACTTCGGCGTGCCGGCCATGGGCGGCGTCGGTTGCGGTTGGGCCACGGCGATCGTCATGTGGGTGATGGCGCTGGGCCTGGCCGGTTATGAGCGCTGGGCCCCGGCCTATCGTTCGAGCGAGATTTTCAGCCGTTTCGACTGGCCACAATGGGCGGTGATCAAGCGGCTGCTGGCGATCGGCCTGCCGATTGGCATCGCGGTGTTTGCCGAGTCGAGCATTTTCGCGGTGATCGCTCTGCTGATCGGCAGCCTCGGCGCCACCGTGGTCGCCGGGCACCAGATTGCACTGAACGTCAGCTCGCTGGTGTTCATGATTCCGTATTCGCTGGGCATGGCAGTGACCGTGCGCGTCGGTCAGGCACTGGGCCGTGAAGAACCGCGCGAGGCACGTTTTGCGGCCGGCGTCGGCATGGGCACTGCGCTGGCTTACGCTTGCCTGTCGGCAAGCATGATGTTGTTGCTGCGTGAACCGATTGCGGCGATCTATACCGCTGACCCGACGGTGATTCACATTGCGGCGATGCTGATTGTGTACTCGGCGCTGTTCCAGTTTTCTGACGCGATTCAGGTTACCGCCGCGGGTGCGCTGCGTGGTTATCAGGACACTCGGGTGACGATGATCCTGACCCTGTTCGCGTATTGGGGCATCGGCCTGCCGGTGGGTTACGCCCTCGGCCTGACCGATTGGCTCGGCGCGCCACGCGGCCCGAGCGGCCTGTGGCAGGGCTTGATCGTTGGTTTGAGCTGCGCGGCGTTCATGTTGTCGATCCGCTTGACGCGCAGTGCGCGCAAGCGTATTCGGATGAGTCGCTCGGCGGGCTGAAGGTTTTACACAGGACAAAAAAATGTGGGAGCGAGCCTGCTCGCGAATGCGGTGATTCAGTCGACATTTACAGTGACTGACATTCCGCTTTCGCGAGCAAGCTCGCTCCCACAGTTGTTTTATGTATAGCCGCGATTACGCGTGTTTCTTGCGGATCCAGTACAGGTATGTACCGGCCTCTTCGTGCTGGCCCACCAGTTCGTGGTCGAGAAACCCACAGAATTTGGGGATATCGCGCTTGGTCGACGGGTCGGTGGCGATCACCTTGAGCAGGCCACCGGGCACCAGGTCACGGATGTGCTGGTGCAGCATCATCACCGGTTCCGGGCAATTGAGGCCGGTGGCATCGAGCGTGCCGTCGACCGGGGTATCGATCATTTCACTCATGATTCACTCCTGAAACTGGCCGGCATTGTCGCGCATTGCCGGGGCGTTACACCACACTCCCCTGTAGGAGCTGCCGCAGGCTGCAATCTTTTGATCTTGATCTTTCAGAAAGACAACATCAAAAGATTGCAGCCTGCGGCAGCTCCTACAGGGTATTGCGGTGCTTTAGCGGGATTTTGTTTTTTTGATATCGTGACGGCGCAGGTGGCAGGTCACTTCCTCGCGATCGTGATAGAGCTGCTTGCAGCCGATATCGACCTTGATCCCGCGTGCCTTGAAGCCATCGGCAATGCGTTCGAGCAGGCGCTTCACTTCGGCATAGCGCTGCTTCATCGGCAACTTCAGGTTGACCACCGCTTCGCGGCAATGCCCCTCGCCGATCCACTCTTCGAGCATCGCGGCGTTGCGCGCCGGTTTCTCGACGATGTCGCAGACCATCCAGTCCACCGGCTGACGCGGTTTGAAGGTAAAACCATCCGCCATCAAATGCTGCACCAACCCGGTGTCCATCAGGCTTTCGGCCATCGGGCCGTTGTCGATGGCGGTCACCAGCATGCCGCGGTTGACCAGTTGCCAGGTCCAGCCGCCCGGCGCGGCGCCAAGGTCGACGCCCGTCATGTCGCTGTGCAGGCGATCATCCCACTGATCACGCGGGATGAAATGGTGCCACGCCTCTTCCAGCTTCAAGGTCGAGCGGCTCGGTGCCTCGCGCGGAAACTTCAGGCGCGGAATGCCCATCGGCCACATCGCCGAGTTACCGGCATCGGCCATACCGAGAAACACTTCACGACCACTTTTGAATGTCAGCAGCAGACGCGGCTTGCTGGCGTCCTCCACCAGTTTGCCGGCGCCGGTCAACGCCTTGCGCAGCGGGCCTTCGAATTTCTTGCAGAAATTCGACAATTCCTTGCCGTCATTGGTGTCGACGACTTCCAGCCACAGGCTGCCGCACACCGGGAAATCCGCCATGTGCGCGAGGATCACGCTGATGCGATCGTTTTCCGGCAGATCGATGAAGACGCCACGCGCCCATTGGCGCGGGAAGATCAGCTCGGCGAAACGCTGGCCGCGCATCAGGCGCTCGGCGCCGTCTTCTTCGGTGCAGACAAACTCGGCGCACGCGGTGGCCGCTTTGGCCTTGGCGTAACCGGCCACGTTGAGTTGGGCGGCGAGATCGGAAATTTCCGAACAGACTTCGCCTTCGAAACCTGGCCGGCAATGCATGAATAGGGTGTTCATTCTTACTCCTGGGCAGCGGGCGATCATTCGGCCCCTGCGCGATGTCCAGACTTTGGGTTGCAGCAAAGCCTGTCACGAAAACCGGCGCATGATAGCCGATGTCGGAACCTTGGTTCCGCTCATAGAGTCCAGTTATTAGCCAGCTACCTGAAACAGGGCTAGGTTTAAAGCTCTATTCGTCCCCCGATCCGTAGCCGTGCGGATTCAAAGGAGTGATCGTAATGCCGTCCCTCGATAGCCTGAAGACCCTCAAAACACTGCAGATAGACCAAAAGACCTACCACTATTTCAGCCTGCCGGATGCCGCCAAAAGCCTGGGCGACCTCGACAAGCTGCCGATGTCGCTGAAAGTCCTGCTGGAAAACCTGCTGCGCTGGGAAGATGAAAAAACTGTCACCGGCGCCGACCTCAAAGCGCTTGCCGCCTGGCTCAAGGAGCGTCGCTCCGACCGGGAAATCCAATACCGCCCGGCCCGCGTCCTGATGCAGGACTTTACCGGCGTCCCCGCCGTGGTCGACCTTGCTGCCATGCGCGCAGCAATGGCCAAGGCCGGCGGCGATCCGCAGCGAATCAATCCGTTGTCGCCGGTGGATCTGGTGATCGACCACTCGGTAATGGTCGACAAGTTCGCCACAGCCAGTGCGTTCGAGCAGAACGTCGACATCGAAATGCAGCGCAACGGCGAGCGTTATGCATTTTTACGCTGGGGCCAAAGCGCCTTCGACAACTTCAGCGTAGTGCCGCCGGGCACCGGCATCTGCCACCAGGTCAACCTTGAATACCTCGGCCGCACCGTGTGGACCAAAGAGGAAGACGGCCGCATCTATGCCTTCCCTGACACTCTGGTCGGCACCGACTCCCACACCACCATGATCAACGGCCTCGGCGTACTCGGCTGGGGTGTCGGCGGGATCGAGGCGGAAGCAGCGATGCTCGGGCAACCGGTGTCGATGCTGATTCCAGAAGTGATCGGTTTTAAACTCACTGGCAAGCTCAAGGAGGGCATCACCGCCACCGACCTGGTGCTGACGGTCACGCAGATGCTGCGCAAAAAAGGCGTGGTGGGCAAATTCGTCGAATTCTACGGTGACGGTCTCGCCGACCTGCCGCTGGCCGACCGCGCGACCATCGCCAACATGGCTCCGGAATACGGCGCGACGTGCGGTTTCTTCCCGGTCGATGACGTGACGCTGGAATACCTGCGTCTGTCCGGTCGTCCACCGGAAACGGTGAAACTGGTCGAGGCCTACACCAAGGCGCAAGGCCTGTGGCGCTTGCCCGGTCAGGAGCCGGTGTTTACCGACAGTCTGGCGCTGGACATGGGCAGCGTCGAAGCGAGCCTCGCCGGGCCAAAACGCCCACAGGATCGCGTATCGCTGCCGAATGTGCCGCAGGCCTTCAGCGACTTCATCGATCTGCAATTCAAACCCACCAGCAAAGAAGAAGGACGCCTGGAAAGTGAAGGCGGTGGTGGCGTCGCGGTGGGCAATGCCGATCTGGTCGGCGAAACCGATTACGAATACGAAGGCCACACTTATCGCCTGAAAAACGGCGCCGTGGTCATTGCTGCGATCACTTCCTGCACCAACACCTCCAACCCGAGCGTGATGATGGCGGCCGGGTTGCTGGCGAAAAAAGCCGTTGAGAAAGGCCTGACCCGCAAGCCGTGGGTGAAGAGCTCGCTGGCCCCGGGCTCGAAAGTGGTCACAGACTATTACAAGGCTGCGGGGCTGACGCAGTACCTCGACCAGCTCGGGTTTTCGCTGGTCGGTTACGGCTGCACCACCTGCATCGGCAACTCCGGTCCGTTGCCCGAGCCCATCGAGAAAGCCATTCAGAAAGCTGATCTCACCGTCGCTTCGGTCCTGTCCGGCAATCGCAACTTTGAAGGTCGCGTGCATCCACTGGTGAAAACCAATTGGCTGGCCTCGCCGCCGCTGGTGGTCGCCTATGCCCTGGCCGGCAGCGTGCGCAGCGATATCAGCAGCGAACCGCTGGGCGAGGATCAGCAAGGCAATCCGGTGTATTTACGGGATATCTGGCCTTCGAGCAAAGAGATCGCCGACGCGGTGAGTCAGGTCAACACGGCGATGTTCCACAAGGAATACGCCGAAGTGTTTGCCGGTGATGAACAATGGCAGGCCATCGAGGTGCCGCAAGCGGCGACTTACGTGTGGCAGGACGATTCGACCTACATCCAGCATCCGCCGTTCTTCGACGATATTTCCGGACCGCTGCCGGAAATCAAAGACGTCAAAGGCGCGCGGGTGCTGGCCTTGCTCGGCGATTCGGTGACCACCGACCACATCTCCCCCGCCGGCAACATCAAGGCCGACAGCCCGGCCGGGCGTTATCTGCGTGAAAAAGGTGTTGAGCCGCGAGACTTCAACTCCTACGGCTCTCGCCGTGGCAACCACGAAGTGATGATGCGCGGCACCTTCGCCAACATCCGTATCCGCAATGAAATGCTCGGGGGCGAAGAAGGCGGCAACACGATCTATATTCCGACCGGCGAAAAACTGGCGATCTACGACGCGGCGATGAAATATCAGGCCTCGGATACGCCGCTGGTGGTGATTGCCGGCCAAGAATACGGAACCGGCTCCAGTCGCGACTGGGCGGCCAAGGGCACTAACCTGCTGGGGGTGAAAGCGGTGATCGCGGAAAGCTTCGAGCGGATCCACCGTTCCAACCTGGTGGGCATGGGCGTGCTGCCATTGCAGTTCAAGCTCGATCAGAACCGCAAGAGCCTCAACCTGACGGGCAAGGAGACTTTTGAGATCCAGGGTCTGACCGGCGTCGAACTGACGCCGCGGATGAACTTGCCGCTGGTGATCACTCGTGAGGATGGCCGCCAGGAGAAAATCGAGGTGCTGTGCCGGATCGATACGTTGAACGAGGTGGAGTACTTCAAGTCGGGCGGGATCCTGCATTACGTCCTGCGCCAGCTGATCGCCTCGTAACGCATGCCCCCTGTAGGAGCTGCCGCAGGCTGCGATCTTTTGATCTTGTTTTTTTAAACCCGGATCTGGATCAAAAGATCGCAGCCTGCGGCAGCTCCTACAGGGGCATTGTGCTTTTCCGGGGGCGAAAAAAAACCCGCCGAAGCGGGTTTTTCCCAAGACCATTATCGACTCCCTGTCGGCAGCGATCCTTGCAAATGGTCGATCATCCTTGATCCTGAAACACTCCCTGTGTCTCAGTTGATGGGTGTAGATTACGCAGTGGATCCAATCGACAAAAGTCGTAAAAGCTACCAACGCGTGTAAGACATTCGCTATACCTGCCCTTCCGAAAACCCTTAGACGTTTCAGCCATCAAGCATGGAAGCCGCGATCTGCGCGACTTTCAGCTGCCCTGAGGCTTGTTCCAGAGCGTCATCCTCCAGAAACCATGCAGCCGACAAACCGGCGAACGCCAGCACCCATTGCAGCAATCGTTGACGATCCAGGCCGGCAGCGTCGCTGATCACTTCAAGCTGGCGACGCAAACGCTTGGGATCCGTCGCCGTTGGCAAATCCGGGTTACAAATCAGATTGGCGTAGTCGTAACCACGCTCTCCCCTCACCCGTTTGGGATCAATCGCCAGCCAGCCGCGCACGCCGAAATCCAGAACATTGTCGTGATGCATGTCGCCGTGCAGCACCACCACGTCCTGCGGGGTAGCGAGCAAGGCTTCGGCGGTTTGCAGGCAAAGTGCATAGAGTCCGGCATGTTGGGCGGCAGCGCTTCGTAGCGAGGCAAACCATGGCGCCAATTCCACCAATGGCGGTGGTGGCGTTGCACGCGGGGTGTGCAGCCGCTTCAGCGCCGTGCACAAAATGCGGCTGGCCTCATCATCTTCGCCATTGAGCGCCATGTGCATCAGCGAACGTTGACCCATGGCTCGCTCCATCAGGAGCCCATCGCCGTGGTGCGCCAACACCCGCGCAGCACCCTCGCCGTCCCACCACGTCATCAGCAGGTTGCCGTACTTTTCCTCGGCATCTTCCGCCAGCTTCAGCATGGCCGGGGTGTCACCCATGCGCACCGGCAGCAAACGGCTGCCCGGGGTGATGATCGGCGCGCCGTCCGCTATCAATGACCAGCGTTTCAGCCACGGTTCAAAGCGCTCAGCCACCGTCACGCTCGCGAGCCTTGGCGCTTTCGGCGAGAAACTGTTCGAGCCGGCTCAACTGTTCTTCCCAGCCGCGACTGTCCATGAAATACGCCTCTTTCTGACGCACATCGGGGATATGCGCGAAACCCGACTCGGAAACCTTGAGCAGCGTACCGTCCTCGTAATCCTGCAGCTCGAACCTGACCAGCGTCGTCGGTTCCTGGGAATAGTCGATCTTCGGATTGACCGCATATGGATGCCAACGGAACGAGAACAACTGCTGCGGCTCGACCCGCTCGATCAGCACATTCCACAACACATGTTCATAGCCCGGATACGTGACCTGCCCTTGCGTCCATTCACCGGCAATGAACCGCCTGCCCTCCAGCGCCACACCAAACCACTGGCCAAACGCCTCGGCATCGACCAATGCACGCCAGACATGAGAACGCGGCGCCTTGAGCGTGATTTTGCGTTCGAAACTATTGGGTACTGGTTTCATACGTCACCTCCTGTTCTGAACACTAGGCCTGTATGACCACATGTCCAATGTGAAGTTGTATCAAGGAGCTATTTGGTCGTCCGCAACAGAAGAAGTTGCGTCTAGACTCAAGGGTCAATCCAATGGGCGGTGGGAGAAAGACATGCGGCTATCGAACCTCGGTCTGTGGGCAGCACTGCTGACGCTGTCCGCTTGCGTCACCTCCGTCGATCACTGGAACAAGCCCGGTGCGAGCCAGGCGACGATCGATCACGACAAAGCCGAGTGCCAGTATCAAGCCAAGTCGGCAACCGCCAGCTACAACAGCACGCCGTCGGACAAAAGCATGTCAGCGGCCGTCGGCGCCGGAGTCGGTGATGGCATCGTGGTAGCCGAGAAACAGATTGACCTGACCAATGACTGCATGCGCCTGCGCGGCTACAGCGGCAGTTGAACCTGCTCGCTACAATGGCTGCTATTTCCGACATTCACTGCGAGACCTGACCATGTCCCCACGTTTGCTCCTGGCCCTGACCCCTTTTCTGTTCACTCCCCTCGCCCACGCCGCCGTCGACTGCGCCAACGCCAGCGATCAGGCGACGATGAACCAGTGCGCCGGGCAGGATTTCAAAGCGGCGGATAAAGAACTGAATGCGGTGTATCAGCAGATTACCGGACGCTTGAAGGACAACCCTGATGCGAAGAAGCTTTTGGTCAGCGCGCAGCGGGCGTGGGTGGGGTTTCGTGATGCCGAGTGCAAGTTTTCTGCATCCGGGGTAACGGGCGGGAGTGTTTATCCGTTGATTTACAGCAATTGCCTGACTGGGGTGACCAAGGTGCGGGTCGAAGCGCTGAAGGAGTATTTGAAGTGTGAGGAAGGTGACATGAGTTGCCCGGTGCCGGGGGCCTGAATCTTTTAGTGATTTCAAGGGCCTCATCGCTGGCAAGCCAGCTCCCACAGGATTTCAGTGATTCACCGATTGTGTGAACCCCCCGAGACCCTGTGGGAGCTGGCTTGCCAGCGATGGCGTCAGTCCGGACGCCACAAATTACCGGACAAATATCTGCGCCGTGGTAATCGCCATATCTCCCCCAGGCAACTTGATGCTCCCCGTCTGCTTCATCGTCTCGGCATCAAAAATCGCCACATCATTAAACGTCCCGGCCAGATAGATCTTGCTGCCCTCCTTGTTGAACGAAATGCAGTAGTAGGAATGCTCCAGCGTCGCCGCTTGGATCAGTTTCTTCTGCTTGATGTCGTACTTGGCCAGCCGGTTGAGCACGCCAAACATCAGGTTCGGGTCCTTCGGCGAGCGCATGCCGCTGAAGTAGATTTCGGTCAACGGGCCGAAGTCGGTGGTTTCGGTCTTGCCGGTTTTCAGGTCAATGCTGAACAGCCCGTACAGATATTCGGCGGTCGCTGGATCCTGCTTCTTGTCCTTGAATTTCGCCGTGGTATAGAGCAGCGAAAAATCATGGCGGAAGGTCTGCTGATTCCACACATACAGAACGTCGGGCGCGCTGTAGTTCGCGCGTTTCCAATGGCGGCTGGGGATCAGCACGTCGAACTTGCCGCCCTGCACATCGACCTTGTATACATCGGCGCCCGCCACATAGAGCGTGCCGTCATCGCCACTTTGCATGATCGTCAGTTGCCGTGGCGCGGGAAAACTGCGCACAGGCTTGGCGTTCATCCCGGCATCCGTCGCGTAGACATCCAGACGCGGCTGTTTCACCTCATAACGGTCGTTGAGCATCTGCGTCGGGTTGGCGATGGTGTACAGCTCTTTGCCGTTGTGGCTGACAGTAAACGCAAACATCGAGCGCGCCTTCTCGCCCGGTTGCTGGGTGATGCTGGCGTGGAACACCTGTTTGCAGGTGTCGAGTTCGACACCGTAGACATCGGCGTAATGATTGTTCAGCACATAGGCGGTTTTGCGATCCGGCGACAACTGCACTGTGCCGGGGCCAAACGCATCAGGCATCTTGCAGGTCTTGTACAGGCTGTCGGTGGCCAGATCGAGGACGTGCAGGTTATTCGGATAATTGGTGGTCACCATGTACTCGTGACCGTCTTGCAGCGCGGTGTTTTCATCGGCCAGAACACTGAACGAGCAGACGCTCAGCGCGGCGAACGCGGCCAGGCCGCAGGCTTTTATGCTACGCATACTGGAATCCTTCTTCTTGTCCGGGGCGATCACTTGTCTTTCGGGAAGACCGTACCGAGGTTGCGCCAGTTGTCATTGGACGCCTGGGCATCCTTGTTCCAGTCCGGATAGGTGCTCATCATGTCCGGCACCTGCGCCGGCCACCAGCACGGGTCGGAGCAGCCGTACAGGTCAGCTTCCATCGGCTGGCACAGCGATGACACGCCGCCAAACGCATCGATCTCCCAGCCCGGATCGGTAGTCGATGCACAGCCCGCCACCGAACTCATCGCCACCACTTCTTCGATGCGGTTTTCCGCCGCGGCCTGATCGAGCTTCAACGCTTTGTTATTGATTGCCTTGAGATGTTTCATATCAGTGAGCCTTGCGCGGAGTGATGTAGCTGCTGATAAACGCAGGGTTATTGGCCATGATCCGGGTGTAGACCTCGATGCCGAAGTCGACCCAGTCACGCATCAGTTCGCAGTAGTGATAGGTCGGGTGAGTCGGGTCGCCGTAGCGCGCGTAGCTCTCGTGGTAGCAGCCGCCGGAGCACAGATTGCGTATCTGGCAATCCTCACAACCGGTGTTGGTGCGATCCAGACGCTGCGACAGAAAGTCGTTCAATTCGACCTGCTTCACGCCGCTGTGCACGTTGCCGAAAGTCGGCAGCGTTGAACCGGTGAAGCGGTGGCACAGGTTCAGTTCGCCCTTGTGATCGACCGCCAGCATCTTCAGCCCGGCGCCGCACGGCAGGGCCTTTTTGTGGCCTTCGTGGATGTCAGTGATCAGTTGGTGCAGATTGGAGAAACCGATGTTGCGGTGCTCCAGCGCCGCTTGCAGATAACGCCGACCGAGGCGTTTCATGCTGGCGAACACTTCGATCAGTTCGTCGCTGCTGAGGTTGAAGCTGCTGATATCGCCCGAGGTCACCGGGGCGAAACCGACCTCGGCGAAACCCAGTTCATTGAACAGGTGATCCCAGATGGTTTCGACATCGGTGACGCCGGTGGTCAGCGTCACGCGCGCACCGACCGGACGACTGTTGTAGCGCGACAGGAGCATTTCGGCCTTGCGCCGCACCACGTCGTAAGTGCCCTGCCCGCCCACGGTAATGCGGTTGCGGTCGTGCACAGTTTTTGGCCCGTCGATACTCACTGACAAACCAAAGCGGTGGGCGTTGAGGTAGTCGACGGTGTCTTCGGTCAGCAGCGTGGCGTTGGTGGTCATGACGAATTCGACAAACTTGCCAGCCTCGCTGAAACGCTTCTCGCAGTAGTCGACCATGTACTCGATCAGCTTGCGATTGCTCAGCGGTTCGCCACCGAAAAACACCACGGTGAAACGCTCTTCATCCGGCGATTCACGCAAAAGCATTTCCACTGAAGCGATGGCGGTTTCGACGTCCATCTTCTTCCCGGCCGATGGCTTGTCGAGGTCTTCCTTGTAGCAATAGGTACAGCTCAGGTTGCAGCCGGTATTGACGTTGAGCACCACGGTATTGATCGCCGTGCGCTCGACGCGTTTGACCGCGATATCCGGAGTCAGTGGCGAGCCGTCGCTGACCAGTTCCAGCGAGATCAGCTCGCGCAGGGTCTCGTTGATTTCCTCGCCATTGAAGCGGGCGGCGAGGCGCTCGATCAAGTCTTCAGAGGAGCAGCCGGGACCGCGCAAGGTGTCGATGATGGTGCCGGTCAGCTCATCGCTGGCAAACAGCGAACTGCTGGGAATGTGAAACAGCATGCGGTCGGCGTCGACGTGCACTTCGTGCAGATTGCGTTCGACCAGATTCAAGATAGCGCCCATTGCAAACCTCCTGTGCAGGCCCCGCTTGGCGAGGCTTGCGGTCATTCCGAAAAGTGTCTGAAGCGTGTGCGTTCAAGGCAACTCAAGGAATGGGTGGATTGTTCCAGCGTTGCACGGTGACGATCAGGTGGCCTTCGCCGGTGAGGGATTTCCCTGCATCGTCGACGGCGGCAATCACCTTGAGATTGCCGGCATTGTTGGTGGACATTTTGCGCGCCGGATTCGGCCCGGCATCGCCCGGGGTGAACACACCCGCGTCGGCCTGCATGGTGCCGGCGAACTTGACGTCTTCGTCCGCTTTGGCGCGATCGTCGAAGGCTTCGACCTTCCACTGCGCCGGGAACACGCCAATGCGATACGGCTTGCCATCGGCGCCCTTGCCCCAGGCTTCGGCGTCGAAACGGCCCTGGACTTTCGGCGTCGAACCACCGCCCTCGCCGATCCGCGCCACGGAGAATTCCGGCACGACTTTGACCGAGGCGATGCTGTTGTAAACCGACAGGCTCGGGCCTTTCAACTCACCGACGCTGACGGCGCGCAGACCCGGCTGGGCATTGGCGGCGGCTTTGACTTTGACCTTGATCCGCTTGGCGTTTTGCTCAAGCACTTCGACGACTTCCACGCCTTTGCCGAAGTTCGGTTTACCGCTCAGACCTGTGCCAATCAGGGTCACTTCGGTTTCGCTGCCGGACTTCACGTAACCGGGCTGCACGGCGAGCAAACGCTGCGAGCCTTGTTTGGCGGCGACGAAATCGAGACCGCGTTCATCGTGCTCGGCGTCGAACATGCGCCCTTGCATGGCATTACCCTGCGCGGCGAATACCTGGCGCATGGTCACGCCATCGACGGTGACGTTGCCGCGCCATTCGTAGCCGCTGTAGAGGATTGCGCTGCCGTCGCCGTTGAATGCGCTGCCATCGGCGTATTGACCTTTGACGCTGACCTTGAAGGTGTCGTTGCCATCGGCGGTCACGCTCATCACGCCGGCCAGTTCACCTTTGCCCGGCAGGTGGCCGCTGAAACTCCAGTCGCCAACCAGCGCTGCGGCTTTCGGCGCAGTTTTCAGCCATTGCTGCCACGCCGGATTGTCCAGCGGATAACGCTTGGCCAACAACGGCACCATCTCTTTACGAGCGATATCGAACCAGTCGCGATCACGCGCCAGCGCCTGATACTCCAGCGACGGCCATTGGCCGAGGTGGAAGTTGACCAAACGCTCCCACTCCTGCGCCGGACGCCGTTGCAGCGCAACCCGCGCGCCGGAGTGGCAGCGGCCGCACATCTGACTGGTTTTCTCATCGAACTGCTCGACCGTGTTCAACCGGCGTTCCAGCGCATAACGCACGCCATCGGTTTCGCTCGGCGCCAGACCTTGGGTGTCAGCCAGGTATTTGACCAGGGTGCGACGGTCGTCATCGCTGATCTGCAAACCGTGCATGGTCTGCATGCGGGCGATGCTCATCAGCCAGCCTTCCGGGGTCTTGCGCTGGTGGCTGATGCGGCTCAAGGCATTATCAGCCTCGGGGGTGTGACAGCCCTGACAGGTTTCTTTCAGGATGGTCTGGGCATCGCGGGCAGCCAGGCTATGCGGCGAATGCAACGCCACGCAAGCGGCAACGGCCAGCAGGCTGGCGCTCATGCCTGATCGGAGTCTTCTCTTCATCAACGTCGAACCTCGCACGGTGCTTTCTTATTGTTGTCGCTTATCGTTTTTATGGTTTCTGCCGTCGGCGGTGTCACGCCGACGGAGGCAAGAGAAACGTCTGTGATGAGCAATACACGGAGCGTGCCAGCTTGCGGATAAGCTTTTCAATCAAGCATTTACGTGAAGATCACTGCGTTGCAGGAGTGACGGGGAGGTCGACTGGCGTCCAATTTCGCGACAACTGTTGCAGTGTGAGACAAGCATAGTTGTCGCGGGATGAAGAGAATGGGTCAGCGAACGGAATTGTCCGGCTGAATAGGGTATCGCCCGCAAGACTGGCAACACATTGGGCACGTACGTTGAGCGTAATCTCTGGCCGCTAACTCCTTGGATTTTCGCGAAGCAATTTCGAGCCGATTACCCCACCAAAACGCAAACGCTATCAGCAAAATCATGCTGAGTGACCATAGACCCATGATGATATAAAAACTCATGATTTCTCCTCGAACAAAGCAACAGCATAAGAGGCAACAAGTACGAAAAAGCTACTGACAGCCATCACTGCACTTGCCCGAAT
Organism: Pseudomonas helmanticensis; assembly: GCF_900182985.1. Classification (NCBI taxonomy): domain Bacteria; kingdom Pseudomonadati; phylum Pseudomonadota; class Gammaproteobacteria; order Pseudomonadales; family Pseudomonadaceae; genus Pseudomonas; species Pseudomonas helmanticensis. The sequence continues at coordinate 16,866 of NZ_FXUY01000001.1, read as the reverse complement.
CGTATTGGCATCGCTTCCGTCGCCAATCACCAGCGAAGCTCCCCCTGTCACCATAAATCCAGTACCGATGCCCATCATTAAACTGGTTATCCATCGAATGCTTTTGTTGTTCATCGACATCCTTGTGAAGAACTGAGCCTGCCGATTCCATGGCAGGAAAACTGAAAAACGGCTGCGATAATTCCGCCCTCGGTGCCGAATACTGCCTATCCACTTTCGATACGCCGCTGGATAAAGAACTTAGCTCGAACCTCTTCAATCCACCAGCCAACGTAAACCGGCAGCTTAGCGACTCTTCCTACAGCAGTTCGGTCACCGTTTTGTCCGGAGTCCGCCAGCACTACTCCGATCCGTATCTTGCATCTCAACGACTGTCGCTTTTTGCGACAAATTCACCGTACCGCACGCCTCAACGTCCACCTCTCACGCCTAGCACAACAGGCTCGCAAGCCTTCCTGAAGCATTTGGCACAGCCATTGCGAAAGCCCTCTGAACGACAACGAACAACAAGAGGCTGTGCCATGTCCCTCCCGTATTTGCTCCCTGCCACTTCTGCCTTCATCCAGCGCAAGCCACGTATGTTGATTGGCGGCGATTGGGTCGAGGCCGCCGACGGTCAGACCATGCCATTACACAATCCGGCCACTGGTGAAGTGCTGTGCGTGGTGCCACGCGCCACGCCGGACGATGTCGACCGCGCGGTGCTCGCCGCACGTCAGGCCTTCGACGATTCCGCCTGGAGCCGCACCCGCCCGCGCGAGCGGCAGAATCTGTTGTGGAAACTCGCCGAGCTGATGCAGCGCGATGCTGAAATGCTCGCGCAACTGGAATGCCTGAACAACGGCAAGAGCGCAGCAGTGGCGCAGGTGATGGACGTGCAACTGGCCATCGACTTTCTGCGTTACATGGCCGGTTGGGCGACAAAAATCGAAGGATCCAGCGTCGAGGTGTCACTGCCGTTGATGCCGAATGAGCAGTTCCACAGTTTCATTCGCCGCGAAGCCGTCGGCGTGGTCGGCGCCATCGTTGCCTGGAACTTTCCGTTGTTGCTGGCCTGCTGGAAACTCGGCCCGGCGCTGGCCACCGGTTGCACCGTGGTGCTCAAGCCTGCGGATGAAACCCCACTGACTGCACTGAAACTGGCGGAGCTGGTACTCGAAGCCGGTTACCCGGAAGGCGTGTTCAATGTGGTCACCGGCACCGGGATCACTGCCGGTTCTGCGCTGACGCACAACCCGTTGGTCGACAAACTGACCTTCACTGGATCCACCGCTGTCGGCAAGCAGATCGGCAAGATCGCCATGGATTCGATGACCCGCGTGACCCTTGAACTGGGCGGCAAATCGCCGACCATCGTGATGGCCGACGCTGATCTGAAATCCGCCGCAGCCGGCGCGGCCAGTGCGATTTTCTTCAACCAAGGCCAGGTCTGCTGCGCAGGTTCGCGGCTGTATGTGCAGCGCAAACATTTCGACAATGTCGTCGCCGATATCAGCGATATCGCCAACGCGATGAAGATGGGCAACGGCCTCGACCCAAGCGTGGAAATGGGCCCGCTGATTTCCGCGCGCCAGCAAGAGCGTGTCTACAACTACATCGAGATGGGTCGTGAGAGCGGCGCAACCATCGCTTGCGGTGGTGAACAGTTCGGGCCAGGATTTTTCGTCAAACCGACGGTGATTGTCGACGTCGATCAAAAGCATTCGCTGGTGCAGGAAGAGATTTTTGGCCCGGTACTGGTGGCGATTCCGTTTGATGACGAAGCTGATGCATTGCGCATGGCCAACGACAGCCCTTACGGCCTGGGCGCGAGCATCTGGTCGAATGATCTGGCGGCGGTGCACCGGATGATTCCGCGGATCAAGTCAGGCTCGGTGTGGGTCAACTGCCACAGCGCGCTGGATCCGGCACTGCCGTTTGGCGGGTACAAAATGTCCGGGGTCGGGCGGGAGATGGGGTATGCGGCGATTGAGCATTACACCGAGCTGAAGTCGGTGTTGATCAAGTTGTAATAGCGGCAACCTTCAGGCCGCCTTCGCGAACAAGCCCGCTCCCACAGTTGATCGGATTCCAAAGTGGGAGCGGGCTTGCTCGCGAAGGCGTCAGCCCAGTCAAGGGCTGAACCCCTGAGCCAGCAACCACCCCCGGATCACCCTGCCCTGTTCTTCACTCAACCCCGCCAACACCTGCTCCGCCGATTCCGTGTGCAACCGCCGCACCAGCGGCGCCACCTCGACACCCTGCACATGCCAGATCCCCAACGGCTGATCCGCGCTAATCACCACCTCAGCCTCATCGACAAAACCGTCACGCAGCACTGGCATACGCTCGATCCGCAACGCTGCAAAATCCGCCTCAGCATGCGCGACCTGAGCATCCGGCCACTGCCGCCGCACCCGCCAGAATGGCTGTTCAGCCCAACGTTGCTCGTCGGCATAAAAGTCCCGGCCGATCCGCGCAAAGCGCAAAAACAATTGCTCCACCCGTTGCTGATGAAAGCGTTGCGCCAATGCCGCTCGCTCGGGTTTGCGCAGCAAAGTGTTGATCACCATCGGCGCCTGCAACGCCGAGGACAGCGACTGAAAAATCCCGTTGCCTGACAGCGGATCCACCGCCATTGCGGCATCGCCGACCCGAATCCAGTTACCGCCACACACCTGGCTTGAAAGAATCGCCGTACTGCTGCGCGCGTGCAGTTGCAGTCCGGTTTCGGTTGCATCGGCAAAAAAACTCCGAGCGAAAGCCGAGGCGTGTCGCCGTTGACGGCAGTAATCGAGCAACTGGGCCTTGGCCGGCAGATCAGCGCTGGCCACGTCCACCGTCCATTGCCAGTAGCATTGCCCATCGGCCCGGCGTGCCATCCACGCCCAACCGTTCGCAAGGCTTTCCACCGCGCTGGCGGTCGTGCCCGGCGCGCCTTGCCAGCGGTTGAGCAAACTGACGGTCTCTGGCCCGCGCAAGCCTTTGCCGAGCGTCGGCGCCTGGCGCCCGCGTGCTTCCACCAGAAAATCGGCGTGCAACGTCGCACCGCCATCCAGTTCGATTCGATGGGGGCTTACTGAAGCCTGTACGTTGAGCACGCGTTTTTCGATCAGCACCACTCCGGCGGCGTGCAAGGCCCCACGCAAACCGCGATCGAAGGTCGGCCGATCGAGGAGAAATTCGATGTTCTGCGCATGCTGCTGTCCGTTCCAGCTCACCTGCCGTTGCGAAGGCAATATCGCCTGCGCCAGCGCCTGGTGCAGGCCCGCACCATGCAAGGCTTCCAGTACCCGCTGCGAGACGCCTTCGAGGGCAGAAAAACGTCGCCACTCGCTGACCAGTGTCACGTCGTAGCCCAGCCGCCGCAGCCCCAACGCCACTGCGGCACCTGCCGGGCCGGCACCGAGAATCACAATGGCAGTCATGGCCCAAGCCGCCGTTCAGGGCCGCGATAACCCGCGTTGTGTTTTAACCACTCGATAACTTCATGGTTGCTCGCCTGCGGATGTTCCAGCAGAAACCCGGCGATATGCCCGCTCAACGCCGCGCAGCCGAGACTCGCGCCGGATTGCCCCGGATACGTCCCGTGCACGCACGCGGCAAAATCGGCCTGTGCACTGTCGAGCCAAGACCATTGCTCCTCGGTGCAACGTGCATCTCCTGTCACCCGCAGCACCTGCGGATAACTCGCCGGAAACACCGCCGCGCCCTGCGCCGGACTCGACGCGCAGAGCAACACGCCACGCGCTACCGCTGTCGCACAAGCCTCGCGCAACAGGCTGCGATCCTGGCGTAATCCCAGACTCAAATTGATCAAGCGAACGTCCTGCGTCACCAGCCAATCAATCGCCGTGGCAATCTGCAAAGCACTGGTCACGCCACGCTGATCAAACACCTGCGCCACGCAAATCTGCGCGGCCGGCGCACGACGACTGATCGCTTCGATCACCGCGCTGCCATGCCCCAGCGGATCCTCGCGCAAATCACTCTGCGCCAGGCCGTCCTCCAGCAACGAGAACCGCTGCCCGGCAATCACCTGCACCCGTTGCGCCGCCGAGTGCCCGCTGTCGACCACGCCGATCCGCAACTCAGGCTTCATGCAGCACCGTTTTCGAGGTCAGCACGCCGTCGAGCAATTCGAAGCGCAGATCGGCATCGGCCAGGGTCGACGGCCGGTGGCTGATGAGGATGCGCGTACGCCCGGCAAACAAGCGGTCGATGGCTTCGATCACATCGCGCTCGGTGGCTTCGTCGACAGCCGACGTGGCTTCGTCGAGCACCAGAATCAAGGGATCCTGCAACAGCGCCCGGGCAATCGCGATGCGTTGTTTCTGCCCGCCGGACAACTGCTGGCCGCGCTCGCCCAACGGACTGTCGAGCCCTTCGGGTAGTGAGCCGATCAGGCTGTCGAGCTGCGCCAGCCGCGCCACTTCGGCAATTGATTCGCGACTGGCGTCCGGCACTGCATAGGCAAGGTTGTCGGCGAGGCTGCCACGAAACAGCACGATGTCCTGACTGACCACCGCAATGCGTCGACGCAGCTCGAACAGATCGAGTTCGCGCAGATCGACTTCGCCAAGCAGCACCCGCCCCGATTGCGGATCGTGATGACGTTGCAACAGGTCGATCAAGGTCGATTTGCCAACGCCGGAGCCACCGCTCAGGGCGACTTTCAAACCGTAGGGAATCGTCGCTTCAATGCCGCTCAAGGTGCTCGGCCGGCCAGGATGACTGAAGTGCACATTGTCAAAACGCAGCTCGCCCGAGGCCGGCAAAGGTTGCGGCGCAAGCGGCGAGCGCACGGTAGGTTCTTCGCCGCGCAATTCCATCACCCGACCGAGGCTGACAGTCATCCGTTGAATCGCCACATACAATCCCAACAGGCTCTGCACCGGGCCAACCGCCATGCCCAGATAGGTGGAAAACGCGATCAATGCGCCGAGCTGCCAAGTGCCCTGCACCACCCAATAACCGCCGATCAAAAACGCGCAAGCGCGGGACAACGAGGTCAACGTGCCGGGCACTGCCTGGGTGAAAAACTCGGTGATTTGCAGCCGCAGCAACTGATTCATGTAACCCTGGCCGAGGTTCTCCAGGCGCCGCGCTTCTCGCTGTTGCTGCCCGGCGGCCTGGATGAATTTCATCACCGGCAGCGTCTCGACCATGAACGACGACATGTCTGCCGAACGCTCGCGCAACTGCCGCACATCACGCTCGACCTTGCGCCGCATCCAGCGCAGCCACAACACATCGAGGGGAATCAGCACCAGCGCCAGCAACGACAGCTTCCAAGACAAGGTCAAGAGCATCGCGATTGCGACCACCAGACCAATCACACTGGAGACGGCGGAGAACAGCGAGTCCACGGCAAAGCGCTGAATCTCCGCGACATCGCCATCGAGCCGCGACATCAGATCGCCAATCCGCCGCTGCCCATAGAAGCTCGGCGACAAGGTTTGCAAATGCCGATAGAGGTCATCGCGCAGGGCGAACAGAATCCGCCCGGACAAGCGCGTGTGCAGATAACGGTTGATCCCTGATAACGCGGTACCGAGCAATCCGGCGATGATCATCAGCACCGCGATCAGCACCAGCATCGGAAAATTACGCGCCAGCAGACCATCGTCGATCAGCAGCTTGACCAGCCATGGCTGCACCAGCACCAGCGACGAGGCGCACACCGACAGTCCGAGCAAACCGGCAATCGCCAGACGTTGCGGGCGGACGAAGCCATACAGCCAGCGCAACGCCGCTTGCAGCGCGGCAGGGTCACGGCTGTCGATCAGCCGAACAATAAAACGCAACATCACGAGCGCAACTGTTTGAGTTTGCGATACAGGGTCGCGCGGCTGATACCCAAGGCGTCGGCAGCAGCCGAGACGTTGCCCTGATGGCTATCAAGGGACTGGCGGATCATCTCCAATTCATTCTCGCGAATACTGCCAGCCGGCGGTTTTTCACTGGCGCTCAGATCGTCGAGCATGCTGTCAGGCAAGTGCTCGAGGGTCAGCACGCTGTCGCCCGGTTCGCGCATGGCAAGCGCGGTGCGCAGGACCATTTCCAATTGGCGGATATTACCCGGCCAGTGATAGCCGGCGAGCAAGCGGTCGAGGTCGTCATGCAGCACTACGTTCGGCGCTTCGAGCTTGCTTAAAAGTCTTGCCACCAGCGCGGCGAAATCATCACGCTCGCGCAGCGCCGGCAGCATCACGCTGATGCCGTTGACGCGATAGAACAGGTCTTCGCGAAACTGCTTGTCGGCGACCAGGATTTTCAGGTCGCGATGGGTGGCGCAGATCAGTGCGACGTCGATGTCCTGCTCTTCACCGGCACCGAGCGGCGCGACTTTGCGATCCTGCAACACCCGCAATAGGCGCGCTTGCAACGCCAGTGGCATGTCGCCGATTTCATCGAGAAATAGTGTGCCGCCATGGGCCTGTTGCAAGCGGCCGATCATGCCGCCACGCCGTGATCCGGTGAACGCGCCTTCGCGGTAGCCGAACAGTTCCGATTCGATCAGACCTTCGGGAATGGCCGCGCAGTTCACCGCGACAAAGGGTTTGTCGCAACGGCTGCCGGCCATGTGCAAGGCGCGGGCGATGACTTCCTTGCCGGTGCCGGTTTCGCCGAGCAGCAACACCGGCAGCTCATTGGCCAGACCTTGCCTTGCCATGCGCAAGGCGCGGGCATAGCGGGCATTGCTGCCGGCCAGTGCATCGAGATCCGCTGGCGCTTTAAGGGTTTTCGCCACACTGCGTGGCGCGCCGCCAACGTTGACCGAGCGCGCCGGCGCACGCAGGGTTTTGTAGAAAAACTCGCCCTTGGCGGTTTGCAGACTGCCGACGCCGCCCTGCTGCAAACGACTGAGCAGTTGCACGCCATCGACACCGAGAAACTCTTCGCAGCGGCGTCCGACCAAGGCCGAACGTTCGGCCCGCAGCAACTGACAGGCTTGCGCGCTGACCGCGAGGATCTGTCCGCCGAGACTGACTGCGAGCAAGCCCTGCCACGGCGATTCCAGATACTGCCGGCGACTGTGAAACGCCAGGACGATCTGATCAGGGAAACTGTTATTGAACACCCGGCTTTCGATCTGACTGACCGCCATGCTCAATAGCGCGGTGCTGTCATGCACCCGACCGAGCGGGCCTTCGCGGGTCAGATCGAGGACACCGAGAATCTCGCCTTGCGGGCAATGGATTGGCACCGAGGTGCAGGAAAAATCAGTCAGGCGATCGAGGTAATGTTCGCCGCAATCGATCAGCGTCGGCCGGGCTTCAACCAGTGCGGTGCCGAGGGCATTGGTGCCTCGGGCGGCCTCGCTCCAGCAGGCGCCAAGGGTGATGTCCTGCAGGCCACTGCCCTTGAGCCGGTCAGCGCGGCCCTCGACGGCGAGAATGGTTGCGTCGGAGTTGGCGAGGATGATCAAGCCTTCCTTGCCCTGACGTTCGGCAAGGTAATCGATGGCGGGCATCGCGGCGTCGATCAGCAGGCGATTACTCGCCAGCAGCACGTCGAGGCTGGCGCTCGATTCCAGCATCAGCTCGTGTTTGCCGTTGAAGAGCACGCCGTGGCTGAGACTGCGTCGCCAAGAAGCATCGATTTCCGCACGCAGCACACCGTCGGGCACTTGCCCTTCCTGGTGCAACTTTTCCCGGGCGAGCCGGGCTTCGTGGGGTGACTTGGGATCAGTTGTTTTTATAAGAGTCATCAAGCGCTCCGCAGCGGTCCGCTTGGCGCTTTCAGTATTTCAGCGCCCTGACGGCAATCTTTACGTTAACGTCAGGGCGATGGCAAGCACCGTAGGGCGCTATCACCTACTGGCCGGCTGCTCAGGCAATGCGCTTCGCGGGGCGAGGCTCTGTTCATGCCGATACGATTCGGCCCGGTGCCCGCTCGCGCAAACGGGAGGAACGCCGGTGCGCAGACTTTCTTCAAGTGTATGCCGCAGCCTCAGCAGCCCCTGACTTTGCAGCGCCAGGTTGGCCTCGATCTGCCGAATCTCATCCAGGCGGATATCGATTTGCGCAATGGTCAGCGATTTCGAACAACTGCCATCCTGCAGGAACAGACCGCGAATGGTGTCGAGAGAAAAACCCAGTCGCTGGGCATCGCGCACCAGGATCAATCGCGCAACAGCCGCCTCGCCATAGTGCCGATATCCATTGGCGTCACGGGTAGAAGGCTCAACCAAACCTTGCTCCTCGTAATAGCGTATCGCCGACGCGGCAACACCTGTGCGCTTGGAAACCTCTCCGATCTTCATAAAAAGTGCTTGACCTTAAAGTTGGCTTTAATCATTAGCATAAGCCCAGGTTCAGCACGACAGCCAGTCGTTATTGACCCACCTGAACATCTTTCACCTTTACGGAATTTAATGATGAGCAAACTGACAGAACTGCTGAAATGGCGCTACGCAACGAAGAAGTTCGATTCTGCCAGGACTGTGGCCGATGAGAAAATTGAACGCATCCTGGAAGCGGTCCGGTTAACGCCAACATCCAGTGGGTTGCAGCCCTTTGAATTGCTCGTAGTGACCAATGCCGAGGTTCGCGAAAAGATCAAAGCTGTCAGCTGGAATCAGGAGCAGGTCACCGACTGCTCGCATTTGCTGGTGTTCGCCGCGTGGGACGACATCACGGCGGAGCGGGTCAACATGATGTTCGACCTGACTAACCAAGTGCGCGGCAGCGTTAACGAAGGATGGGAAAACTACCGTCAAATGCTCTTGGGCATCGTCGCTGCACGTGGCAAGGAAGCCAACTACCAGGCGGCGGCGCGACAGGCTTATATTGGTCTTGGCTCGGCGCTGATTGCCGCAGCATTTGAAGAAGTCGATGCGACACCTATGGAAGGCTTCGACCCGGCTGCCATCGACGAAATCCTCGGCCTCGCGGCTCGCAACTTGCGTAGCGTGGTGATTCTGCCATTGGGCCATCGAGCCGCTGAAGGTGACTGGCTGGTGAACTTGAAGAAGGTTCGTCGCTCGCGGGAAAACTTCGTCACCGAGATCAAATAAGCCTTATCAGAGCGGGGGGACTGAAGCATGCCTGTGGTGTGTGTCCCCCGCTCCCATCATTCCCTGAACCCGTCACCGATACCGGCGCCCCCCCAGTGGCTCGCGTCCCTCCCTGCTCTCGACTTGCTACGAATCCGAGAGCCTGTCGACATTGCAAATCCCCGAAAATCGATTGAATTGAAGAATCATTCTATGGCCCCAGCACCTCGATGCCGACGGGGACCTTCACAAAACAAGAACAATTTATTATTGCCATTCGATAATTAAACATCGAGAATCCGTCACTCCCAATGACACCGCAAGGAATTTTCATGAGTACTCGTATCAACGGATTGGCACTGCAACGCATGCATTGGGTGGGATTGTTGGCGGCGCTTCTGGTCTGGGTCCTAGCGGTCACCGAGGTCGGCAGTACCGCTTCGATCTGGTTCTTCAAAACCGATGAAATGCTCGCGGCGCTGCTCTACGCCTTTGCGGAAAACTCACCGCAACTGCTTGACCCGTTTGTCGAAGGTGCGCTGCTTGCACCCGACACATGGCTGTCGCCACTGGTCATTGCATTGCTGGTGGTGTTGGATTTCCTGCCCGTTCTACTTTCGACTTACGTACTTTGCCTGACCGGGTTGTTTTTTCTGCGCTTGTCCCGCGGTGAAACTTGGACCGAGCGCAATATCAAGGTTCTGTGGCGAGTAGGGATTCTGTGCATCATTTCTCCGGCGGCCTACCCACTGGTGGAGACTTTGCAGGGTTTGACCCTGTCTATCGATCTGCCGCCCGGGGATCGCATTTTTCAATTCTCGATCGGCCTGTCTTCCTCTTCTGCATACGAGATTGTCAAAGGCGTATTGCTCTGTTTATTTTCAATTATCATGCGCGATGCAAAAGTACTCAGCGATGAGCAAAGCCAATACATATAGAACAATACAATGACCATTATCGTCCGCCTTGACGTTGTCATGGCCACGCAAAAAATTCGCTCGAAAGAGTTAGCCAGCCTGCTGGGCATCACCGAGGCCAACCTGTCGTTACTGAAGAATGGCAAGGTCAAGGGCGTGAAGATGGCCACGCTGGACAAACTCTGTGCAGCACTCGATTGCCAGCCTGGCGATCTGCTGGAATACCAGAAAGACTGAACCTTGCGCAGCAGCGCGAGTTAATTGTCGCCAGTCCCCAGCGTTTAACTCTTATTCAATCCTTAGTTGCAAGGCGGCTTTTTCATGACCCGGTTTTTATTCTCCGCGCTGTTTTTACTGACCGCGTTGATCAGCGGCTGCGCCACGCAAATGGACGTAGCGCTGAATGCCACACCTGATCCGGATTATCATTTTGACCGAAAGGCGACGGTACTCGTGACGTCTGCGGGTGGCAGCGACGAAAACGCACTTAACGCTCGCTACTATCTCCGCGACATGGTGAGTGCACTGAAAGACATGGGCTACCAGCAGGTCTATACCGATGTCAGTCTGCCGAAGAACCACGCGCCGATAAAAATGACCATCAGCCTCGACATTGGTAGTCGACAAGTGACCTACCGCTATACCGCTACCGATTATGGGCAGGTGCCGACCAGCACCTCTACCGTGTGCAAGAACAGCAAGAAAAAAGACGACCGGCTGAACTGCACGAGTACACCCAACACGACCTATGGCCCGATAGGTAGCTCGGAGCGCACCGGTTACACCACGCTCAGTACGTTCATTGCCACCGCCCGGGATGAAGTCAGCAAGCGCCCGGTCTACCTGCTTCGCGCGTCGTCCTATAACGAAGACTGCCAGGCAGCCAGGGTCGAAGCCTTTCTGGTGGAGCAAGGCTTGCAGAACCTGAACTTCGAGGACCGTGTGCAGCGCACCTACACCGTCACGATGCCCGAGGGTTATCGTTGCAAATAGGCATTTCACAGCACCGGCCGAGCTTGCATGAGCCGGTGCTGGAAAGCTGTTGACGATTAAACGTGCGGGTCACCCGGCGCTTTGGTCGGCGCCGCGTATTGCGGCTTGAGATGGCCGTCCTGATCGAGTAACCAGGCGTCCATGATCTGCCGCACCACCGGACCGGCAACACGGCCACCGGCCTCACCGTTTTCGATCATTACCGAAATCGCGATCTTTGGATGCTCCGCCGGAGCGAAACCGACGAACAAGGCGTTGTCGCGGTGCCGTTCCAGGGTTTTCTCGCGGTTGTAACGCTCGCCCTGCTTGATCGCCACCACTTGCGCCGTGCCGCTCTTGCCGGCGATGCGATATTGCGCACCCACCGCTGCCGCGCGGGCAATACCACGCGCGTCATGCATCACCATCTGCATGCCATGGTTGACCTGCTCCCAATCGCGCGGATCCTTGAGGAGGATATTCGGCATCGGATTCTCATCAACCGGAGCTATGCCGTCGACCGTCTTGGCCAGGTGCGGACGGTTCCACACACCTTTGTTGGCGATCAGTGCGGTGGCCTGGGCCAGTTGCAGCGGCGTGACCTGCATGTAGCCTTGGCCAATACCGAGAATCACGGTTTCGCCCGGGAACCAGGCCTGTCGACGCGTGGCACGTTTCCACGCCTGAGATGGCATCAGGCCGGGTGACTCTTCGAACATGTCCAGCGAGACTTTCTCACCGAGGCCGAACATCGCCATGTAGTCGTGCAGGCGATCGATGCCGAGCTTGTGCGCGAGGTCATAGAAGTATGTGTCGTTGGATCGCATGATCGCTGCGTCCATATCTACCCAGCCGTCGCCACTGTGGTTCCAGTTGCGGTACTTGTGATCGAAGTCCGGCAGTTGGTAGTAACCCGGGTCGAAGACGCGAGTCTGCGGCGTTACAACACCGGCATCGAGACCAGCAATCGCAACCTCCGGCTTGATTGTCGAACCCGGTGCGTAGAGGCCACGCAAGACGCGGTTGAACAGCGGCCGGTCAATCGAGTCGCGTAGCGCCGAATACTCCTTGGAGCTGATGCCGGTGACGAACAGGTTCGGGTCGAAACTCGGGTTGCTGACCATCGCCAGCACTTCGCCGGTAGACGGATCGAGCGCGACCACCGAACCGCGACGATCACCGAGTGCCGCCTCCGCCGCTTCCTGCAGTTTGACGTCGAGGCTCAGGACGATGTTCTTGCCGGGTACCGGATCGGTGTGTTTGAGCACACGCAGTACACGACCTTGGGCGTTGGTCTCGACCTCTTCATATCCGACGTGGCCGTGCAACTGCGCCTCGTAGAAACGTTCGATACCGGTTTTGCCGATGGATTGCGTGCCGCGGTATTCAACCGAATCGAGGCTCTTGGATTCTTTTTCGTTGATCCGGCCGACGTAGCCGATCGAGTGAGCGAAATGTGCGCCCAGCGGATAGTGGCGAACGAATTGGGGTTCGACATCGAGGCCGGGCAAGCGGAACTCGTTGACCGCGAGGACGGCGATCTGCTCTTCCGTCAGCTCGTAGAACAGCGTGACTGGCGTGAACGGATGGCGAGACTGCTTCATCGCTTTATCGAAGACTGTGCGATCTTCTGCGGGTAAATGCAGCAGATTGATCACCTCGTCCAGCTCCTGATTGACGTCAGTCGCTCGTTCACGGGTGAAGATCAGGTTGTAACTGGGACGGTTATCGGCCAGCAACACGCCATTGCGGTCGTAGATCAGCCCACGTGTCGGCGCAATAGGCAGGACATGAACACGGTTATTTTCGGAGATGGTCGAGTGGTAGTCGAATTCCACCACTTGCAGGATGTACAGGCGCACCACCAGCGCACAGCTGACGGCGAAGACGAACAAGGCGCAGGCGATCAACCGCTTGTTGACCAGGCGCGTCTCTTTTTCGTGATCCTTGATCGGGATTGGTTCAGGCATTTCTACAGCAACTCTTTGACATAAATGAGTGCCGATCCGTGGGCATGACATCAGTCCATTAAAAAACGAGCTGCACCATACCAAAAACTGCCCGGTCACTTCAGAAGGTTTTTCCCCAATGGCCGCTCTTGCGACGGTTGGGATGGTCCGCAAGTGTTCAAAAACTTTTTCGCAGGCAAAACAAAACCCCAACTGCTTTCGCAATTGGGGTTTTGCAATTTAATCTTGACGATGACCTACTCTCACATGGGGAAACCCCACACTACCATCGGCGATGCATCGTTTCACTGCTGAGTTCGGGATGGGATCAGGTGGTTCCAACGCTCTATGGTCGTCAAGAAATTCGGGTACCGAATCGTGGCCAGATGGCCTCGCTTCAGCAAATTGGGTATGTGACAGCTTTCGGTGTTTGTAAACATCGAACTTTCGGTTCGTTTCGTCTTCACACACCGCAATCTGGTCTCTCTCGCTTTTCAGCTCGGAGCATGCAAATTGCTTGGGTGTTATATGGTCAAGCCTCACGGGCAATTAGTATTGGTTAGCTCAACGCCTCACAGCGCTTACACACCCAACCTATCAACGTCGTAGTCTTCGACGGCCCTTCAGGGAACTCAAGGTTCCAGTGAGATCTCATCTTGAGGCAAGTTTCCCGCTTAGATGCTTTCAGCGGTTATCTTTCCCGAACATAGCTACCCGGCAATGCCACTGGCGTGACAACCGGAACACCAGAGGTTCGTCCACTCCGGTCCTCTCGTACTAGGAGCAGCCCCTCTCAAATCTCAAACGTCCACGGCAGATAGGGACCGAACTGTCTCACGACGTTCTAAACCCAGCTCGCGTACCACTTTAAATGGCGAACAGCCATACCCTTGGGACCGGCTTCAGCCCCAGGATGTGATGAGCCGACATCGAGGTGCCAAACACCGCCGTCGATATGAACTCTTGGGCGGTATCAGCCTGTTATCCCCGGAGTACCTTTTATCCGTTGAGCGATGGCCCTTCCATACAGAACCACCGGATCACTAAGACCTACTTTCGTACCTGCTCGACGTGTCTGTCTCGCAGTCAAGCGCGCTTTTGCCTTTATACTCTACGACCGATTTCCGACCGGTCTGAGCGCACCTTCGTACTCCTCCGTTACTCTTTAGGAGGAGACCGCCCCAGTCAAACTACCCACCATACACTGTCCTCGATCCGGATAACGGACCTGAGTTAGAACCTCAAAGTTGCCAGGGTGGTATTTCAAGGTTGGCTCCACGCGAACTGGCGTCCACGCTTCAAAGCCTCCCACCTATCCTACACAAGCAAATTCAAAGTCCAGTGCAAAGCTATAGTAAAGGTTCACGGGGTCTTTCCGTCTAGCCGCGGATACACTGCATCTTCACAGCGATTTCAATTTCACTGAGTCTCGGGTGGAGACAGCGCCGCCATCGTTACGCCATTCGTGCAGGTCGGAACTTACCCGACAAGGAATTTCGCTACCTTAGGACCGTTATAGTTACGGCCGCCGTTTACCGGGGCTTCGATCAAGAGCTTCGCGTTAGCTAACCCCATCAATTAACCTTCCGGCACCGGGCAGGCGTCACACCCTATACGTCCACTTTCGTGTTTGCAGAGTGCTGTGTTTTTAATAAACAGTCGCAGCGGCCTGGTATCTTCGACCGGCATGAGCTTACGGAGCAAGTCCTTCACCCTCACCGGCGCACCTTCTCCCGAAGTTACGGTGCCATTTTGCCTAGTTCCTTCACCCGAGTTCTCTCAAGCGCCTTGGTATTCTCTACCCAACCACCTGTGTCGGTTTGGGGTACGGTTCCTGGTTACCTGAAGCTTAGAAGCTTTTCTTGGAAGCATGGCATCAACCACTTCGTGTTCTAAAAGAACACTCGTCATCAGCTCTCGGCCTTAAGATCCCGGATTTACCTAAGATCTCAGCCTACCACCTTAAACTTGGACAACCAACGCCAAGCTGGCCTAGCCTTCTCCGTCCCTCCATCGCAATAACCAGAAGTACAGGAATATTAACCTGTTTTCCATCGACTACGCTTTTCAGCCTCGCCTTAGGGACCGACTAACCCTGCGTCGATTAACGTTGCGCAGGAAACCTTGGTCTTTCGGCGTGGGTGTTTTTCACACCCATTGTCGTTACTCATGTCAGCATTCGCACTTCTGATACCTCCAGCAAGCTTCTCAACTCACCTTCACAGGCTTACAGAACGCTCCTCTACCGCATCACCCGAAGGTGATACCCGTAGCTTCGGTGTATGGTTTGAGCCCCGTTACATCTTCCGCGCAGGCCGACTCGACTAGTGAGCTATTACGCTTTCTTTAAAGGGTGGCTGCTTCTAAGCCAACCTCCTAGCTGTCTAAGCCTTCCCACATCGTTTCCCACTTAACCATAACTTTGGGACCTTAGCTGACGGTCTGGGTTGTTTCCCTTTTCACGACGGACGTTAGCACCCGCCGTGTGTCTCCCATGCTCGGCACTTGTAGGTATTCGGAGTTTGCATCGGTTTGGTAAGTCGGGATGACCCCCTAGCCGAAACAGTGCTCTACCCCCTACAGTGATACATGAGGCGCTACCTAAATAGCTTTCGAGGAGAACCAGCTATCTCCGAGCTTGATTAGCCTTTCACTCCGATCCACAGGTCATCCGCTAACTTTTCAACGGTAGTCGGTTCGGTCCTCCAGTTAGTGTTACCCAACCTTCAACCTGCCCATGGATAGATCGCCCGGTTTCGGGTCTATTCCCAGCGACTAGACGCCCTATTAAGACTCGCTTTCGCTACGCCTCCCCTATTCGGTTAAGCTCGCCACTGAAAATAAGTCGCTGACCCATTATACAAAAGGTACGCAGTCACCCAACAAAGTGGGCTCCCACTGCTTGTACGCATACGGTTTCAGGATCTATTTCACTCCCCTCTCCGGGGTTCTTTTCGCCTTTCCCTCACGGTACTAGTTCACTATCGGTCAGTCAGTAGTATTTAGCCTTGGAGGATGGTCCCCCCATATTCAGACAAAGTTTCTCGTGCTCCGTCCTACTCGATTTCATGACTAAGAGATTTTCGCGTACAGGGCTATCACCCACTATGGCCGCACTTTCCAGAGCGTTCCGCTAATCTCAAAGCCACTTAAGGGCTAGTCCCCGTTCGCTCGCCACTACTAAGGGAATCTCGGTTGATTTCTTTTCCTCAGGGTACTTAGATGTTTCAGTTCCCCTGGTTCGCCTCTTGCACCTATGTATTCAGTACAAGATAACCATCTTATGATGGCTGGGTTCCCCCATTCAGACATCTCCGGATCAAAGTCTGTTTGCCGACTCCCCGAAGCTTTTCGCAGGCTACCACGTCTTTCATCGCCTCTGACTGCCAAGGCATCCACCGTATGCGCTTCTTCACTTGACCATATAACCCCAAGCAATCTGGTTATACTGTGAAGACGACATTCGCCGAAAATTCGAATTTCTCAATTAAGAGAACTCACAAATTTTACCTTAGCCTGATCCGTTACCAGTGAAAGTAACGTTCAGTCTATCTTTCTATCACATACCCAAATTTTTAAAGAACGATCTAATCAAAAGACTAGAAATCAATATTCTCAAGGGAATACTCATTTCTAAACTTTCAGAAGCAGTTATATGGTGGAGCCAAACGGGATCGAACCGTTGACCTCCTGCGTGCAAGGCAGGCGCTCTCCCAGCTGAGCTATGGCCCCATAACAAAATTGGTGGGTCTGGGCAGATTCGAACTGCCGACCTCACCCTTATCAGGGGTGCGCTCTAACCAACTGAGCTACAGACCCAATTTCGAGCGCGTAACTGTTAGCTTGGAGCTATCAGCTTGGAGCTTAAAGCTGCTTCTATCGTCTTCTTCAATGAATCAAGCAATTCGTGTGGGAACTTATGGAGCAGCTGATGTCGTCGATTAAGGAGGTGATCCAGCCGCAGGTTCCCCTACGGCTACCTTGTTACGACTTCACCCCAGTCATGAATCACACCGTGGTAACCGTCCTCCCGAAGGTTAGACTAGCT